>JAFDFZ010000004.1 GCA_019309565.1 Deltaproteobacteria bacterium
AAAAGCGGGCGGGATGTCCTACCACCAAGTCCCGCCGATTGCGGAGCAATTCGGCGAAACTAAGTGGTGCCACGGGCTTGCCCGTGGGGCTCCACAAACCAACAGATTGGAGATGCGTTTGGGTTGCGTTATTCAGCAGTAAATCGGCAGATAGGAATCATCCGTAAGAAAAAGGTTCAGGGAGGAACATTAGAAAAGGCACTGATCAAGGTCTGCCCCTTAGCACACGGGCAAGGCTTTAGCTTTGATCCGGCGGATATGAGCGGCACCTTCGGCAAGGCTATGCTGCGGGTTCCTAAGGAGTTACGTGAGGCTTCCCGATCGGCGGCAATAGAGCTGCTGGGAGAGTCCGGCTATCGGCAACTCCTTGCCGACCTCGAGGCCAAAGATGAGTTTAAGGTGGCTGAGCCGGGGGCATCTCACAATGCCTTTCCGGGCAAGATGATCCAGAGACGCCTTTTCGACTGAAGTCTGAGCACGTTTCTGAAGTGCTGTTTACTTGACATTTGGTGCTTTAATAGGGCAAAATATCCCCCATAAGTTCACGGAACGTCAAGTTATAGTAAGCATTAAATGGGGACACCGCATCTTGCAAGGCAATGGAATTGAGTTGCCTGCATATGTAAAACCAAGTCCGGCCCGGACGAGCGCTTGACGCTTTGTGGCGAACAAGGGAAAAAATTCCCCTGCAACTGCACGGAGTATCAAGTGAAAACCGCTGAATTTTTTGCCACGCATCCCGTATTTTCTCTCGACGAGGCCGTTACAGCCCTTGCACCCAAAGGTGGACGAGCAGGGGCTGTAGAGCGATTGAAGTACCATCTGGAAACCGGCACCTTGAAACTCGTGGCTCGGGGCGTTTATGCGGTCTGCCCGCAGGGGATACCGGTTGATCGGTTCCAGCCCGATCCGCTTTTGGTGGCATCAGCGGTTCGGCCCGAGGGGATATTTTCCCATCACAGTGCGCTCGAGCTTCTGGGGGTGGCCCACTCGGTGTGGCACGAGTGCACCCTTTATGTGAAACGTCGTCGTCGGCCTTTGCGTCTTGATGGCACAACCATCCGATTTCTTGATCCCCCCGGGCCCCTGCGAGCAAAAGACAAGGAGCGATTAGGAACCCTCCGTGTGGAACGCCAGGGCCGTTTCGTGCATGCCACTGGCCCTGAACGCACCCTGGTGGAAGGTTTTCGCCGGCCACCCCTGGCCGGGGGGCTGGAGGAACTGGTGCGCTCGGCAAGCGGGTTTTCAACCCTTGACCTCCACTTGCTTGAAAAGGTTCTGAAAGGGTACGGCATGGCAAGCTTATGGGCGGCCGTGGGATGGTTTCTGGAGCGTTTTCGACAGGACTTCCACGTGCCGGAGAAAATGTTGGAAACCCTGGCCCAGCAGCGGCCCCGTTCGCCCCATTACCTGCATCGAAACAGCCGCGGCGGGGTCATGGTTAAACGCTGGAACCTGATCATCCCCAAGGCTCTGGCAAGGCTGGGAGAGCCGGATGAAGGTTAGCCTGGCATACCTGGAGCGCTGCTCTGCGCAGACGGGCTACACTGTTTCTTCCTTGGAAAAGGTCGTCCGCCTCGGAGATTTTGCCGGGGACATCACCCGCCATCCTTTTCTAAGCCATGTCCTGGCCCTCAAAGGGGGGACGGCGCTCAACCTATGCTTCGGTCAACCGAGGCGGCTGTCCATCGACCTGGATTTCAACTATACGGGTCATAGCGATCGGGAAGAAATGCTGCAAGAGCGCCCGCGGGTGGAGCAGGCAGTGTCTGAACTCGCCAAACGCAAGGGATACAGGGTTCAACAATCAGCAGACGCCTTTGCCGGCCGCAAAATCTACCTCATCTATCGCTCTGTGCTGGGCCTCGAAGATCGCATTGAGCTGGACCTTAACTACCTGTTTCGCGTGCCAATTGCCGGAGTAGCGCATAGTGAGCTGTGGCAACCCGGAGAGCTGGATCGTCCGCAAGCGCGAACCGTCAGTCTTCAGGAGATCGTCGTGGGCAAAATGCTGGCGATGCTTGATCGCGGGGCGGCCCGGGATGTCTGGGACCTTGCCAACCTGCCTTAACCAGCGAAAGATGTTATGCGTCTTCCCTCATTCCGACCCTGGTTCATCGCTTTATCCGCGGTTCTCAATCATCCGTTGCCGACCTATACACAAGAACGACTGGAGGGTCTTTTGAGCGATCGTGCGGTGGCGGAGCAACTAGCCCCTTTGTTGGCTGTGGACGCGCCAGCCCGAGCAGAAGACCTGATCAGGGAGTCATGGGCAGTTATCAGCGACTTTACAACGCTGAGACCGAATGAGGCAGACTACATCGCTTCCATAGAACGCGGGGAACTGAGGGCGGAACTTTTGTTTGTAGACGATGAGGAAACAGCCCATCGTGTTGCCCGACATCCCGCCATTTTGTGGAAGGTGAGCAACGTGCGCGCCCACCTGGTACGACACGGAAAAAAACACAACAATCTGGTAGGAGGTGAGCATTGATTGATCACCCCCTCCCAACAGAACGGCTCGTATCGGCCAGGTAAGCCGCTCTTCGATTAGCGAGTGAACGTCAGTTCAAGAGGTTTCTGCTTCTGTAAAAACGATTTAAGGAAGATTAATCCCCGCATTCTGAACCACTGGAGGTTCATCACGAAGCGAACCTCCTTGCGTTTGACTGACTGCCATTTGTTCATTTTCACCCATCTGCGCCGGACCTGATCATTCCTGTAGCCCGCACGGATCATCATCCTCTGGAATTTGCCGGGGTTTTTCCATTTCTTCAATTGCATGGAGCGCAGTCGGCTTCGAATCCATCCGTCCAGATCCGTAGAGGGCCTTTTGAATTCCTGGATTTTGAAGTATCCAACCCAACCCCGCAGATATTCATTGAGCTCCTGGATGATCTGATAGATGGAAAGAGGATTGTTCCTCCGGGTCAGCTCTCTGACCCTGGCTTTGAATTTGACCCGGGCCTTGTCGCTGACTCGGATCTTTCCCCGAAGGATTTGAAAGCCGACAAACGACACGTCTTTTACAGGCGCCGCCTGGCTCTTTTCCCGGTTTACCACAAGCCTCAGATCCTCTTCCAGGTACCTAATGATCCCTTTAACAACCCGCTGGGCCGCCCTTTCCGATCGTACCAATACCAGAAAGTCATCAGCCCACCGGCAATACCGATGCCCTCGCCTCTCAAGCTCTTGATCCAGCTCGTTCAGCACGATGTTCGATAACATCGGTGACAGCGGAGATCCCTGGGGACATCCCTTGTTCGTTTTATGATACCTCCCATCGATGATCACTCCTGCTTTTAACGCCCTTGCTACCAGCGTTATAAGCCGCTCGTCGGCAATCTGCCGCCGAATTAGCCTCAGGATCAGATCATGGGCAATTTCATCAAAGAAACTCTCAAGGTCTATAGATGCACACCATTCATATCCTTCGATCACTATCTGCCGGACATGTCCGATCGCCTGATGTTGGCTGTGGCCTCTACGAAATCCAAAATTCGATCTCGTAAAGCTCGGATCGAATATATCTGCAAATACCGAGTTTACACTCTGGGCTACGATTCGATCCATTACCACCGGTATCCCCAATTTGCGCGGCCTGGATGTGCCTTCTTTGGGAATCAGGGTCCTTCTTGCAGGTTTAAAGCGGTATGTGCCTCCCTTAAGCTTCTCATGGATTAGCGCTAACAGCTCTCCTTCTCGTTGCTCAAAGTCGGCTACCGTCATCTGGTCTATTCCCGCTGCACCGGCATTTGATCTTACCTGTTGCCACGCCGCTTGCAGTCGCCGCGGTTCAGAGACCCTCTCCATTACCTGTCTGTACTTCACATCTTCCTCCATGGCTCTTCTGACGTCAGAGATTGCCGGGTTGTGTGCAGCCCTTTGGGCTTAAAGCCGGATACCTTCTGACCGTGCAGAGCTTCAATCTGCCCGGTGTCTTTTCAGAACTTGGTCATACCCCTCCGGTTTTCTGGCTTCTTCTTGTACCTTCACAACTCTATGTCGACTCCCTCACTCTGCCAATCTCGCCTCTTGTCCACATCATCTGTGGCCTATACAGCCAGTGTGTCATGCCAGGCACACGTCTGCTCCCCTGCCTGCCGGCAGGCAGGAATATCGGGGGAAAATGGTTTTTCAGGATGGTCGATCCTGACTGGAGAGCGCCGGGGAGACCAAGGAAAAGGCGGAAGGCTGAAGGGAGAAGGGGGAAGAAACAGAATGAAGGCAAAGTGGATGGTGATGGTGTACATGGCAGGGGACAACAACCTGGACGCGGCGGCCCTTAGAAACATTGCTGAAATGGCCAGCATTGGTTCCTCCAGAAAGCTTATCGAGGATTCATGCTATGAAAAGTGGTTTACAACCTACTCAAGAAGGATCCCCTGATGCAGGGTTGAATTTACGGGGGAAGAGATGAAGAAAATGACAGAAGACAATCCCAGGAGATTTCTAGCGTTGAGTTGAAAGATAAAAGATATTGAAGTGATGCCGATGTGGGTTTAATATGCGAGATTCTATCCACTACCCCTGTGGTTTCGACCCAGGGTGCAGGATCACGCAAGTGGCCCCTGCTTTTTATTCATTGATACCAAGTTTATCCATATGAGGCTAATTATTTTTGAAACAACTTCTTCAAAGATGCTCAAAGTGAATGGACCGTGATTTCAGGGAAGGTCCTAAAATCATCGACATTGTTTGTCAGAATATGGGATATGCCATTTGCCAGCATAAGCGACACGATAGCGGTGTCATGGACCCTTTTCCCCCTGATACCATGCCTTACAATAATGTCTGAGAGGATATCCAGGGCCTTGTCATCAGGAAAAAGTACGTTGAATTGCTCCTGCATCCTCTTTATGTCATTAACGGCGAGATCCGGTGAAATAGGTTTTTCCAAGATCCCGGCCCTGGTCATGATAACCAGATATTCCCGGAGTACTTGGTCGCTTATAAACAGGATATTGCCCTCTTTAATAAACTCATCGAGCCTTTCCCTGGCGGGCTTGCAATAAGAGGAATCCTTATTGTTGCAATAAACGAGGATATTAGTGTCAACAAACACAAATTTATCTTGCGTCGACACCATAGATATCCTCTCTCCTCAGCGAGTTAAGAATAATTTTGCCGCATGAGTGGTCTGAGTGGGAAAGCTGGATATCCCTCTCTTTTTTGTCCTTGAGAGGTGTAATTACAACTTGCACCTTTCCCTTTTCAAGCTTCAATTCCGGCGGAAGTCGAAGCTTTCCATCCTCTTCAACGGTTGAAATGATCTTGATCGAATCCATAATTGCACCTTTGCTTTCTGTTTAGTATATTAAGCAAAATCACATACTTAAAATATATTAACATATCTGCTTCTCAAAGAAAAGCTTAATTTCAGGGATGGTTCTTGCCAAAACCTATTCATCGCATATGGTGGGACCGAAGACTCCAACTTGAGGGGCTCGTTCTGGGGGGCCTTGCCTTTATCAGGAACCATTACGACTACATTCCCACGGCCCCACCGTCGGCGAGAAGAACTCCTTTCCGATATTGCGTCTAGGACCTGGCCAAGGCCCTCTCTAAATTCACCGGAATCCCCTTTGTCCCTGCATTCGCACAGAAAACAGACAAAGCGTATCATGGCCGGTTCGCCAGCCCCGATAAATAAAGCAGGCTTTAATCGAATTATAACTTCCAAAATTTCTGGAATCATTTCTTAAAGCAAAAAATTATTTCAGAAAATATTTAACTGGGCCAGCCCTGGCCAGTCAAAGCCTCAACTCCTGGAATCCTGGAACACCTGTCTGCAGTGCTGTGCACAGCACTGGCAGCTCTAAAACAACTCCATCCTCTTTGTGGACGATTGTATAACCTCGGGCAAAACAGCCAGGCTCTGTTACGAGGCCCTGGTGCAATTGGGGAATCACGTGGACGGCCTGATCTGGGTGAGAGCAGGGGGTTGGAACGTTTTTAAAAGAGGAGGCCATCTTAGGCCAAGAAGCATAATGAAAACCTTATGCAAAAAGGCCGGGGTTAGATATTTCCGGTTTCACGCCCTCCGCCACTTCGAAGCCTAAACACTGGATAGCGGGAAAGCTCCCATTGGGACCATTCAGCGGATACTCGGTCATGAAAACAGGACCACAACTGAAATCTATTTACATTCTATAGGCGACTCCGAGCAAGAGGCAATGAAGATTTTGGACCGTGAAATCGGAGAAATTTCTCACACAAATTCACACACGGACTCCCAGGAAAAGAGAAAAGGACTTAAGAAAGACCACTTAAGTCCTTGTAATAACTGGTGCGCCTGGCAGGATTCGAACCTGCGACCTACGGATTCGTAGTCCGGCGCTCTATCCGGGCTGAGCTACAGGCGCATCCGAGGAAGGTTTTAAATGGTTCATAGGAAAAATCTTCAACCATGTCAATGATAACTTCAAGTCGATAAAAATTCAAGCATGCCACGAACATCCCAGTAAATACCCCTTGTGTGAAATATGTATTGATCAAAAGAAAAGTTCGGCGTATTGTTGATATATGGGTTTTAATCATTTGAAATTTATGAAAATTGCCATTGAAGAGGGCAAAAAAGCTGGACAAATCGATGAGGTTCCGATAGGAGCAGTACTCGTTGCTAAAACCTGTGAGGTCATCGCAACCGCACACAATCAAATGATTCGGCTGTCTGACCCTACAGCACACGCTGAAATCCTGGCTCTGAGAAGTGCCGGCAGGATCTCAGGCAATTATCGATTGGCGGGTACCACGCTCTATATTACCGTCGAACCGTGTGTGATGTGCATGGGGGCAATAATAAATGCAAGAATCTATCGGGTCGTCTTTGGTGCTAAAGATCCCAAATGGGGGGCGGCCGGTTCGCTGTATGACTTTGCTTCGGATCGGCGTTTTAATCATCACCCGGAAATAATTGGAGGTATATGCGAAGAAGAGTGCAAACGGCTGATGCAGGAATTCTTCAAACAGCGCAGGTAGTTGTATGGCCCATCACAGATGTTTTTACAAGATAAACCCAGGGTTGCGATCAAACTGCAAGTCGATCCGAGTTATTATTGACCCTAAAACTTTTATAAAATGCTAAAAACGAATAAGGAGGTTCGGTGTCAAATATCGTAATTATTGGTACCCAATGGGGAGATGAGGGCAAAGGGAAAATAGTGGATCTTCTGGCCCAATATACAGACATGGTTGTCCGTTTTCAGGGCGGAAACAATGCCGGTCATACGATGGTTGTAAATGGCAAACAGTTTATCAGTCATCTGGTTCCATCCGGCATACTGCAGGGAAAAATTTGCATACTTGGAAACGGAATGGTTGTAGATCCTGCTGTTTTAATAGATGAAATAGATCATTTAAAAAATCAGGGCATCACAATCGAACCGGATATTCTTAAAATCAGTGAAAAAGCCCACCTCATTATGCCCTATCATAGAGCCATCGATGTTGCCCGGGAGGCAGTTAAAGGGCAGAGAAAAATCGGAACCACCGGCCGGGGAATCGGTCCCTGCTATGAAGACAAGGCCAGCCGCAGCGGCATTCGGTTTATCGATTTGTTGGAACCGGAAGTATTTAAAGATAAAGTGACGACAATTCTTGAGGAAAAGAATTTTTATCTTGAAAGGTATCTATCGGCAGAAGCGCTTGATGTCACCGCTATCTTAAGTGAATACAGCAAATATGCACAACGGCTGGCTGCACATGTGACAGATGTTTCCATCACCGTCAACAATGCCATAAAGAGCGGTAAACGGGTTCTATTCGAGGGGGCGCAGGGCACGCATCTGGATATTGACCATGGCACATATCCATATGTAACCTCCTCCAGTACATTATCGGGCAATGCCTGTTGCGGTACCGGTATCGGTCCTCAACATATCAGCGGTGTTGAAGGAGTTGTCAAGGCCTATACCACTCGAGTGGGAGCGGGCCCCTTTCCCACCGAGCTGTCGGACGAAATCGGGGAAAAAATCCAGAAAAAAGGAGCGGAATTTGGAGCTACCACAGGAAGAAAAAGACGTTGCGGATGGCTTGATCTGATCATGGTCAAAAACGCTATCCGACTAAACGGTGTGACAGGGCTTGCCATAACCAAATTGGACGTGCTGGGGGGTCTTGAATCCATCAATATCTGTACCGGTTACCGGTATAATGGCAAAGTGATTGACGAATTTCCTGCAAGTCTAACCGTACTTGGAGCCTGCAGGCCTGTTTATGAAACCCTTCCAGGCTGGAACGAGGATATCTCTCATGTGCAGCAATACGAGGCATTGCCGAAGAATGTGAAGAATTATCTCAAACGAATCGAAGAGATTACGGAAACTCCTATTGATATAGTATCGGTTAGCCCCGGTCGAGATCAAACTATCATCATAAACAACCCGTTTGGCTGATACATTTTTATTTGACAATCACGAAAAGGTGACTTAAACATTTTACATAATGTCGGGACGTGGCTCAGCCTGGTAGAGCACAGCGTTCGGGACGCTGGGGTCGTGCGTTCAAATCGCACCGTCCCGACCAAATAGAGGTCATTTTTTAAGCCGGATTCATGTTCCGGCTTTTTTCATGGATTTTGTGTCACATGCACTGCGGTTGAAGCATGGAGAAGATCTTAAACAAAGCTTATCAACGGAAAAAATACAGCTATACCCCGGGGGGCAGCGTATTTCTTCTGGCAGGCCTTACAGTGGCTCACGGTATTTTCCATTTCATGGCGCAAAGCTTCTCTGTGATGCTTCCAGCCATTAAGGAGACCTTCGGTATCAGCGCAGTACAGATAGGCGCCATTATAACCGCACGGGAACTGGCAGCCGGAATGGCCTCTTTTCCCGGAGGAGTGGTATCGGACTATCTTCGACGTTACAGGGGTCTTCTGATGGCGAGCTGCATGGTCATGTTTGCACTTGGATGGTGGGTGATTGGTATTTCGCCGGTATATCCCCTGCTGCTGGCCGGCATGGTTATGGTTGCGTCTGCGGGTTCCATCTGGCATCTTCCCTCGCTTGCAGAACTGAGCCTGCAATTCTCTCGCAGGCGTGGAGCCGCGCTTGCAGTGCATGGAGTTGGAGGTAGCCTTGGAGATATTTTTGGACCGATGATCACAGGTCTGCTCCTGGGGGTTCTGTCCTGGAGGGGGATTATCTCGATGTATGCTGCACTGCCGCTTATCATGGCCTGCTGGGTGACATGGGCATTTCGAGGGCTTGGAAATCAAAAAAGCCGAACAGTGAACACGAGACAGCTTGAGGAAGCTGACATAAGGCTGCAATTTAAGATAACAAAACACATTTTAAAACAGACTCATATCTGGCGGGTCAATGTTGTGGCCGGGCTTCGTGGGATGTGTTTTGATATTTTTGTTACGTTTCTTCCTTTGTTTATGAAAGAAAAGCTCGGTTTCAGTTCACAATCCATAGGTTTCCATTTTGGACTGCTGTGGACGGTGGGCATCATCGCAAGCCCTGTGATGGGTCACCTTTCCGATCGGTTTGGAAGAAAACCGATTCTTATCCCGGCCCTCGCCTATTCCACTGTGCTTACACTGATGCTGGCCCTTTTCGGTAAAGGTTTTCTATTTACCCTTATTATTGTATTTCTGGGCATCTCCATCCGAAGCGACTACTCTATCCTATCGGCAACCATTCTCGATATTGCAGGAGACAAGGTGGCCACCACTATGCTTGGCATCCTGTCATTCAGTCGCTTTATTATGGCCGCCATCTCTCCTCTAATCGCCGGAGCCCTATACCAGTATCTCGGAATGCAGGCAGCGCTTTTCTTTGTTGCGGCCCTGTTTGCAAGCTCGGCCATTATTTTCGCTCTCACGGATTTAAACAAAACCGCCACTGCTGCCATAAGCAAATCCTGATATGTAAACTCCGCACACACTCCTTTTAAGATCCAAATAGAGGGGATGATTTAGCTCAATCTTAAATGGTGCAAGATACGCCTAGAGGTTATAGACGACAGTTTTACATCCTATATCTTCGAAATCTTCCAAAGAAAGTCAAGGATACCCTATTTAACCCTCGAATGATACCAGAAGACTCGGGGCCCCAATAGTTTTTGTGACATAAGCCGCTTCTTCACTGCTGGGAACAGATGGGCTGTATGGCATATATACATCAATGTTAAATAGAATAGACTTCCATTGGGAAAAGGGCGAGCGGGTCATCAACCTCCATCAGGTGATAGATGTTGAATCGATAGGTATCTCCTACTAAAATCTCCGGAGGAGTAAAGGGAAAGGCCAAATTGCCGCTGGTGGCAAGCCGGCCCGGATATGCAAAATGAAGAAGATTTTGCCGTGTAACTCCACAAATGGCCCTTGCTGTCTCGGCATTTTTTGCCACTACATCAACCATAATAAATGCCTCACGGGGGTCGAATTCATCCTGAGATCTCAAGGGTCCTGTAACACCATTTTTCCCGTAAATGCGGAAGTTGATATGATAGGTCTCAGGGGGTATTTCCTCACTGAGCAGGTCTTTGATGAAATCAGCCATCTGATTGGTTACCTCTTCTATTTGAGAAAGCATGATCGGATCTGCAACACCCCCCATTGAAATGCATCTAACCCCCAGCCATGCAGCACCCTCCAGCTTTACCGTGTATTTTTCTGCGGGCACCCATTTTGCCCCGCAGATTTTCGTTCGCCGGTCGTCAATTTCCTTAAACTGTGCATTGGTTAAGTCAAGCATACCACCAGGCTCGAAAAACCTGTAGGGATTTGCCTGCTCATACAAACTATGCGCTGCCACCGATACAGCTGTACACTTTCGGCCAGGATGCTGAGATTCCAGGATAAAAGCATCCTCATATAAATATCCCATCATCGGATCTCTTCCTCCTGGCTCGGCACAAATCGAAGCACATTCAATAATTTTCGCCATATGCATAACAAGGCCGTGATCGTATCCTCTCATCAAAGGTATGGCTGCAAATATACTTGTGTCACAGGCCCTTCCTGCCACGATCACTTCTGCTCCACGATCGACAGCAGCCAGAATCGGCTCGACCCCCATTTGTGCAACAATTCTCACACTCTGATCCACATCCTCTTCCGTTAGGTCAGGCACCATGCCGCAAGGCGCTATTTTCCCGGCCCTCAGCGCTTTTTTGACCAAATCCTTCTCGATCTCTGCATGTATCACGGCGAGCTGGAAATGAAGTCCATGAATCGCAGCTACTTCATGGACCAATTTTAGCGTTTTCTGAAGATGCGGTTCCCCGCCGGCAGTACCGGCAGAGCCAATAATCAGTGGAACCCCAAGTTTTCTGCTTGCCAGCAACAAAAGCTCAATGTCTCTTTTTGCTGAGAGGGTGCCAGGTCCCATGTTGCCAGATCCCAGATAAAATGGGCCGACATCGGTCGATCCCATATCGGCTCCGATAAAATGTGGTTTCTTTTCGATTCCCCTGTAAAAATTTTCTTTGGGAACCCCATAGCCCAATTGTCCTGATGCAGCATAACATCGCAATTCTTCCATTTTTTCCTCGCTATTGAATGTTTCTGCACAGAGTACTTCAGAATTGCATTAACGCCGGTTCACTCCAGATATTAAGCACTTTTATCCATTTTAGGTAGTTTGGCTTTGTTTGACAATTTCAGGCACTTCTAAATTTAGCATTGGTGTATGCTGCTGAGCTCCGTATACGTCTGTGTCTTGTATGTCTCCCGATCCAACCCGGCGCGGCATGACGATCTTTACAGCAAGCCCCGGAGGATAAAAAATGATTTGAACCTTCTCTTTCGGAATATCATAAAGTGTAGAAATTTTTTCCGCATTAATAACTTCTGAAAATTTCACGGTTTCATAGGCTTCTTGAGATGGAAAAAGCAGGTCTATGGTCAGTGTAAATGGCCCCGCATTTTTGCTACGCACCACCTTTGCAATGTCCTTCAATTTCATAAGTTCCCACCATAGAAAATATTTTTAGATCCAATTACCTTGAGAAAATCCCTGGATCAATGCCACTGCAGAGAAAAGTAGATTTAATCTTTCATCAATGCCCGTCCGTTCAAGATACCGGTATGCTGCCCCCTGTCCACCGTGATCGCTCCGTTTACCAGAACATAATCGACGCCAACAGGATTTGCTCTTGGCTCGTCAAAAGTGGCCGTATCCTTTATGGTTTCAGGATCGAATACCACAAGATCAGCAGCCAACCCGACTTTGATCAAGCCCCGGTCCGTCAACCCCAGACGTTGTGCAGGGGCTGCGGACATATGCCGAATAATTTCTTCAAGACTGAAAAGCCCCAGATCCCTGCAATAAACGGAAAGGAACCGCGGGAAAGTTCCCCAGCCCCGCGGATTGGGTTTCTCGCCTACCAAAAGACCGTCGCTGCATGATACATGGCAAGGATGCCCGATGATGGTTCGCATGTCTTCTTCATTGCCAACAAAATTCACATATCCAGCGTTTAGTTCTTCCTCAAGCAGGATATCGCATAAAACCTCGGCCATGTCCTTGCCGGCTGCCTCTGCCACTTGTAACAGTGATTTTCCAATATACGATCGATTTCGGGAGGTGGACTCCAAATTTATAAAAATCTTATCCCAGCCCAACTGGTGATCCTGCAGATCCTGGCATATTTTTTTTCTTTCCTCCGGGTCTGCCAATCGTTTCAGTATCTCATCCGGCCCCCCTTCGTGCACCCATCGGGGAAGAAGAATAAGCAGGGTGGTGCTGGATGCAATATATGGATATGCATCGAAGCTGACATCAAGGCCTTTTTCGCGAGCACGATCGATGATTTCAAGTATCTGCTTTGACATTCCTTTGTTTTCAGGGCCACTTGCGGCATAGTGCGAAAAGTGCATTTTAACCCGGGTTGCCTCACCTACCTGCATTACCTCGTTGATGGCATCGATCAGGCCAAGATCCCGCATACGAACATGCCATACGGAAATACCGTTATGCTCCGCCACGGTCTTGCAAATGGCGATGAGTTCTTCGATATTGGAATACCGGCACGGAAAATAATCGAGCCCGGTTGAAAATCCGACGGCTCCTTCTTTCATTGCCCTGGCACAAATCTCCTGCATCCTTTTCAAGTCATCGGCAGCAGCTTCACGATCAACGAAACCGATGGTCTCCAGTCGCAGTGCATTATGCGGAACCAGGTAAACGACATTAGTTGCGACCTGTCGGTCAAATCGGGAAAGATACTCACTCACCGAGTTCCAGTTCCACTCAATATCCGGATTTCCGTTTAATCCGCACAGATACCTTCGCATCATCTCAATGTTTTCCGAAGAAAGCGGAGCATATGAAAGACCGTCAACACCGATCACCTCGGTGGTAACGCCTTGCATTATTTTAGGCTCATGTGTTGGATTCGCCAGGAGCATAACATCCGAATGCGTGTGCATATCGATAAATCCAGGACATACGACCCGCCCGTACGCATCGATTACCCTGCGCGCACACACCCCGTCTGCTTTTCCAATAAAAGCAATTCGATCCCCCTTAATACCTATATCGCCATAAAACCAGGGTGTGGCTGAGCCATCAATTATCCGACCGTTACAAATGAGTATATCGTACAAGGTTCACCTCCAGATAATCGTTATTCAGTTTATCGTTCAGATCGCTGCTGCTCTTTCAAAAGTCCCTGTTGGATTTTCTTTTTGACCAGCTCCAGTATTTCATTTGCCGGCAAACCCGCAGCTTTAGCCTCCTTCACCCACTGTTGAGGCAATTCTTTTACAGCCGGCAGTTCCGCCCACGTTTTTAGCTCCGTTTCGGGCATCTCCGTAAATACGGCGTTGCTGCGCTTTTTCATATCGCTCATATACAGATCCCCGAAGTCCCTGCTTAACTTGTTCTGCAACTTCAGCGCTTTTTTGCCAATGTCAACAATGATCTTTCTGTCCGCTTCAAGCAGGGCATTCCATACATCCCGGTTGACGGTAACCAGAACGGGCTGAGGCTGCCACTGGTTTTTGCTGAACAAATAATTCTTCACAACCTCATCTAAGGAATATCTGTAGTAATGATCAAGGCTGCTCAAATAACCATCGATGGAGCCGCGTTCCAGTGCGGCATAGGAGCCTGGTCCAGGTATGGAAACGCCACGCGCGCCGATGGCTTCAAGCATTGCCAGCAACCAGATGCTGGAAGCCCCTATTCGCCGGCCTTTTATGTGATTGATGCTTGTAATCGGTCTGGTAAGAGAAATTACAGAGGGAAGGTAATTAAAAAACGTGATCAACCGCTGGTTCCATCGTTCAAGTTCGGCGTTAAAAGCGGGAATTTGTTTAATACAAACCTGCTTTATTTCACTGACAATAAAAGGATCCGATGGTCCGATCATAAACGCATTAAAAATTCCCCATGTGAAAAGCTGTCTCGGATAATCGGCCACATCGATGGTACCCATGTGGTAATTGCCGGTCATCGTAGCTCCTAAAATTTCTCGCTCTTTCGTCAAATCAGCATTCCATTTCATCTGGATTTTGATACGCCCCTCGGTATGTTTCTCGATTTCCCTTCCCATCCACAGGATGATCTTTGAATGGACGCCCGTCTGCGGCCCCTGTTGCGCCCATCGTAAAGTAACCGGCTCAACCGCTTTTTCGGAGGGTCTCTCTTCGGCGGATATATGTTTTGGGAAGAATGATAGGGTTAGACTTAGCAATGTGGAAAGGAAAACAACGAACACCCTGTCTCTGATTCTTTTTGCTCTCATATTATTTTGGTTATCGTCTAATCCAGGATCTCTTTTTGCCACTTCAGCGTCTCTTCAAGTTTTCCACTGTGGTAATCCCGAAGCACCTTAATGAGGGCATCCACAATGAAGGTAAATAAGCTTTCGCCTTTTGCCCGGCTGCCGAAAGACGGATCTCCCCTTGCCCCTGAAACCCACCTTGCCGCAGTTTCATCCACCAGTTCCGGCTGCAGGTAAAGCTGAAAAGAGGTTTCGATCTCACCGGAGTGACCGATTCCACCCTTATCCGATTCACTGATTCTTCTCATCTCCTCGGGCACAGAAGGCAGGTTCCAGTAATCATAACTGAACACGGTTATCTGCTGTTCAGCAGCCAATTTTCTTTGCATGCTCTGAACAATGGGAGAATTTCCTCCATGACCATTGAGAAACAGAATCTTTTTGAACCCATGGGCATGCACACTTATGGCGATTTGAGTCAACACCTCCACAAAGGTATGAAACTTAAGCGTAATGCTGCCGGGATATGACATGTGATGCGGGGAATAACCCGTCCATATGGGAGGTAGAACTACCACCGGAACATCCTCGATTCTCTGAGCTGCTTCTATCGCAATACGATAACATATGTTGGTATCGGTGTTTATCGGAAGATGCTCTGCATGCTGTTCGACCGACGCCACCGGAACGATGACCACGGCATCGGTTTCTATCATCGGGTCGAACTGGGTGCGTCGGAATTTTTCCCATGACACCTTCTTCATTTCATCTGTCTCCTTCCTTAGGTATACCTACTTTTTAACCGCACCTCCCAATTAAAAAATTCTTCTCTCACTTACTCTGCACTATATAAGTAACCACACCATCTCCTTTCAAGCATAATTTTATCCTCCGGCAACATGTACCGATTCTAAAATATTTACCTTTATGAAATTTACAGGAAGGTCTAATCGTTCAGGTTGATTGGATAATACCTAATTTTTTTACATATAACCCAATCTGCGAAGCCATGTCAACCCCAACCCTCACATTGCTTCGATTAGACTGTAACCCAAAGGCAGGCAAAAGGATTTCGTTATTACAAAAAGTGCCTATTAAAAACGATTCTGCTGGCGCCATGTATCTTTCAGAAACCGGATCCAGTTGCGCGAGAGAATATTCCGAACATCCTGCTCAGAATAACCTCTGTTCCGGAAGATTCCCTGTGGAAAAATCTTGGACTGTACTGCCTGTGCCTGTTTCAGATCCCCGTCCTGTACGGCTTTATATAAGGCGATGATCATCTCTGGAATAAACGAAGCAAAACCCACCAGCGCTCCATCCACACCCTGCACCATTGAGGCCAGCAGGTATTCGTCATGACAGGTTAAAATGGTGCAGTTTTCATCCGCCTCCCTTATGGCCAGAATATCCCGATCGTACTTGGACATTTCACGAGTACCGACCTTAAAGGTAACCCACGGCAGTCTTGCCAGCTCCGCCAGTAGCCGCGATGAATATCTGGCTTTTGTCCACGCCGGGTATACATGAACGACAAGATTAATATTAACAGCCCTGCCAATGGCGCTGAAATACTCGACAACATGTTCCTCGCGCATGCCGAATCGAAGCCATGTATGGGGCGGCATAATCAATAAGCCAGACACGCCAGCATCTTTTGCCATCTTGGCATGTTCAACCGCCTCATTAATTCCTTCACAGCAAATACCTGAAATTACAGGCAATCTGCCTGACACCTCATCGGCAACAATACGGGTTATCTCCGCCCGCCCTTTAGCCGACAGGGCGAATACCTCGCCGGTGTGTCCGTTGGTAACCAGGCCTCCAATCCCCTCATGGCCAGCCAGCCAGCTGGTAAACCGCCGCAGCTCCGGTTCATCAACGCTGAAGTCAGGGTCAAAGGGCACCTGCATGGCCGGAAGAATCCCCCGAAATGGGTCGGAAATTGCCATCTTTATTCGTCCTCCTTTACCAGGTTGGATGCTTTGTTATATCCTCTTGGCTTTACGTCGTTGTTTTCTTTTTAAAAAAACCGCAGGACTGTGTCAAACAAAAAGGGGGGCAGTGAGAGCCGCTGTTGGTGCGGGAGAGGATCCACTGCAAATTTATGAGGATGAAGATTATCCTGAGGTCGCCCTGAGTCGTTTAATACGACCCTTGGCAAAATCATATTCATGCCAGGTATCCATAAATGATTCCATGGCCGCTCGATAATACTCTATTGCCTTTTTCTTATCTTTTAAGCCCTCGGCCCAAAACCCCAGTGCCGCATAAAGCGTAACGATATTTTCCGGTATGTTGCCTGCTTCTTTTTTAAGAGATTCAACGGTTCTTTTCCCCATGAGATTCTCGGCGATGGAACGGTACCAGGGATCTCGGGTTCGATGAAAAAAGTTTTTTAAGCTGGAATCCGCCTCTTCCTTTTTTCCCATACGGTGAAGGATCTCGGCCTCAAGAAGGCCCACACTCAATTGCCTTGCATTTTGGCGGCCACTTTTTTTAAGAAAAGCTCTTACGTACCCAAGGGCCTTATTCCAATCTTCCTCTATGCTGCTATAAAAAGCCAAACCCACAAACGCCTCTCCATTGTCAGGAAAATATTCCAGCATTTTTTCGAAAACTTTTCGTTTCTGTTCTGTGCGAACGTTCGTTCCTAACAGTTGATCTTTTAACTGAGATAGTTTCGAGTGCTGATCTTTTTTTTTCGGTAGGGCATCGATGATGGATTGCTGAAATGCTTCGATCTCGCTTTGATATGCTTCCCATCGTTCTTTCATCTGTAAGGAAGAAAGCTTTTCGCGTTGTACTTGTTCAAGCTGGGCTCTTGCAAGAAAAAATTCCCAGGACGATGAACTTGCGGCGATAAGGGCCTCTTTAAGCACCGCTTCGGCTTCATCCAGTTCACCCTTCTTTACATGGGTCAATCCTACAACATAGTTTATCCAGCTCTTTTCAAAGGCCGTATCCCAGGCTTTCAGAGCCGATTCTGCATCAACCGCCCCCTCCAGCACGCGAGCCAGATAACCCTGAAATTCTGCAGGAGATCTCCAGTCCAATGCCACCAGACCGTTCCGGTAAGGGCTTTGCGAGGCTGGGCCGTTAAGCCAATCGAGGATAAACAACATCAAACGGGCAATGCTGTTTTCAGAGTCCATGGAAAGAGATTGCTCAAAAAACTTCTTGCCACCCGGCTGATCGCCTGCACAAAAGTGCATTATGCCTGCAGCCATAACCAGGTGCGGATCGGAACTCGTCTTAAGTTCCTTATCGGCAGCCGCCATCGCTTCGGCCCAGCGAGCATCGGTTGCGGGTTTAAAAATCCTCTCAAGTTTTTCTTCAACGGAAAGATCAAGCACACCGTTCCATTTAAGGTTGCCTGCCTTAAGGTCTTTTAAAAAATCAATGGGTGTATTGATGGGAAGCACCATTCCCATATCCCACAGCGGGGTTACCATCGGCAGGAATCCCGGTGCCCGATCCGTTGCAACCCCTGAAACGATGCCGATCACTTTACCGCTGAGATCAATCATCGGTCCTCCGCTGTTCCCGCCGTAAATGGAAGCATCAATCTGAATCATATTACCAAAAGTGCGGCGAACATGCCCTCTTGCGACACTCACGTTAACCCGGGCTTCCTGGGCTCGACTGCCAAGCGGGAAACCCAGAGCGATAATGGGAGAGAGCTTCGGCACTTTAAGCACATCAAGTTTGTCTTCCAGCGGAAGCGGCTTTAAGCCTTTGGGTATTTTATCGATCTTAAGCACCGCAAAATCATCTTTTAGAGGAGAAGAAACAAGCTGTCGGGTTTGCACGGGCGGTTTGGCCACACCGGCAATCGAAAGCTTTGGCTCACCATCGGTTCGAAAAGCCGATTCCAGGAAATACATATCTGCCAGGTCCGGGCTGTCCATGAATCCTGCTGAACGGTTGAATGCCCTGGCACCGTCAAACCATAGAAACAAGCGGTAACCGAATCGAAGCGAGCGGCCGGTGGATTTAGACTGCATTACAATTGCCTGCAGGTTACGGTCTTCCAGCCACGGGCATGCCACGTGGCGATTTGTCATCAAATATCCCTGTTCGTCCACCAGAAACGCGGTTCCTTCCGAACGATTCCGGTATACGTATGCATCGCCTTGTTTGAGCCAGTAATCAACCAGCAGGAAAGCGACGGAAGGTGCAAATTCGTTGGCATATTCCTCAAGGATAACGGCGTTGTCTTTTTTTCGAGTGGTTTGATTATATACGGCAACACCCACGCTTATTATTAAAACAACAACCACTGCCAGCAGCACCTTCTGCCGTCTTCCAAGCCTTCTGAGGGCTCTTTCAGACGCCTCGGCCATCTCCACCTGGACCTTCGGTGGTGTTTCAAGTTCAACCTTTGCAATCTTTAAAAGGGAATCTTCCACCTCCTTCATGGACTTGGGTCTAAGTAGCGGATCATTGGCCAGCATGGTCTTAAATAAAACCTTTGCATCATCTGTTAGGGGCAGTTCATCTACTTTCACAAGATAATCGGTTATATTATAATCTGCGGTCAGCAGTTCGATGAACACCTTGCCGAGCGACCAGATATCACTTCGCAAATCCAGTGGCCGGTTATGGATGATATCCGGATGGGTATCCAGCAGGTGTTTGAGCAACGGGCCGGGACGATCCAGCTTTGGGTCGAAAAACCGAGAAAACTTGTAGTCAATCTTAACATCAAGTTTCCCGTTTTCGCCTTCAATCAGAATGATGTCGTCCAGTATGAGATGGGGGATGATGTGTCCGAAATCATGCAGCGTATGAAGGATGGATGCTATCTTTGCAAATAGGGAAAAGGCGAACTGGTGGTCCTTCAACCGTCCGGATCGAATCAGCTCACCCCAGTTCAACACATCGATCCATTCACTTATTCTGTACCACAGGCCGTCCTGTGAGCGCCGGATGGCATAGTGCTGAACAAATCCTTTTGCAGGCAGTTTCTTAAGCTCTTCAAGCTCTCGCCTAAGCCGTGCCGCCACCTGATCATCCACCCCTGAGCGGGGTGTAAAAAGCCGTATCATTACCTTTTCGTTTGTGCGCTGTCGAATTGCCTTGCAAAGAAAGCTGGCATAGCCTTCGTGAATGACCGTGTCAATCTTGTAATCATCGATACGTTTTCTGCCCTCACCCACTTCGTTACCGCAGGCAGGACATACCGTAATCACCTCGGCCAAGGATTGGCCGCATTTTTGACAAAGCTTCATATTGGATTACTTTCGTTCCGGCTCTCTTATCATTTTCACGTATCGGAATGTCTACGACTATATGTAACAAGAGAATTGAATCAAAAATCAACCATCTCTATGCTAAAATTATGCCAACGATATGGGAAGTGGTCAATGTTGGCGGGTGAAAAAAATTGGACATGCACTATGAATATAAATGACAGGCTATGTGATGATCCCCATCTAGAATTTGCAGCCTCGGCTCTCTCTGATCACACATTTTCAAACGGCTGGGGCATCTGGGATGAAACCGACATCCGGACGGCGGATCAATGGGACTGGGCACATCTCCCCTCAGTATTGTACGCTTTTTGGTGACATCCATATCGGTTGTGGGGATTGCAGACAAGAGGGCTTGTGTGTAAGGATGTCGCTGATTGGAGTACAGATCGCGGTAGGAAGCCATCTCTACGATCAGCCCCAGGTACATAACGGCAATGCGGTCGCAAAGATATTCCACAACCGCCAGATCATGTGAAATGATGATGTAAGAAAGATGAAATTCCTCCTGAAGGTCAATCAACAAATTTATGATCTGTGCCTGGATGGAGACATCCAGCGCGGATACCGGTTCATCCCCGATTATTACTTTCGGGTTTAAAGACAGGGCCCTTGCGATTCCTATCCTCTGGCGCTGACCACCACTGAACTGGTGGGGATACCGTTCCCCCTGTAACTAAACAGCAAAAAGGAGGCATTATGAAAAAACTCGGCTATGTTTTTCTGGCAGTGGTTCTTTTATCAACAACGGCGGGTATTACTATGGCGGCGCGCTCCGGGGGAACCCTTAATTTCATGGCGCCTTACGGCGGTGACTTGTTTGGTCTTGATCCCCATAAATCAACCCGTGTCCAGGACTTTCTGGTTTCCATGAACATTCACCGAAGCCTTTATAAGTGGAACCCAACCAGGAATGAGCCTGTCTTGGATCTGGCGGAAAGCGCCAAGGTATCCGATGACGGCCTGGTTTACACTTACAGGCTAAGACCGAGTATCAAGTTTCACAACGGGCGTAAAATGACGGTCGATGATATCATCTGGTCTTACAACCGGATTGCTTCGATGAAACCTGCCTCCCCCAATGTCCAATACATCAGGCCGATCGAGGGCGTTGAGGCCGTGGAGAAAGGCAGGGCAAAAACCATCGCTGGTTTGAAAAAAATTGACGATTTAACCCTCGAGGTAACCCTGGAAAACCCCGTTGACATCAAGCATTTCCTACGCTATCCGGGAACGGCTATCCTGCCTAAAGAAGAAATTGAAAGGCTGGGAGACAAATTCACAACCAATCCCGTTGGCTGTGGACCCTTCAGGTTCGTCAAATGGGTGAGAGGTTCTGAGGTAGTCATTGATAAGTTTAAAGATTTTTACCTTGATGGGCGCCCCTATTTAGACAAGGTTGTCTACAAAATCATGGGCGAGGCGGCGCCTAGAGATCTTGCTTTTAAGGCAAAAGAACTAGACGCTACGATCGTTGGTGCGGTAAACTATCCTGAGTACAAAGCCAACCCGATCATTTCCAAGAACATGATCGAAGTAGTGGAGTTGTTCACGCGTCACATCGGAATGAATCCCCAGTTCAAGCCTTTCAGCGATAAACGGGTGCGCCAAGCCGTAAACTATGCTATTCCGGCAGACTTGATCATTGAAAAGGTCTTAAAGGGCAAAGCTTACCCCTGCCAGGGCTGGCTGCCGCCTCCGTTATGGGGTGAAGGGCCCAAGCCGAAAAAATACGAATATAACCCTGAAAAGGCAAAACAACTGATGAAGGAAGCCGGCTATGAAAAAGGGTTCGTCGTTGAACAGGCCATTGGAACTGCTAACAAGTCCTGGGGGTCAGGTATCTATGAAGCAGCCATGCCCTATCTGAAAAAAATCGGCATAACTTTGAAAATCCAGCAAATGGAAGGCGCCGCCATGGCCGAGCGTATCCGCAGAGGAGAATATCAGATGTATATTTGGTCAATCGGGTCAGGTTCCGATCCGCAAGTGGCGCTTGATCGCTGGAAATCGAACAATCCCCAGGCAGCAGGAAACTATTTTCTGTACAACAATCCTGAATTTGACAGATTATTGGATCTGGCAGCCAAAACCCGCGATAAGAAAAAGAAGATGGAATACATCATGAAGGCAAACACCATCTTCACAGAAGATGCGCCAGTCTGGTTCTTCAATTACAACAAGGCGGTCATGGCACATCATCCCTGGGTTCACGGCCTGGCACCAGTGGCCATCGAGATGATGTACCAGGACCTGACCAATGTCTGGATTGATGAAACATCGCCCAGGGCCAATGTGAAGTAATGAGGCCTATGTTTTGGACAAGGTGCTCGGTCATCCATATTGTGCCTTAATATGACCGAGCACCTGATATCTGTTGTAATTATTGGCGACAATAGATAAAGGCTTTGAAACGGGAGCAAATTTGCCTTAAAAAACCGAGTATGTTTGTATGGCATAAAGATCCATTTTTTTATACTCAAATAACAATTTGTGCTCGCGAATCATACCTTTTAGGTGTCTTCGATGCTTGCTTACGCCCTTCGCAGGTTGCTTCAATTTATTCCGACCATCCTGGTCATCACTCTGATTATTTTCTTGCTGCTTAACGTTTTGCCCGGAAATGCCGCATTGATGGCAGCTGGCCAGCAAGACCGTAACATCGACTACCATTACATTGAGATGATGAAAAAGGACTGGGGGCTGGACAAGCCGGTCTGGATGCGTTACATCATCTACATCAAGGATCTGTCAACAGGGAATTTAGGGCTGTCTTTCTTGAGGCGAGAACCGGTCAGCCAATTGATTCTGGCCCGAATGTGGCCCACCTTGAAGCTTGCTATCGTGGCGATGATTATCGCTGTTGGCTTTGGTATTCCCCTGGGTTTCTATTCTGCTTTGCGCCAGGGCCGCTGGCTTGACACTCTTACCATGATGGGAGCGATCTCGGGTGTATCAATGCCCCAGTTCTGGCTAGGACTGTTATTGATGTTCTTTCTTTCGGTTAAGCTCCATCTCCTGCCGCCCCAGGGTTACGGGGATGGACGTCTTGCAAATATCATCATGCCGGGCTTTACCCTGGGGGTGGGGTACATGGCGCTTTTGGCTCGAACCACCCGTGCAGCGGTGGTCGAAATACTAACCACTGACTATATTCGAACAGCCAGGGCTAAAGGGTTGTCTGACTTTCTGGTCAACTCCAAACACGTCTGGCGCAACACTCTGGTTTTAATCCTGACAACGGCGGGGCTTCAGTTCGGGGCGTTGATGGGCCAGACCGTTATTGTAGAAAAGCTTTTTTCATGGCCAGGCCTTGGTTCGCTTCTTGTTGATTCGATTTTTCAACGGGATATTCCGGTCACCCAGGGTTGTATCTTAGCTATTATCATGGTTTTTTTGCTTGTAAACCTGATTGTAGATTTATTATACGGTTTCATCGACCCGAGAATTTCATATAAATAAATGACCACCACGGTTAAAAAACTAATGACCAGGACCAACCTGCTTGTAGGCGGGCTGATTACTGGAATTATAGTTGCCATAGCAATCCTTGCACCACTACTTGCACCCTATCATCCCATAGATGACGCCGACTTGATGGTCTCTGACGAGCCGCCGAGCGAAAAATTCTGGTTCGGAACCGATAATCAAGGACGTGACATTCTATCCAGAGTTATCTTCGGAGCACGGATCTCCCTTTCTGTAGGACTGATCAGCCAGGGGTTCAATACGTTGATAGGAATCATTTTAGGGATGACCGCAGGTTTTTTCGGCAAATGGTGGGACGATATCGTGATGGGTTTAACCAACATCATGCTCTCCATCCCTTCTCTTATTTTTGCGCTTGCCATCATGGCCCTTCTGGGGCCCGGCTTGCTGAATGTTTTTTTGGCTCTGGGTTTCACCAACTGGTCTTATACGTGTCGTATAACTCGCTCCCAAGTGTTGTCCGCACGCTCCTTGGACTATGTCACAGCGGCTCGAGCTTTGGGATACGGCCGAATCAGGATCATGTTTACACAGATTCTGCCCAATATTGTCGGCCCGATTCTGGTTATTGCCACTTTGGGTGTGGCTTATGCTATCTTGCTTGAGGCCTCTTTATCCTTCTTGGGCTTGGGCGTTCAGCCACCGACGCCATCCTGGGGGGGCATGCTATCCACCGCTCGGGAGCAGCTTTTCACCGCCCCGTGGATTTCGATCTTTCCCGGTCTGGCTATTTTCATCACAGTGCTTGGATTGAATCTGTTGGGTGATGGACTGCGAGACATATTGGACCCCCACATTACCAAGGAACGATAGGACTTATAGGAGAAATCAATGGATCTGGCGATCTTCTCAGCCCGTGTTTTCACCGGAAACCCCAAACGACCCTGGGCTGAAGCCATTGGAATAAAAAAACATCGAATTGCTGCAGTTGGCAGCAACGAAACCATAAAGCCCCTCTGCAACACCAAGACCATGACCCTTGAACTACCGGGCAGACTGATAACTCCAGGGATAGTAGATGCCCATCTGCATTTTATAAGCCTTGGCATGGCGCTTAAATGGGTGGATTTACGAAACCTTAAATCTTTGTCGGCCTGCAGGGAGAAAATAAAGGCATCTGTTGCTTCTCATCGACCAGGACAATGGATTATCGGCCGTGGCTGGAATCACCACAAATGGGATGACACAACGGAACCCAGCATGAAAGATCTTGATGATATCACGCCAAACAACCCGGCAATGATGATTCGTGCATGTGGTCATTCGGTGTGGGTCAACTCTGAAGCTTTGAGACGCGCAGGCATCACCAGCACTACACCCGATCCGCCCGGAGGAAAAATAGAACGAGATCCAGTTTCGGGTAAACCTACCGGCTTGCTCCGAGAGGCCCGTAAGCTTATCGAAAACCATATACCGGCACCAACCCTTGAAGAACGAATGGAATTTGCACTCATCGCTCAAAAAGAGGCTCTTCGATATGGGATTACTGGCGTTCATTCCTGTGAAACCTTACAACAATGGGATGCTTTAAGTGATCTGGACTCTGAGGGGAAATTGAAAATCAGGATACATCACCTTACGCCGCCTGAAGACCTTAACGAGGCAGCATCGCAGGGGCTACTGTCAAATTCAGAAAGCAAGCGACTATGGCTGGGACATGTAAAACTGTTTGCAGATGGATCTTTAGGCGCCGGCACCGCCCTGCTGCACGAACCATACACGGACGCACCGACCGAACGCGGAATCGCCTGCATGAGCAAAGAAGAAATGATAGAAAAAATCAAACAGGCATATCAACATGACAGAGACGTGGCGATTCACGCCATTGGAGATCTGGGAGTAACAAATGCAATAGAGGCCATCTGCACGGCTCGAAATCATAGCACAACCGCCCGAAGAGACCGCATAGAACATGTGCAGCTTTTTCGCCCACAGGATCTTGAAAAGTTTCGAAAGCTAGATGTCGTCGCTTCCGTGCAGCCTGTGTTTCTTTCAACAGATTGGCAGCCAGCACTAAAGCGATGGGGAGCTGAAAGGTGCCGATATGGGTATGCCTGGAAATCAATCTTAAAGGCGGGTGTGCGCCAACAATTCGGTTCCGATGCGCCGGTTGAACCAATTAATCCATTACTGGGCCTTCAGGCTGCCGTAACCCGCAAAACACCGGACGGGCAACCAGAAGATGGCTGGTATCCTGAAGAGAAACTCAACCTGCATCAGGCCATCGAGGGATTTACGGTAATACCGGCATGGACAGCCAGAAAAGAAACTCTTTCAGGCACGATTGAACGCGGAAAATGGGCGGATCTTACCGTTTTTGATCGGGATCTCTTCAAGACCCCAGCGCAGGCATGGCATACGGTTGATATCGAAATGACGATCGTTGATGGAGAAGTGGTGTACCAGAAGTAATCAATTTGCTTCATTGAAGATTATCGTTTAAACGGGCATCGGTTTTATATTACTTCCGTTATAACCCGGCATGCGGAACGATGAGCCTTTTTATCCGGATAAAAAGGCCCTGTCCTTTCAAGCAGTGGTTCCCTTTGCTGCAAATATATCCAACAACCCTTGGTCCATTATAAGCTCAACGGCCATTCTGACTGCCTTGCCGACCACATCCGGGCATTTTTCGTCGTGAGCGCCTGCATCATGAAATTTCTTGAACTCATCGGGATCTCTCAGATAATACGGCCTTCCGAATATCCGGCACTGTATGTCACGACATACAATGGTACCAAATTCAGCAACGAATTTGTCCAAAAGCTTTTTCGATACATCAAAGCACTTAAACCGAATTCGTTCAGGGTCGCTGAAATTGGACCGTTCGCGGCCAACGAGATGACTCAATACCATCACCCCTCCTGAAAATGCTCCACAGGGTCCGATTCCACTGAGTCCGATGCCCCCAGCAAACCCTGTGGCGGATTTAAATACGCTGTCCTCTTTAATTCCGATTGTATCTTGAATGGCAGCAATGACACACTGAGAGCACCCTCTGAAAGTTCTCTCATACTCAAACCCAAGCCTGTAAGCCTCTTGTAATAGTTTATCTCGATCCTCCATGATCTCTCCCTGTTTGAGCCCCGTTGTTGTAAAACCACTCAAAGGAGGCAGTTGTTAGATACTTATAAATAATGCATGCTGGCCATTTTGCTATATGATTTATACAACTACGGGATGAGTTCAAAACTAGTCCATCAGCAATCCTCCGTTAATGTCCAGAATTTCCCCGGTTATATGCTTTGCTGCATCTGAAACAAGGAAAAGAGCAGCCTCTGCGATGTCGTCCACATCCGCAATGCGTCTTAAGGGAGCCTGTTCAACAAGAATTTTCATTGACTCCTCTGAAAAGCCCTTCACCATATCGGTGTTCACAGGACCCGGAGCAATGGCATTTACTCTAACCCCAAAGGGCGCCATTGCTCTGGCAAATACCTTGGTAAGGCAGATGACCCCTGCCTTTGAAGCCGAGTAATGCGCTCCTGCCGCGATACCTCCTATCTTTCCGGCAATGGAAGCCAAATTCAATATATTCCCGCTGCCTTGCTTCTTCATAACAGACATGACCGCCTGACAGCAAAAAAAGACCCCCGTCAGGTTCACCGATAACACCCTGTTCCATTCTTCCAGGGTGATATCCTCAATTTTGTTAAGCGGGCATATCCCTGCATTGTTAACAAGAATATCAATTCGCTCAAACTGCCGAACCGTGGTATTGACAAGGTTATGAATATGATCAATTTGGGAAATATCAGCAGGTATACAGGCTGTTTTACCACCGAAATCCGTTTCTATTTCACGGGCCGTGGCTTGCGCCTGGCTCTCGTCTGCATCGCTTATAACAACAGCAGCCCCGCCGGAGGCCAGCAGTTGAGCGATTCTTTTTCCTATGCCTCGAGCACTTCCAGTGATGATACTGACTCTACCGTTCAATGTCATGATACTGCTTCCTTTTGTTGATGTAATAGAGCTTTATTCAAATTTATGCCTTATGATCGCTCCCTTGTCCGCAGATTCGGCCAGCCTCGCGTAGAGTGCCAGATATCCCTTTTTAAACTTTGGTTCTGGTCTGTTCCATTTCGAAAGCCTATCTTTGATCTCTTGTTCTGAAACCTCAAGGTGTAACCTGCGCTTGGGGATATCTATGGTAATAACATCCCCATCGTTTACAACGGCCAGCGGCCCGCCTTCTGCTGCTTCGGGAGAAATATGCCCTACAAAGCAACCGTTGTTGGTTCCGGAAAACCGGCCATCTGTAATCAATGCGGTTTTAAGAGCCAGTCCCCTGCCGTAAATCATTTTCATGGCCCTGAACATCTCCCGCATACCCGGTCCTCCCTTCGGACCTTCATATCTTATGACAACCACCTGACCCTCGCGAACCCTGCCGTTTGAAACCGCTTCATTGGCCGACTCCTCGGAATCAAAGCAAATTGCGTTGCCGGTAAAGGTTTGCATATCCGGTGAAATGGCAGCAGGCTTAGTGATGGCCGTATTTGGAGCTAAATTTCCCCTAAGAACGGCAAGCCCGCCTTCTTTGCTCCAGGGTTCTTCCATGGTTCTAATGATCCGGGAGTTTACGTTTTGAGCGCGCGATACATTTTCTGCAACTGTTTTGCCCGATACAGTTAGGGCATCCCCATTTAAAAGGGGTAATATCTCTTTCATAACTGCCGGGATGCCGCCTGCAAAATGGAAATCAGGAACATTAGGGGCAGCAGCAGGGTTCATTTTGGCTATATAAGGTGTGGATCTGCAAAGCTCCTCGAACAGATCCATGGAAATCTCACAATCCGCTTCGTACGCAATGGCGGGTAAATGCAGCGCCACATTGGTTGAACCACCGATTGCCGTACTCACCCGGATGGCATTTTCTATGGATTTTCTGTTAAGGATCTTCTTGGAAGTAATACCTTCATGGAGCATTTCAACTATCCTGCGACCGGAAACCTGGGCGATTCGCAAACGCTCAGCGTGTGTTGCCGGAATGGTGGCGCTGCCGGGAAACATCAGTCCCAGTGCTTCGGCAACGCAGCACATGGTATTTGCCGTGCCCAAAAAAGAGCATGAACCACAAGTGGGACCCGCGCAATCCTCCAGCTTTCGATGTGTTTGTTCGTCAATGCTTCCTGCCTTCAGCATGCCGAGTCCCTCGGCCAGGGAGGTGACATCAGAAGAGCGGTTGTCGAATTCACATCCCCCTTCCATGGGTCCCCCCACAATCATTATGGACGCAAGATCCAGTCGGGCCGCAGCCATTAACATGCCAGGCACAATCTTATCACAGGACCCCAACAGAACGACCGCATCCAGGCGATGTGCATGAATCATCAGCTCTATATCATTGGCGATAAGATCGCGTGTGGGGAGAATGTAGTGCATTCCGTCATGACCCTCTGCAATGCCGTCGCAGGCAGCAATAACCCCGAATTCCACTGGAGTCCCCCCTGCCTGATAAATCCCCTGTTTCACATATTCTGAAACCAGCTGTAGATTATAATGCCCTGGAACGATTCGATTCCAGGAATTTGCAATACCGATCAAGGGTCTGTCAAGGTCATAATCACTGTATCCCATGGACTTGTACAGGGAGCGGACCATGCCCCAATCCGGACGTTTCAAAATGTCTCGACTTCGCCATTTCATCACAGATTCTCCTTTACCCCTTCAAACACTTCCCCCGGTAAATCGAAAGCGGAGTTTAAGGTTGATACATACATAACAGCTGCCTTTAATGTCAATATTATATAACGCAATGATCCCGGCAATTCTCCAGCTATCCTATCATGGCCGTTGACCCGAAAGCAGCCCCTGATTATCATTAAACTAGGCGCTGAGAAACACCACATCGACAATTTGCTGTCGTTATTGAATTACATGTTTACTGAATTGTTATTTCAACTGCCCTTAAAGGGGCCACTTTTTCCGAGTAAACTCTCGGAAAAAGTGTTGTTCATAACAATGCCAGCTTATGATAAAACGTTCAGGAAAATGAAAAGACAGGAGGAAGAATCATGCCATTAATTACAATATCAAGCAGCGCAGGAAGTGGCGGAAAGATCATTGGGCAGCGTGTGGCTGAATTTTTGAATATTGATCTATACGATGACGACAGGCTCCAGCAGGCAGCCATCGCTATGGGGATTCCAGAACATGATTTAAAGAGCCTCGATGAAAAGGCACCGGGGTTTTTTGATCGAATACTTACCAGAAAACCCGAATTGTACCTGGACCTGATGGAAGCAGTCATCTATGATGTGGCTCGCAAAGGCTCAGGCGTCATCCTGGGCCACGGCAGCCAAATTCTATTAAGGGATTTTGGATGTGCTCTTCATGTTTTCATACATGCTACAGAAACCTCTCGGGTTAAACGCATAATGGAACAAAAAGGCTTGAGCAAGGAAGCCGCCGAAAAACTCATCCGCAAAAGCGATCATCAACAAAAGGGATTTTTTCGGTTTGCGTTCCAAATGCAGTGGAACGACCCCTCCCTGTACGATTTGATAATAAATACGGAAAAAATAAGCACCGATTCGGCGGTAAAACTGATTGTCGATACCGCATCTTCAGAGGCTATTGAAACCTGCAGCCTTTCTGCGGCGGACACAATGGAAAGATTATCACAGAAGAAAAAGATTGAAGCCGCTCTGGTGGAAAACGACATCAACCTTTTCCTGCTTCATGTGGAAGTGCCCGAAAAGGGAGTGGCCGAGATAACCGGAGCGGTTTACTCGGAGGAGGAAAAACAGCGGATTGCCGAAATCGTCAAAAAGGCCGCCAATGTTTCAGAGGTTCGAAGTGAAGTGGTTGTTTCGCCGGTTTCGTATTAGTTCGAGCCCTGGATAACAGAGCAATTCTTGATGGAATCCAGCCTGTAAGCCCCTATGGTCGTATTCACAACATGCTTTAAAATGCGGTTATTCATCAAATTACAAACCGTTTTGCATTCATCGAGGATTGCTGATTGGAGCGTTGTGCTGTTTTTTCTTGACAGAAAACGTGCTATTCGTTACGGAACCTTCGATACAATCCTGGCGATACAATCCCGGTCGCGGGAGATTTTTGAAATGGATCTGTGTTAAATTTGCAGCAAGTCATAAGAGAGGAGGAATGATCATGCCTTACGGTTATAATGGCAAAATCCTGCATGTAAATCTAAACGACCTGAGTTATGAGATCGAGGAGCCATCGGAAAACTTTTATCGAACGTATTTCGGCGGAGGCGGGCTGGCCGCTCATTATCTCCTGAAGGACCTTAAGCCTGGAACAGATCCTTTAAGCCCGGAAAACATCCTTGTTTTCGCACTGTCGGTTCTAACCGGTGCGCCATTGTCCGGGTTCAGCCGGTATACCGTATCCGCCAGATCGCCGCTTACCGGCGGATTTGCGGAAACAGAAGCCGGTGGCTTTTTCGGCCCGGAATTGAAGTTTTCCGGTTACGATGCGATTGTTATCAAGGGAAAGGCTCCCAGGCCGGTGTATCTTTGGATTAACAATGGAAATGTAGAGATCAGAGACGCATCCGCTATCTGGGGCCTTGAAAACGCAGAGACACTCGATAAGATCCGTGAGCAGGTCGGTGAGCCCAGAGCTCGCGTAGCCTCCATCGGCCCGGCAGGCGAGCGACTGGTTCTTGTTTCAACCGTTTCCAATGAGTTAAGCCATGCCAATGGAAGAACAGGCATGGGAGCTGTAATGGGATCGAAAAACCTCAAAGCCATTGCCTGCCGTGGAGATGCCAAAAATATCAGCTTTGCGGATCCTGAAAAGGTCAAAGAGCTTGTTTCATGGCACAACAAACGAATCAGAGAGCATCAGCCGAATATAAATTTCAGCAAATTCGGTACTCCGATGTTTGTGGTGGCACTGAATAATGCGGGAATTTTACCGACACGCAACTTCAGGGAAGGCACTTTCGAAGGTGCAGAAAAAATCGGTGTGCCGGGTCTGGAAAAGATACTGAAACGCGCAGGCTCCTGCTACCGATGCGCTGTGGCCTGCAAGCGGGTGGTGGAACTGGACACACCTTACAGGGTTCATCCACGCTACGGCGGTCCTGAATACGAAGCTCTTGCGTCATTGGGTTCATTCTGTGGAATCGATGATCTGGCCGCAGTGGCCAAGGCTAACGAAATGTGCAATCGCTACGGCCTGGATGTTATTGGAACCGGTGCCATAATCGCCTTTGCGATGGAGTGTTTCGAACAGGGTATTTTAAAAGAATCAGATGCGGATGGGCGTAAAGTGCTGTTTGGAGATGCCGAAGGGATGCTCTGGCTGGTAGATAAGATAAACAAAAGAGAGGGAATCGGCGACATCCTGGCCCAGGGTGTTCAACGGGCAGCGGAAAAAATCGGCAACGGGGCAGACCAATTCGCTTTCACCATCAAGGGGCAGGAGATTCCCATGCACGATCCTCGCGGCAAAACGGGCGTGGGGCTTAGCTATGCACTATCGCCGACCGGTGCCGATCACATAGAGACCCCCCACGATGTTGCCTTCACAGGTGACGGGGTAAACTACATCAAGCCGCTGGGGCTTCTGGAACCCATTGATCCGGTTGCTTTAGACGCAGCAAAAGTGCGCTTCTTCAGGCTGGGACAGCTATCATGGAGCATGAATAACACCCTTGGAATTTGTAATTTTGTTGCAGCCCCCCTGCTGGCATTGAAATATGAGAAAATCATTGAAGCAGTGCGAGCCATTACCGGATGGGAGACAAACCTCTGGGAAATTATGCGGGCAACGGACCGATCCCAGGTAATGATGCGGGTGTTTAACAATCGCGAAGGATTTGGACCTCAGGACGACAGGCTGTTCAGGCGACTGCATGAACCGCTGCCTTCAGGCCCATCAAAGGGTAACCGGATTGATGAAGAGGAATTAAGAAACGCGATCAGGCTCTATTACCAAATGTCCGGATGGGACGAAAACGGAATTCCCACCAAGGCCAAGCTATTAGATCTTAACCTGGAGTGGCTGCCTGAAGCAAAATAAACTGCGTACCGGCTTTAAGCCGGTACGCAGTCCAATTTTACCAGTATGGAAACACACATTAAACTCGAACTGCTGGCTACATTGAAAAGATACAGCCCTGACTCTCCAGAGCAATTCCGAATAAAACGGGGCATCAAGGTTCGCGATCTGCTGGCAGAACTAAATATTCCGGAATATGAAGTTAATCTTGTTTTTATCAACGGCCAAAAAGGTAATCTGGATTCCATCCTTAACGGCGGGGAGCGGGTCGGGCTGTTTCCTCCACTGGGCGGCGGCTGATAATACCGTTGCCCGGCAGGCGGCGGTATCGAGGGCTGGCTGCTGAAGCTTTATCTACGGTATGCATTTTTAAGACCCTGTATTACAAGCTGCAGGGTCTTAAAAATCGATAATCGACAACAAATTGTGGATATGATGTTTTTAAGCTTCTACTTGGTATACAAGTTCTTCATCTGATTCGCCCAGTGGTAGTAGATGCTGACAAGGCGGTCTTCAAGAATATCCTTTTCAGGATCCACCGCTGAAGCTTCTTTTTCCCACCACTCAACGATCATCTCCATACCTTCACTTAAGGATATCTCAACCCGAAAAGATGGAACGTCTTTTTTTATTTTTGAGTTGTCGAACAGACCGGCGAAGGTTTTTTCAAACAGCAGATGGTTGCACAGGTTAGGTGCGGCACTGTACAGAAGCTCGGAAGGTATATACACAAGCTGAGGTGTCTTTCCGATAATTTTTCCAATTTCAAGATATAGATCCTTCCAGATACGTCTTTCTTCACTGGTGGCATGATATACCTTACCAAGCGTATTTTTGTTGGCTAGAACGCCAACAAATGCCTTTGCCAGATCCGGAGCAAAAGTCCAGCTCCAGGATGTGCAACCGTCACCAAACATGACCAGGGGTTTTCCCTTTCGAATGCGGTCCACGATACCGTAATTTTGCCTCAGCACACCGATATTTGCAGCCCCGATGCCATAGGTGAGAGAAGGGCGTATAATCGTTATGGGAAGTCTTTCTTCTTCCATAATGGGGCGCAGGTACCGTTCCATTTCTGCTTTATGAAAAGCATAACCGAACTTTGGATCGTCATGAAGCGCTTCCTCATCTTCTATAGTCGGCACGGTTCTATAAGGTCTCTTGTATGCCGCAATGGTAGAGCATATTACGATCTGATCGGTTCGATCCCTGAAAGTTTCAACGGTTGATATTGCATCTTCTTTGTTGAAACAAATCATGTCGATGACAGCATCGAAGGATTCTTTTTGAAACCTCTTTTTGAACACCTCACGATTCAGCCTGTCCCCTGTAATGTGTTGTACATCTTTCACAAACCGAAGCGGATTGTTGCCGCGGTTAAACAGAATGACTTCGTGATTTTGGGTCAATAATCGATCCACAATGGCCCTGCTGATCACACCGGTCCCCCCCAGTATTAAGACTTTCATGGTTTACCTCTCGATGACATGTGCATTTCTAAAAAAACAGATGTTTGTAATTCTCCAATTAAATTTTGATACGGCCAAAAAATTTTTCTATACGACAAACAGCCACGGTGTCAATGCCAAAAGCCGGCATTCCAGCAACAATAGGTTTTCAGGTTGTCTGCCGGATCTTATATGCGCGGCTGGGGGCTGCCAGCACGAATGTAACTCCGGACAGTGCAAAGCAAACCATGCTTAATATGATCGCGTAATCGTAGCTCCCCCGGATGTCGTAAATATAACCGCCGATCCACGGGCCGATGGCTCCCCCGATACCCATACCCATTAAAATCATCCCGTTTATCGAACCAAACCGTTCACCGTGAAAAATATCCGCCGCTCCTGCAAAAATGGTTGGAGAATATAAACCAGAACCATAGCCAAAACAAATGGCGTAAACATAAAGCAGCCAAGGTGCTGAAGTATCTTTCACCGAGATTAATGCGAACAGGGCGGTTATGGTTAACAGGGTTGCGAATATGATGGTTAGTTCTCGGCCGATCCAATCTGAAATGCCGGAAGAAAACTGACCAACAACCATCATTATACCGTAGAGCGCAAAGATAGAAGCGGCGAACATCCCGCTATACCCCGCGTCTTGAGCAAATCTTACCTGATGTGCCAGAATCAAATAACATCCGATTCCCCACCAAAAAAATTGAGACAATATCAGAAACCATAATTGATGGGTTCGCATTGCTCTAAAGACAGTCCAATCAGGTATGTTATGATGCATAGACTGTAGGTCAACCGTATCCTGAGTGTCAAAGATTCTGGCTCCATAAGGTTTAAGGCCTTTATGCCTTGGATGATAGTAATAAAAAAGGATGAGCACCGGAACCAGTACTACCACCAGCAGGGCCCCCACAGTGACGAACGTGAGTCGCCAACCCATCAGATTTATGATATACTCCACAAATAATCCGAAAACAAAGCTAAACCCTCCTCCCACCTGTCCAATTCCCAATGCAACGCCTCGGTGTTTAAAAAACCAGTTAGCCAATGTCGGCGATATCAGTGGCCACCCGCAAAGAGCAAGGCCAAGTGGAGTGATGACACCGAACAGGAGATAAAAATGCCACAGTTTCTGCGCGAAGTAACAGCTTGCGGCGGCAGTTCCAATGATGAAGGCTCCTGTCGGCATGATACGCCGGGGACGCCAGCGATCTGCAAGAATGCCGGCAATGGGGGCGATCAGGCCGTATGTGAGAATATGGATAGACAGCATGATTGCAGTGGATCCCCGCTGCCAGCCGAACTCATTGAGGATGGAGGGAAAAAAAATGGAAAAAGAATGCCTCACTCCGTAGACAAGTGTCATGGTAATTGCAGAAACGGCAACGATAATCCAGCCGTAATAAACCGGCATTCGAAAACGCATAAAAATCCTTTCTGACTGAACGTCTCTGAATTTCTACAACGCTGTGCAGGATGGAAATGCACTCGCTCTGTTAAATCCCGAATGGGTGCGCAAAGCGCAATTTAATAGTGCTCCCTGTTTCGCTTAAATGTGTAAGGCTTGTCGTGGTTACTTCATTCTTTTGAAAAGATCAAGCCTGCCGATAGGTTGAAACGATTTTTTATCTTAATCCTGTTATTAACAGTTATTGACAAATTTTTTTTTCTTTGAGAAAAAGTCAATCTTGCATTGAAGTCACGGGATTGGTGTTTATCAGATAATCATTGAAAGTTTTATAAAAGCATACTATAGCAATCTCGGCCTTGATTTGAAATGTTGTTTGGAAAACGGATATGGATTTCAAGTTGGTGGCATAAAAGACCGTACACAGGGGGATGAGGATGAAAACGCTACGTATTGCTGGACTGATTGGATTTATTATCATTTTCGGTTTGACGTTAATGGTTTCAGGACAGGAGACGGTTGAAGAAATCTGCATACCTATGGGATCTTTTTATATAGAACCACCAGAGGATGTAACAGCTAAAAGAGCATCGGTCGATTTTCCGCATTCCAGACATTTTGATTACAGTTGCAAGACTTGTCATCATAAATGGGACTATGAAGGACCGATCCTGGGATGTACAACTTCTGGTTGTCATGACGGATTGGAACCGCCGAAAAAAGTGGGAACAACGGCCGAATATAATGAGCTTTCCATGCGTTACTATAAAAACGCCTATCATGACATGTGTCTTGGATGCCATAAGAGTATAAAAAAGCAAAACATTCTCGCTGAAAGAAAACTTAGGTTTACTGATAAGGATACGAAATTGAAAAAAGCCGGACCGCTTACCTGTAAAAACTGCCATCCAGAAGAGTAAACCTGCGATAACAACCTCGCTGATTTCACCTGGAAAGTACAGCATGGTGGTGTTTATGGTTTGAACCGAAACAGCGAATCCTGTTGAATTGCGCTTTCCGTACCCATTTTGATGGGTTTTAAGAATCGAGATTCTACAAGAATTGACCCAGGACAACTTGTCTGAAAAGGCTGTGATATACGACCATCCGGGCGGAATTCCATGAAAAACTTCAAATATATTTGACAGCTTGGACATTAAGACTTATCAAATATCCAAAGATAGATGCTCAAAAGCATACCGCTGATCAGCTACAGGATCACACCGGAAAGGGGTAACGGCTATGATGGCAGTCAACATGGAACGCTTGAAGACACGGGCGGTGCCCTTTGGTTTGAAATCGTTGATGTTGACCCCGTAGTTGCATAAATCACATGGTAAAATGGCCTTTACGCATGATTTATCAGCAGCTGTCGAAGCGTGCCTTTTGGTACGTTTTCAAACAACGGGGGTTTGCATAATAGAAGAGGAGGAGAAAATGATTGGAGATAGACTGATGAAGGCAATGAATGATCAGATAAGAAATGAACTGGAATCGTTTTACATTTACCATTCCATGGCCGCTTATTTTCATTCCATCAGCCTTGATGGAATGGCCCACTGGATGCGCTGTCAGGCACATGAAGAAATGATACACGCCATGAAGTTTTTTGATCATGTCATCGATCGGGGTGGTAAGGTAATATTGCAGGACTTAAAACAGCTCAAGACAGAATGGTCTTCCCCGGCAGAAGCCTTCAGAGATGCTTATAAACATGAACAATTCATTACAGGGAAGATTAATGAATTGTCCTCCATTGCTCGTGAAGAAAAGGATTATACATCTGAACCTCTTCTTGCGTGGTTTTTGGAGGAACAAATTGAAGAAGAGGCCAGTGCCGGCAAAATAGCAGATGAACTGGAGATGGTCGGAAGCGACAAATCGGCTTTATTGCTGCTGGATCGTGAACTTGCAACACGCACGTTTCCTCCGGGCTCCCCGTTTGATCCAGTTGCATACAAAGCTGCATAAGATAGATCCGAACAAGCAAAATTCCGATCCGAAAAAAACCAGAACGATTCAACTGGGTGTATTAACGCAAATCGCTCCGGTTTTTTGCGGCATGTTATTCAGATCCGCCCGCTACCACTATCTGTCACATTTATACGGATAAAAATGATAAAAACAATACCCGCCTGGATCCCCCCATTGCAGCTCGGTGTCGGCCAAACATTGCCCGATCATGTTCCGTGAGATCTCTTCATAATCCGGTCGTTTTTCTTCCTTTTTCTTGCAATCAAGGCAAATTGCATTGTGATCGTACACGGATAATATTCGCTTGTCCTTTGCCCCTAGTCTTTTATTACACCTGGAGCATTGGAGCGCACAGGAAATCCGCTCCTCCCATTCATCTTTCATCTTCCTCCGACTCCTTGCAAAAAATGGATTTATATGTATTTATCATCCAGGGTTTAAATGAAATCCACAGAACACAAGAACTTTGCTCCAGTTGGGATCTTCAAGATCCCTCAAACAAAAAATATGCAAAGCTGTTGGCAGGCTCCGCCCGGATCGATTGTTTCCCTGGGCTCTTAATGTATAATGAAAACTTCGGTTGATCAAGAGATGGTTTACCCCGCAGTTGCATTCATCACATTAGTAGAATTGGCATTTTGTCCTTTCATAATCGGCATTCCTCTTGGCGCCGATGGATTTTCCGGAATAAATAATTAAAAAAACATAGAGAAAAAGAGATGCACCCATGGCACTAAACAAGCTAATCCAGAGAGAAATCGAGGAAAATCCCATACGGGTGGCCATTGTCGGCACCGGCCACATGGGGGGAGGTACCGCTCATCAGATTTCGAGAATGAAAGGCATTGAGGTGAGTATCCTGGCGGAACTGGATGTGGAGAAAGCAATCAAGGTATATACGATAAACGGAATCGCAAAAGAGAAAATTCTTGTCACAACCAATCCGGATGCCGCTCAAGACGCCGTGCAAAGGGGACTGCCGGTTGTCACAGAAGATAGCGAACTTGCCGCCAAGGTGGCTGCAGTGGATGCGGTGGTGGAAGCTACAGGGTTTCCGGAGGTCGGGGCCCGTGTTGCCTATGAATCGATTATGGGAGGGAAACATGTTGTCATGCTCAATGTGGAAGCGGACGTGGTTATCGGTTCGATCCTCGGCAGGTTAGCCAAATCCGCCGGTGTCGTATATTCCATTGCCGCCGGTGATCAACCGGGAGCCATCTGCGAGATGTATGAATGGGCCACCACTCTGGGGTTTGAAGTCATCGTAGCGGGCAGGGGAACCTGGTCCCGGCCGGGGTGCCATTATTTGACGCCGGACACTTTCAAGGATCTCGAAGAACAAATGGGCGGCAGCGCTAAAATGTATTGTTCCTTCCATGACGGCACCAAGCCCAACATCGAAATGGCTGTGACTGCAAATATATTGGGACTTGTTCCGGATATCAGGGGAATGCACGAACCGTTCGTTTATGTTCGAGATTTGCATGCGGTATTCGATCTGAAGGAAAACGGCGGCATATTATCCCGGCGGGGGGTCGTGGAGCTGGCAAACCAGTACACCCCACAGGGCGATCGGATAATCGAGGGCACCGTTGGAAAGGGTGTGTTCTTGGTGGTCACATCCGATCATCCTATCGTTCAGAAAAACATGAAGCACCTGTTCAGCCACATCAAGGGGACAGGCCCCAATTACGCATTATACAGACCCTATCACCTGACGTGCGTTGAAACGCCAAATTCCATTATTCGTGCCTGTCTGTACGGCGAGTCCACGGGAACACCGAGGGAAAAACCTGTAGCGGAAGTGATTGCGGTTGCCAAAAAGGATTTGAAAGCAGGAGAAATCCTGGACGGAGGAGGGGGCTATACCGTCTATGGTCAGATTGAAAGCGCTGAAATTGCCCGCAAAGAAGACCTGCTGCCTCTGGGCTTCGCTTACAATATACCGGTTGCTCGTAATATACCCAAGGACAATCCCGTAAAATATTCGGACGTAACAGTGGATACAGGCTCGTTTATATATAAACTGCGACAACTTCAGGATACACGATGAGAATCAGGGTGTTTTACAAATCGAAAATTTTATTAGATCCGGAGACATTCGCCTGTTAACAGCAAAATAAAAAACAAAGGCGCGAAACTCGATTTAACTGTTCACAGACAGCTGCCAGCAGCTCAATGAGTGCGGCTTTGCCGTATTGACAAGTTAAGGCAGTGTTATTATTGGTTGATGTTGAGCGGCTGTGGTAAAATACCAGGCGATTGCATAGCATAATGTTAAAAAGGAAGCATCAATGGTTTTAAGCGAATTAAAAGAAGGTCAGACAGCAACGATCGTTCGTGTCGGAGGCAATGGAATTCTGAGAAGAAGAATTCTTGAAATGGGCATCTTAAAGGGAACAGATGTATATGTCGAAAAATATGCACCCCTTAAAGATCCCATGGAATTGATCGTTAAAGGATATCACATTTCCCTTCGGGTTGAAGAAGCCGCCCAGATAACTGTGAATAATGTAAGGTAGGCTCTCAATTATGCCCTCCAGACGGCTTACAATTGCGCTTGCAGGCAATCCGAACTCTGGAAAAACAACCATTTTCAATGCGATCACCGGCACCCGCCAAAAAGTCGGCAACTGGCCAGGGGTGACCGTAGAAAAAAAAGAGGGAATCGTCCATAAGCATGGATATGAACTTAAGATTATCGACCTTCCCGGAACATACAGCCTGACACCTTTTTCCATAGAAGAGATCATTGCCAGAAACTACATTCTTGATGAATCCCCGGATGTTGTCATTGATATTATCGATGCATCAAGCCTGGAGCGAAGCCTGTATCTGGCGACTCAATTACGGGAGCTGGACTGCAAAGTCATTTTTGCATTGAACATGGCCGATATCGCCAGAGCAAGGGGAATGAAAATCGATTCAAAGAAGCTATCTGAGCTTCTGGACGTACCTGTGGTCTTTACCGTAGGAAACAAGAACGAGGGTATCGATAAGCTTTTAACCCAGGCAATAGAACTGGCAGAATCCAACAGGCAGCCGCAAAGGGGCCGCAAGGTTAAATACAGCAAAGACATTGAGGATTCTATTCTGGAACTGAAGAGGTTTATCGAGCTGAAGACCGATAAGCGTCTTCCTTATGACGTTCGCTGGACGGCCATCAAGCTTTTAGAAGACGACCGGATTGTCAAGCAGCGGCTCCAGGAGGCCGCAGGGTTGGCGGGTGTGGATATTATCCAACTTGCCGAGAAGCTGCGGGCGCATCTGGCAGATCGGTTTGACGATGATCCTCAAATTATTATGACCGATGAACGCTATGGGTTTATCTCAGGGATTATCAAAGAAGTTTTAACCTCAACAACTCAGCAGCGGATAGATATTTCCCGGAGCATCGATCTGGTGTTGACCAACCGGTTCATCGGATTTCCCATATTTATCTTTTTCATATGGGCGATGTTTCAATTAACCTTTACCCTTGGGGATTATCCCACTCAGTTGATCGAAGCCGGTGTCAACCTGCTTTCTGAGTTTGTAAAAAACCTGATGCCGGAAACTTTTTTAAAAGACTTGCTGGTAAACGGCGTTATTGCAGGGGTGGGAAGTGTCGTCGTATTCTTACCCAATATCCTTATCCTGTTTTTCTGTATCGCTATTTTTGAAGATACCGGCTATATGGCACGGGCAGCTTTTCTGATGGATAAAATCATGCATCTTATAGGCCTTCACGGCAAATCCTTCATTCCCATGCTTATGGGATTCGGCTGTAATGTCCCGGCAATCATGGCGGCTCGCACTCTGGAAAGTGAAAAGGATCGCATCCTTACGATCCTGATCACTCCCTTCATGTCATGCTCGGCAAAATTACCCGTATACATTATACTTGCAGGGGCCTTTTTCGGAACCAGGGCAGGAACCGTCATCTCTTCCATTTACCTGGTTGGCATCATGCTTTCAATCCTTACCGGCCGGCTGTTCAGAGCCACCCTGTTAAAAGGCGCCGATGCGCCCTTTGTCATGGAATTGCCTCCTTATCGGGCGCCGACAATAAAAAGCCTTCTTATTCATATGTGGGACCGCAGCAGGGTTTTTCTTCGGAAGATGGGCGGCATTATTCTAATCGGATCTATTGTTGTATGGGTGCTTTCCTCCTTTCCAAGAAATATTCAATATTCCATCGACTACAAAAAAGAGATAAATAAAATTAAATCTTCTTATTCCAAACTGAAATCAAAGGCCGATCCTTCTGCAATTCGACTTCTTGAAAGCATGGAGGCCGATGAACTCAGCAAACTTCGCATGGCTCAAAGAGCAGAGAGGGCGGAAAAATCCTATATGGGCCATCTTGGCAGGGCAATTGCCCCTGTGTTCTCTCCCCTTGGTATCGATTGGCGTGGCGGGGTGGCGCTGCTGACAGGATTTGTGGCAAAAGAGATTGTCGTAAGCACAATCGGTATATTGCATGCAGTAAAAGGGGAAGCCGAACCGGAGGCGCTCAAAAATGCACTTTCAGCCGCTGGGATGACATCGTTGTCAGCACTGGCCATGATGATCTTTGTTCTGTTGTATCTTCCCTGTCTTGCAACCACAACAGCCATTCGCAGGGAAACCGGTTCTTACAAATGGATGTTTTTAAGTATCGGATACAGCACCGGAATCGCCTGGCTTGCAGCGTTCATGGTTTATCAGGGAGGCAAGCTTCTGGGTTTTACTTAAAGCGAAGATGGAAAATCTTGAATTTAATCAACCGGCTTCTAAAAGACCGACCACGGCGGATAACGAACTTAAACGAGCTCGTAAAAGGGCTGCTGTATCCATCCTTCTCAACCTTCTGCTGTCAGTGGCAAAGGGGATCTTTGGCGTGATCGGCTCCTCTACCGCTATGATCGGAGATGCCATCCATTCCGCCACGGATATGATCGGTTCGGCGGCAGCGTTTTTCGGCTTGTGGCTGGCAGAGAAAAAACATCCTTCCTTTCCCTATGGCCTTTACAAGGCGGAAACTCTTGCCACATTGATAACTTCCGTTGCCATCATCTTAGCTGGATATGAGATCGGGCGCCGGGCAGTTTTAGGCCCGCACCCACTGCCTGATGTTTCCCTCACACTTCCGGTTGCATGTATCTCTCTGGTCATTACTTTAATCTTCGGTTTTTTTCAGCTTCGCGCAGGCAGGAAACTTCACTCCCGGGCACTTGAAGCAGACGCCAGGGATTATCTGGCAGATGGTCTATCCACCACCGTGGTTGTGCTCGGTCTTGTGGGAACCTACTTCGGTCTTCATCTTGACCGATGGGCGGCCGGCGCAGTGGCACTGTTTGTTTTTTTCTCAGGAGGCAAGCTGTTGTGGAGGGCGGGCTGTGATCTTCTCGATGAGGCCATCGACCGGGAAACCGAGCGGGAAATCATCGCCCTGGTTGAAGCGCATCCGCGGGTTGAACGAGTGGAACGTTGTTTGAGCAGAACCGCAGGAGGCCGCTTTATTGTCGATCTTGATGTGGTGTTTCGAACCCATTCGCTGGAGGTTGCACATCGGGTAGGCCATTTGCTGGAAGAGGCTATTATCTCAAAATTTCCTCGTGTTGCCATGGTTGGTATCAGAACACACAGTCACGCCCCCGAACAGATCCATCGAATGGTACCGGTTAAAGCCCCGGAAGGGGAATTAGAACCCCATATGCCCAGTGCTCCATGGTTTATTTTGGAAACTGTCGATCGAAAGAGCGGTAAAATCCTGGATCGTGAATATATCCAAAATCCCCACTGTAAAGCAAAAATAAAAAAAGGGTTTCTTGTGGGACAATGGCTGCTTGGATTTAAACCGGACCAGGTTATTGTTGGCCAGGAAAAAGAAAGCACCGCAACAGCGCTGCTTCGAGAAGCAGGGGTTGAGCTGCTTCCCGCTCCTTAAGCCCCCACGTGCCGGAGAAGTGTGAAAGGCCACCCTAGGAAAGCTCTATACCTCTTCTTACCTTAGATGCCCATTTCTTATCGCCAAGCTTATTTGCCAGGCTGTTTGCCAATTCATAATATTCGCAGGGCGTGGCCGATTGTTGTGCCCTGGCATAGATCGACCGGGCCCAGCCCTGATCTGATGTGTAATTAAGAATTCTCTCGGCCAGATAAATCAAATCCCTGGTACCGGTCAGTTTCTTTTCGGCGGCACTGAGAATTTCTTTAAGATAATTGGGTTCATGGCCCTGTTTGCTTACAAAGGAAATAAGCCGTTCATAATCATCTCGATCTTTGCATGCACCTTCGGCCTTGTCGAAAACTGCTTTTGCATGTTGCCTGTCATGCAGAATGTCCAGAACCGCCCCTCCGACTGCCATGTATCCCGATAAATCATGGCTTTTTTCACCTGCTTTTCTTAGCAATTCTTGAACCCATTTATGGTCGCCCAGTTTTGTTTGAACTATCCTGGCCAGCCGGATGAAATCGGTTTCTTTCTCACATGCAGCTTCAAGAGTACGAAAGATATTTCGAACCCATTGATCATCTTTCAGGGTCCTGAGAATACCGTCCACCAGTTCATTATATTTATGGTAGTTGTCACACGATCGCTGCTGTTTCTCATAGATGTCTTGAATCCAGCCGGTATCCTTGAGGTCGGAGTGAATTCTTCGAGCAAGTTCCATGTATTCCCCGAAATTGTTGCAAAGCTCCATGGCTTTGCGGTAAAGATTGCGAGTATACGGAATATCCTCTGTTTTCGTAAATACATCATGAGCCAAGTTGGCCATGGAGGTGCTTGTAGCGCATTCCTGTTCCTTTTTTACAAATTCGGCGTAAAGGTCCTTGTAGACTTCTCGTTTTTTAAGTTGAGATTGAATCGCATCGATCCATTCGTTGTCTTCCGCGTATTTGGTGACCGCATCCGCAAATCTTTTGAACTCTTCAAGGGTTTCGATGGCCTTTTCGGCCTGTTTTAATATGTCGATGGCTGATGATTTATCCTGGACATCTTCGGCCAAAGACACCGCCACACTCACCAATTGGCTGGCATTAGGGTTCGTACCGGCCGCTTTCTTATATAATCGGCCCGCAAACTCCGCATCTCCGGTATCTTTATGAACCGCCTGGGCCAACTTTACGTATTCATCGAAAGAATCGAATTGAGCTTCCGCCTCCCTGTAAATACCGAGTGCCAACTGTTTATCCCCCAGTTTGCTCATAACGGATCCGGCCAGTTTCAGCAGACCATCGCCATCCTGAATCTTTTCCTTGGCATCGTCGTAAATCCGGCGGGCATATTCCTTGTCATCCATGTCGGCAGCAACAAACTCGGCCAGTTTGATCAGTTCTAGACCGGAGTCGAGTGATCCCTCGGCCTTTTTCAAAATAGATTGTGCCAAGTCTCTGTCGGATAGCACTTCCATCGCCCCCTTCGCCAAGCCGCCGAAATCTTCAGCCGTTTTGCTTTCTGCCACAGCCCTTTCAAATACCTGCTCAGCCCAGTTCCTGTCATTAAAAACCTCCAGAACACTCTTGGCGAATTCATTGTAGTCTTCGGCTTTGTGACATTTACTCAGGGCTCTGTCTGCTGTTTCCCTGGCAAGTTCCGGATCGGACAGCACTTCGGTGACGGTTTTGCTAAGATCAAGGAAATCTTTGATTTTGGTGCATTTTCCTTGCGCCGTCACAACAGCTTGTTTTGCGGCCTCCATTTCACCAAGATCAGAGGCGGTTTTTGCCAGGTTGACAAAATCTTGAACGCTGGTACAAAAATCTTTTCCCTGATTCAAAAATTCATTTGCCTTTTGTTTGTCTTTGAGGATATCCAATGCACCCTTTGCAAGCTCAATGAAATCCTCCGCTGTGGCCGCCCAGTACGCACCATCCTCAAAAAGCCTATCCACCCATTCTCTGTCCGAGAGCCCATCCATCACCTCTTTGGCAAGCTCAATAAAATCCGGAGTAGTTTCACATTGCTCTTCCTTTTCTTCCAGATCTTCTTTAAGTCCCATTTTTGCCGCTCCTTTTGCTTAAATGAGATAAACCGTTGTGAACAAACGGTAAGTATCGAAAAATTATTTAAATTTCAGAATGTTAAGAAAAAAACGTTCAATACATACGGTACCGGCGAGCATTTGTCAAGAACTAATAATCCGCCCCAGTAATTCTCGGTGAACAATAAAACTCCTTTAATTTCGCCGAGAATTGCTGAATCCGCCCAGCACTTCGCATAGAAATTCGATTCATGAGCCGCAACGCAAGCACAAGAACCTGGCATTCACCGTGAAGTGATCTTCGGGCTTGAAATCTCTCAGCCAACCTCTACAATACTTGGGGTGTAATCTTCTGGCCTCTCGAAACCTAGTAGTTTTAAACATGTAGCCGCCAGAGAGCTTATTCCCAGATCTTTGTGCCCTGAGAGCCGAACATCGGCTGTTCCGCTGGGGTCATAGACACAGGCAGGCACTGGATTCAGTGAATGGGATGTTTTCGGCTTCGGCTTCCCTGTTTCCGGATCGATGTTTATCTCTCTGGTTTTCTTGTTGCGTTCATACATATCATCAGAGTTTCCGTGGTCAGCGCTTACAACCAGTATGCCATCGGTTTCTTTAACAGCCTCAAGCAGTCGGGCGATGCACAGATCGACCGCTTCGACGGCTATTTCAACAGCATCAAAAACCCCGGTATGTCCAACCATGTCTCCATTTGCGTAATTCAATCGAATAAACCGATAGCGCCCATTTTTTACGGCTTCTACTACTTTGTCGGTTATTTCTGCTGCCTTCATCCAGGGGCGCTGTTCAAAGGGAACCATGTCCGAAGGCACTTCTATATAATCTTCCAGGTTCTCATCGAACTTTCCTGTTCGGTTGCCATTAAAAAAGTAGGTCACGTGGCCAAACTTCTGAGTTTCACTTATGGCAAGCTGTTTAATGCCGGCTTTGACGAGATATTCGCCCAGCGTGCGGTCGATTCCGGGCGGACTGACCAAATATTTGCTCGGCACCAAGGCATCACCATCATATTGCATCATACCCGCGTATTTAACTTTGGGTTTCGGTCCTCGAGGAAATTTATCGAAGGTTTCCGATTCAAAAGCCTGGCTGATTTCGATGGCCCTGTCCCCTCGGAAATTGAAAAAAATAACGCTGTCACCATCAACAATCGGCCCGATGGCCGAATGGTTTCTTGCAATCACAAAGGGGGGCAGGTCCTGATCGATCACCCCCGGGTTTTCCCTGCGCAGCGTTTCAATGGCTTCACGGGCCGATTTAAACTTTCGCCCCTCGCCTTTAACATGGGTTTTCCATCCCAGCTCAACCATGCCCCAATCGGCCTGATATCGATCCATGGTGATTTTCATTCGCCCCCCGCCCGAGGCAATTTCAAAGTCAATATTGCTTTCTTTTCTCAAGGCGGAAAGGAAATTCTCGAGCCGATCCACATATTCTAAGGCCGATGTAGGTCGAACGTCTCTTCCGTCCAGCAAGATATGAATGCGGGCTGTTTTCACCCCTTCTGCTTTGGCCTCGGTTAAAAGTGCTTCCAGATGCTCTATATGGCTGTGAACGTTGCCATCCGACAACAGCCCGATAAAGTGAAGCTTCGAATTGTGGTGAATTACATTTTCGATTAATTCCTTCCAGACCGCCCCATTGAAAATATCGCGAGATTCTATAGCCTTGTTGATAAGGCTGGCGCCCTGTTCGAAAACCCGGCCGCAACCGATGGCATTATGTCCAATTTCGCTGTTTCCCATATCTGAATCCGAAGGCATCCCAACCGCTGTTCCATGGGCTATTAACCGGGTGGAAACCGCATGAGTCAAAAGCCAGTCTAAGGCCGGGGTATTGGCCCTGCGGACCATATCGCCTTCTTCATATTTCCCGATACCGACTCCGTCCATGATGGTCAGCACAACGGGGCCCCGGGGACCACTGAATTTTTTGGAACTTATCAACTTTTCCATAGTATCCGCTCCCTTGACTCCGAAAATCGGTTAGCGGCGGATTTTCGAAATCTTTGCTCCCTCTAATGCCAGTTTAACCATAAAAGTTTTTGCCTTTTTACCAGCCAGATCGTTGAGACTAATAGAAAAATGGATCCGTGTAAAGCCCAATCAGATAAAGACGGCTATTCTCGGTGAACGTGAAACGTGTTTCAATACACCGAATGGTGGCCCCTTTCTTGCCCTCCTCAAAATACGATGATCCGGTGAACCATGAACGACGATGAGTCTCAGATTAACCAAAAACGGCTGCATAATCTGCTTGTCAATTGAAATGATTGGTATTAGTATTCTTTAAAAAAAGCGGTGCGATGATACCAACCAATTTTAAGGAGGTTATTGATGTCTTTAAGAAGAGTACTTGTTCTCGTTGTCATTGCCGGCTTAATCATTGGATGTGCGGGTTCTGCGAAAAATCTCAATAAGGTCAGGCTCGGTATGACCAAAGTGGAGGTTATCAAAGCCATGGGCAAACCCGCTTATGTCAGCGCAAGAGAAAACGTTGAATTCTTAAATTACAAACTTAGATCGAAAAGCATATTCACGGATGAATATTTTGTAAGATTAAAGGATGGAAGAGTCGACTTGTTCGGCCGCAAGGGAGATTTCGGTTTCGTTTACTAGAGAAATGTATGCCCGGGCAATGATCAGCCCAATGCCCTGCATTTTCCGTTGGATCATTCTCTTTCTATGAAAATACTACCGATCCGGCCTGAGCAGCAGCGCACTTCGATCACCAAATTTGCCGGACAGGTTCTGTTTTCTAAAACCGATCTTATCAGCCCAGGCCAGCGAGCGGGCGAAATTCTTTCGGGAAACATGATGTTTCGGCTCTATGACTAGAAGCATGCCGCCGGGTTTAAGGCTATTCCATATCTCTTTAAGAAAGCAGGCCTGCTCGGAGACTTCATGCACCACATGAAGAGCTGCTGCAAAATCCACTTTTTCTCTAAGGTCATCAACCCCAAGACTCTGTTCGTTTGCCAATCGAAGTTCGATTCGATCGAGAACACCGGCCTTTTTAGCCCTGCGACGTAAAACCTCTAGCATCTTGTCTTGAATTTCAACCGCTATCACCCGCCCGTTAGAACCGACCATCTTTGCCAAAGGCAGAGTAAAGAAACCCATTGCACATCCCGGCTCCAGAACTGTCATTCCGGGGCTGACAAACCGCCCTAACATCTTATACGGATTTTCCAGCAATTTTCTGAACGGACTCAGCAGCAGATAACCTATCCATGTGGGACAGAGATGATTACCCATCACGCAGCTCCTTGTGCATAGAAAGCTCCTTTTTGCATGAAATAGAAATTGATGTTAAAAATAATAAGATCCATCGGGGGCTCTGACAAGAAGAAAATGGATTAAATGCTGGATGTGGAAACCGACGTGACGATTGACAGTGTATCATGTTAGGTTTTCTGAATATATTAAATCCGAAGTGGTGGCTTTTTGAATGGCGGTATTGGCGTATGCTGACCCCCTGGGATACCAACATAACCCCTCCGGAGGTCATGGAATTTATCGCCAATACACCCCCTGGCCGTGCACTTGATCTGGGTTGTGGAACAGGAACCAATGCAATTACCCTAGCCAGGCATGGATGGCAGGTAACCGGCGTTGATTTTTCATATAAAGCCATTTATGCTGCACGCAGGAAGGCGGCAAAAGCAGGATTGAGCATAGACTTTCGCTTAACCGATGTAACCGCTCTAAAAGAGCTCATCGCAGTGTACGACTTTGCATTAGACATCGGGTGCCTGTTCGCACTTAATGATGTGGAGAGAAAAAGATATGCCGCAGGATTATTTCGCCTGGTTAGGCCCGGCGGCTGTTACATGGTATATGCCTGGCTGCCAAGACTCTGGCGGGGAAAGATTCGGGGAATCACCCCGGAAGAAATGGCCGCTCTGTTTGTTCCGGTGTTTGAACAAACACAAATCGTTGTGGGACAGGAAAGGGGACATAAAACCGCATGGTATTGGTTCAAAAAAAGATGAAACGAATTCTTGTGATTCTGACAGTGGGGTTGGCAACGCTTTCTTTCATTTGCCCGGACAGGGTGGGTTCAGCCGAAAGGGCGTATGTTTTCGTGAGCATTCTGCCTCAAAAGTACTTTGTTGAACGCGTGGGTGGGGATGCGGTTGATGTATCGGTGATGGTGAAGCCGGGTTCGGACATTCACACCTATGAGCCAAAGCCTCAACAGATGATTGCGCTTAGCAAAACAAGGGCTTATTTTACCATCGGAATCAGTTTCGAGAAAGTTTGGCTTCCCAAAATAAAGGCGGCAAATCCCGCAATGCAGATCATTCATACGGAGAAAGGCATACGGAAAATTCCCATGGAACCTGCCCGTATCAAAACCGAATCAACCGATGCCGGCATGCTTGATCCTCACATCTGGACCGCACCAAGGCTGGTAAAAATTCAGGTGAAGAATATTTTCGATGGATTGATTAAAGTTGATAGGAGCCATCGAAGTGTGTTTGAAGCCAATTACGTAAAATTCTTAAAAGAACTGGATAAAATCGATACCGAAATGAAAAACATGTTTGCAGGAAAAAAAGGCCTTGAGTTTATGGTCTTTCATCCGGCCTGGGGTTATTTTGCAAAAGATTATGGATTGAAGCAGATATCCATAGAAATTGAAGGCAAGAAACCAAAACCCGCTCAACTGATGAAGTTGATCAAGCATGCAAGACAGAAGGGCATCAAGGTAATTATCATGCAGCCGGGTCTGTCAACCCGTGCTGCTGAAACCATTGCCAAAGCCATTGGCGGAAGCCTTGTTTTTATTGATCCTCTGGCATATGATTGGTTTAATAACATACGCAGCCTGGCCGCAACAATAATCTCAGCCTCGGTAAATCAGACTAAATGACTTCAGCAATCATTGAAATAACAAACCTTTCCTTTTCCTATAACAGACATGAGGTCTTAAAACACGTTAATCTCAGGGTTAAAAGGGGAGAGTTCCTTGCCCTGATCGGCCCCAACGGAGGGGGTAAAACGACTTTGCTTAAACTAATACTCGGCCTGTTGATACCGGATAAGGGAATGGTCCGGGTGTTTGGCCAGCCCCCTCTAAAGGTATCTTATAGAATGGGTTACGTTCCACAGGATACATATTTAAACAGGTATTTCCCTGTAACGGCTTTAGAGGTAGTGCTGATGGGCAGATTGAAGTCCGGAAAGGGCTGGCGACGGCCCTCTCGAATCGATCGCATAGCGGCCCAAAAGGCGCTGGAGAAGATGGCGATGGCAGAATATGGCAACAGGCACATTGCTGAGCTTTCCGGCGGCCAGCGCCAACGTATACTGATTGCAAGGGCGCTGGTATCCGAACCCGAACTGCTTTTGCTGGATGAGCCTACGGCAAGCATTGACACGACAGGGCAAACGGAATTCTATTCAATTATAGAAAATATTCACAAAACGGCAACCATCTTGATGGTTACCCATGATTTGATGATGTTGTCCAGCCATGTTGACTCTGTGGCATGTGTAAACCGACTTGTGCATTACCATGATGAAGCTCAAATTACCGAAGAGATGCTTGCAATGTATGAGTGTCCGGTTGAACTGATTGCTCATGGATTGCCGCATCGGGTATTGAAGGAACATTGATGTTAGAGATACTGCAGTACGAGTTTATGCGTAATGCATTGCTGGCGGGTCTTGTTGCCAGCCTTACATGTGGCATTATTGGTACATTGATTGTGGTGAACCGACTTGTTTTTCTCTCCGGCGGAATCGCCCATACGGCCTATGGAGGTATAGGCATTGCGTTTTATTTTGGGCTTCCCTATCTTGTCGGCACCATAGGTTTCAGCCTGCTGGCAGCGGTCATCATGGCAGCAGTCAGCCTGAAGGCAAGACATCGATCAGACACCATCATCGGAGTGATGTGGGCATTCGGCATGGCGGTGGGTGTTATTTTTCTTGATCTTACGCCCGGATACCGCGCTGACTTGATGAGCTATCTGTTCGGGAGCATCCTGAGCGTGCCGAATTCCGAACTGCTGCAAATGATGGCCGTGGGTATCGGGGTTTTTTGCCTTATCATCTATTTTTATAATGATTTTCTTGCAATGTCCTATGATGAAGAATTTGCATTATTAAGGGGGGTGCCTGTCCGGGGACTTTTTTTTCTTCTGATCATTATGACAACGCTTTCAATTATAATGGTAATTCGAGTTGTCGGGCTTATTCTGGCGATCGCGCTTCTTACCATTCCCCCATTTATTGCAGAAAAATTCTCAACCTCTCTGGCAAAGATGATGTTTTTTTCAAGTGCGCTATGTGCTGTATTTTGTGTGGTGGGACTTTGGCTGTCTTACCTCTTTAACCTCACATCCGGAGCCACCATCATCATGGTGGCCGGTGCCGGCTTTTTTGTTGCTTTAATTGTGGAATGGCTTCAATCGAGATATGAAACAGCTTTATCGAGCAAATAGATCCAATATAATTTGCCGCATTGTCCTGTTCGCTGTGCTGGGCTCGGGCCTATTGGTGGCCTGTTATACCCCAAACAGCGTAAAGACAGGTGCTAAAGAAACATTTAATCCGTTTTCCGCTGCGGTTCTATTTTACCGTGGCCCTTTAAACCATCTCTCTGCGGTTCGAATCGGTGAATGCCCCATGTATCCGTCGGATTCCGAGTACAGCATTCAGAGTTTTGAAAAACACGGTATGCTCATCGGCTGGATTATGACAATGGACAGGCTTATGCGATGCGGGCGCGATGAAACCAAATTGTCACCACGCATTCTTGTAAATGGAAGATGGAAGACTTTCGATCCGCTGGACAATAACGATTTCTGGTGGAGTAAAACCACTGAGTGATGCCAGCTGCTCATCCAATCACGCCCCGGTTGCAATACGTCGAGCACAGCGCAACGGATGTTTCTATGCCGGAATAAACCCCGTTGTTGAATCACGAGTCCAGTCTAAACCCTGTAAGCTGGATTTAATCGTGTGTTAAGGGTATTTTGCCATGTGATTTTTGGATTTTGCCACCTGTGAATTCCACAATGATAGAAATAACACAGAGAGAAATGACAATAGTTCACGGCAAAATGGCAGATTTGAATCATTGTTTTTTACAACTACGGGGTAAACCTTCAAAACTCAATTCCCTTCTGAGCTTTGATTCCGGCTTTAAACGGGTGTTTGACAGCCTGCATTTCCGTAACCAGATCCGCTGCGTCAACCAACAACTCAGAAGCATCTCTGCCTGTGATTATCACATGCAGATCTTTTGGTTTTGCACATAAAGCAGCAACGATTTCTTTTTCATCGATCATTTTCAATTTGATAATATGGGTGAGTTCATCCAAGATGATAATTTGATATTTTTCAGAAGCAATCATCTGTTTTGCAAACTGCCAGGCGGTCTGCGCCGCCTGTTTGTCCTTGTTAAAATCATCGGATTTCCAGGTGAACCCCCGGCCCATGACGTGTATCTCCATTAGATCTTCAAACCGCTTTAAAGCCTCCAGCTCCCCACATTGCCAAGAGCCCTTAATGAACTGGATCATACAAATTTTAAAGTGATGTCCCATGGCTCTTAAAGCCAGCCCCAGGGCAGCGGTCGTTTTCCCCTTTCCATTCCCTGTAAAGAGCAATATCAGGCCTTTTTTCATGCTAACCCCCGATTTTCGGCCAAGTGTATACTGGCAGCAATTCTCTTCGAAGTTCGAAACATGAGCCGTAAAGAATTGAAGACCCTGCAGCCCCGCTTAAGCGGGATCTTCGCCTTTGCTGGGTCGTAGCCAATGGCCAAGCCTAATCTCTTCCACAAGCTTAAGGGGAGGGCGCTCCCTGTTTCGGTTCAAGTTTCGCACCACAAATCCTTTAAAAAACCTTATATGACGACGTCGAATGGAATTTTTAAAAGGCAAAATACACTTTACCATCCTTCGATAACGGCACAATGGAAGTCAACAAAGCGCTTAAACTAAGGGGATCAAGATTCCGGCCACTTACAACCCTTTCCCCTGTGCCTTAAACTCAGTGTTTTGCACTGGCTGCCGCTTGAAGAGCTTCGATGTAATTATTTTGCCTTTAAAAATTTTACCCCGTTGTTTTAAAACCGCTTAAAGGGTGCAGCCGTTAGATACTTATAGATAGGCCAAAATGGCAATTTTACTATGTGATTTATGCAACTACGGGGTTTATTCGACTTAAGAACCATTGACTATCTTACGGTAAAATAAGGTGCTCAGTAGCAATCATACCTCCATTGGACCAGCCGTCTGTATGCATGTTGTGCATATCGTCCTTCTCTTACCTGCCGCAGGTACCTGCAATAAGTCCCGGCTGCTTCCCTGTAACGTTTCATTCCCTCTAGCGATAAACCCATGAAAAACAATGTATTTGGATTACCGGGAAGCAGTTTTTCGTATCGACTGAAATCCTCGTAAGCAGCTTCATATTGCTTTTTCTTGATCTTGATAAAGCCGCCGAGATGGTGTGCCTGCGCTTCGTTCGGATAGACCTGTTTGGCTTCTTCGGCATATCTCAATGCGCTGTCGTATCGCTTCTTCGCGATCATCGTTTTAGACATGAGCACCAAGGCGGTATAATCATTCGGCGCCTTTTTCAAGGCGACTTGAAAATGGTCCTGGGCTTTATCATAATTCTGCTTTCGCATCTGCTTTTCGCCCTTTTGCATCTCTTCGATGGCCTCTCTGATGGCTCGAAGATTTGCTGTATTGTCCATATAGCGTTCCTTATACAACGGCTGGTTCTTTGCATACCGATATTTCGTTCTCACAGCAGCCACAGCGGTCTGATAACGTTCATCGCTCATCGGGTGAGTGGCAAATAAGAGCTCCGCTGCACTAAACTTTCTTTTGAACAAGCTGCTGAGCATGTCCATGAGCCCGACAAATCCCTGGGAACTATACCCCGCCTGAACCATATATACCATTGCCAGAGAATCTGCCTCCCGTTCGTTCTCACGGCTATAAGAGGCAAGCAGGGCACCGGCGCCAATCATTCCAAGCTGTGAGATCAACCGATCATATCCGGGGGCGTAGGTTCCTGCCGCAATGGAAGCCCCGCTTATCAGAACCAGAGCAAGCATACCTTTTGACATCTGCCGGGCAGTGTGCCGCGCATTAACATGTCCCAGTTCATGACCGAGCAGCCCCGCCAGCTCTGCTTCGTTGCGGAGTTTAAGAAGGATTCCGCGCGTGACAGCGATGCTGCCGCCTGGAAAAGCATATGCATTTACATAAGTCGCGTTTACCACCTGAAACGAATAGGGCATATACGGCCTGTGAGAGATGGCCGCAAGCCTTTTACCGGTACGGTTGATATAATCGTTCAATGCCCTGTCTTGAGTGATGCCATAATCTGAAGAAAACTGGTGAGGAGAATTTTTTCTATCGATGTTGATTTCCTGGCTTTCAGAAATGAGCATCAGTTCGGATTTTCCGGTAACCGGATTTGCCGCACATCCCGCCAGAACACCTGCAGCCGAAAGCGAAATGAACCTCAAAAAATCTCTCCGGCCTACCAGGCCCCTTCGATGGATGTTATCGAAAAAATCCTGCATTCTCTTTTCCCCCTTGCTGCGAATTGTACTGAAAAAGCTTTTGTTGCTCCTTTTCAATCACGTTTCCATCCGTAATATATACGAAATTGATATGCATAACATACCGAAATATGGCTCGGTTGTCATCCTTCCATGGTGCAGTCAAATAATCATTGATGCATATAGGTAAATCATTTAAAATATCAAGCAAAACTCTTGGTTTTTCCCGATACTTCCCTCGGGAAAAGAGGAAAGGGTTACCAATTGAAGCCACCAGAAGATCGTTTCTGGCAAACAAAATCTCTTGCGGAAATGACCCGCGATCAGTGGGAATCGCTTTGTGACGGTTGCGGGATCTGCTGTCTTCACAAGCTTGAAGATAGGAAAACAGGTAAGGTCTATTATACCAGTGTAGCCTGCCGGTTTTTGGACCTGACTAGCTGCCGTTGTTCAATATACTGTGACCCTTACACGATACCTTCGGATTGCATGAAAATCACCCCGCAAAACATAAAACGGTTGAAATGGCTGCCCGCCACATGCGCATACCGGCGTATAGCTGAGGGAAAAGAACTGTATTGGTGGCACCCTCTGCTTTCTGGCAACCAGCATACCGTCCACAAGGCAGGCATATCGGTCAAAGACAAGGTGGTTTCAGAACTACAGGTTCACCCGGAAGATATTAAGAATTTTATCATTCGAAATAAATGGTTCGACCATTAGGATTGTTTTGAACGTTCCCTCTGTAGGTAAAAACAAAAGCTCCCACGCCATTGCAGGCCGGGCAATCGATAGTACCAAGTCCATCACATGAATGGCATTCCATATCCTCTCCGTCAAAGGCCTGTACCTGGCCACGTCCACCGCAGCCTTCACATATCAACTCTCCGCTTCCATCACACTGGGCGCATCTTCTGTCCATCAGATTACTCCTTGAAAAGGGATAATAATTTAAGATTACTTTTTGTATATCGGAAAGACATGGGAAATGTTGAGGTAAAAACGAATTGCCGTATCCGCTCTCGGGTTTACAAACCGCTAAAGAATCTTATTATATTCTAAAGTCCAAACATGAAAATAATTCAAGGAGTTAGCCATGAAAGAATTGGAAAAGTTTCTAAAAACCCTGGCAGAAGGTATGAAAGCTCTGGCACAGGGGGTTGAAGCCATCGCAGAAAAAGTGGACGCACTTGCAGAAAGCCCATCCCTTGAGTCGTTAAAGGGAAAATCCTCTGCAAGAGCATATACAAAAAAAACTGAAAAGGACGTTCCCAAGGACACTTCCTCAACCATGGCAGCGGCGACCTCAGCTAGCGAGGCGGTGTTTAAAATCATTGCCCGTTCAAATACGGGAGTAGACACGGCAACGATTATGAAAGAAACCGGATTCAGCCAAAAAAAGATTTATAATATCATTTACAGATTGAAGAAAACGGGCAAGATTAAGAGTGTGGGCAAAGGGGTTTACACAAAAACCTAAACGCCCTGCTTTGTTTTGAGTCACATTGGAAAACGACATCAAATCCCACCATTAGGGGATGAAGCTGCACTCGGTTTGTCCCAAAGGGGAGTATTTAATAAATTTGTAATATTAATAGAGAGTTACAAATTCTTTAAACCGCTTAAAAAAGAATTATATTAACTCAGAAATAGACGGAGATCCTAAGGATTGAAGAAACGTTAACTTTATAAATGATAAATACCCAAAAAAAGAAAAGGTTTCTTGAAAGGCGAAAAGAAAAACGTCTCGCCGTTCAGGAGGGTGCCCTTGCTGTTCTCCATAACCAGAAATACAAAATCGGCCCAATCATCGATATCAGCCATGGAGGTCTTTCTTTTCGATATGTTGATGGTGAAAAACAACCCATCCATTCATTTGCATTGAGCATTTTCTTTACCGGTGAAGCATTTCGAATACGAAAGTTGCCGTTTAAGACCATATATGATATCCAGGAAAATCCAAAGAAGGGTCCTTCATATGTTCTCATCCGTCGAATAGGCGGCCAATTTGGAAAACTGACAACAGATCAGAGATCTGTTCTTGGTTATTTTATTGAAAACTATAAGATAACCGAATATTAGTCCGGGTATACTTTGGCTGTCCTTCGATGGGCTTCCGGGGCCATAAATCTCATATACCGTCGATGCTGACTGCAGGTTAACGGTTTGGTTTCAGCCGGATGCCGCTTGAGGTTTTCCTGCCACCGGGCCTAATCTTAAATCGATTTCCATGTGGAAATGACCAAATACAAGCGTTCCTTGATCTGCATATCCGGCTTGATTCATTAAAAATTTGAAATTATGCTTGTTTATGAGGTTTTAAATCGTTCTTTTTCAGATAAGCTTTATGAAAACACCTAAATCCGCCGGTATAATCACAAACCTGAGGAGGTTTATCAGAATCCTCAGGTTTCGGGAGAATGATAATGAGATCGAAAATCGTGAAAGATATAATGACTCCCCTTTCCGAATACGAAACCATATCCGCCGAAGCGACCCTGTTTGAAGCGGCATGGGCGCTTAAGCAAGCTCAACAGGCATATGAGCAAAGAGAAAAGCGACACCGGATGCTTCTCATAACTGACCGGCGTGGAGAAGTTGTTGGGAAACTCAGCCAACTGGATGTACTGAGAGTTTTGGAGCCTAAAAAAAAGCATATTGAAGAATCAAAATCCCTGTCTCGTTTTGGTTTCAGCCCCAACTACCTGAAACCTATGCTTGACTTGTGCGGATTCTGGGAAAAGCCCTTGATCGATCTTTGCAGAGAGTCCGGCCGGCTGCAAGTAAAGAGACTGATTCACGGTCCTGCGAAAGTTGATTGTATCGATGAAAATGCAACTTTACCAGAGGCCATCCATCAAATGGCCGGTGAACATCATCAGTCGCTGCTGGTAACCGGAAAAGACAGGATCGTGGGAGTATTAAGACAGACAGACCTGTTTATGGAAGTGGCGGAGACACTGAGCGAATGCGAGATGTCGGAATTCATCGAGAGCTGAAACGATCTCTGAACTCCCCATTGATTTTTGTTCCAAGAGCCGGATGCGCCGGACAATGACGGAAAACCTCGAATATAGGATCAACAGGCCCTCTTTAGAATTTAAACGATTGCTTTTCCTTTTTTTGGGGGTATTGCTTTTTGTGGTGATTTATTTTTCACCCCCATGGTCAAATGCCATTGATCCTGCGGGCAAGCATTTTGTTTTGAACAACCAGGCCAAGGGTGCGTTGGCGGTAGCTGCACTGGGGGCAACCTGGTGGGTATTTGAAGTGGTGCCCATTGGAATCACCAGCCTGGCCATAGGGGTGCTCCAGGTGCTTTTCTTCATTCGACCGGCCAGGTCTGCTTTCACGGATTTCATGGATCCTTCGGTTATGTTTATTTTCGCATCCATTGTAATCGGCATGGTTTTCACAAAAACAGGGCTCACAAAGCGCCTTGCATATAAAATGCTTCTGCTTGTCGGGGAAAAAACAAGTAGAATATACCTCGGTTGCTTTGTGCTAACCGCTGCCTTAACTCATATTATGGCGCATACCGCTGTTGCGGCTACCATCTTTCCGCTTCTTCTTTCAATCTACGGGCTTTATGGTGAAGGCGATAAATCGACTCGATTCGGCAAAGGTCTTTTTATAGGGATGGCGTACATTGCGGGTGCGGGTAGTATTATCACACTGCTTGGAGCTGCGCGCGGTGCGGTTGCCATAGGGTTCTTTAATAATATTTCCGGCAAAACGGTCAGTTTTTTTGAACTGAGCTATTACATGTTCCCTATTGGATGGATGATGGTATTTATTCTTTGGGTATTTGTTCTGATTTTTTTTAGGCCTGAAAAGAATACAATCCCGGGCCTGAAAGAACAGGCCAGACAGCTTAACACCCAGCTGGGACCCATCAGCAGAAACGAAGTGGTTGCCCTGGTAATCGTATCGGCATGTATCCTTGCCCTGTGCCTGCGCTCTGTGGTGCCAGTGCTTCAACCGCTTGATAAGACGGCCGTTATTTTAACCTCGACGATACTGTTTTTTATTACCGGGATTCTTGATATCGATGATCTTGAAGAAATACCATGGAACATAATCCTGCTCTTTGCAGGAGCCATGAGTATCGGATTCTGTCTTTGGGAAACCGGGGCTGCAAAATGGCTCGCCATTAAATGGTTGATGATATTTCATAGAAACAACTGGTTTATTTTTATAATGGGAATGGCTTTTTTCGTTATGATCATGACGAACTTCATCATGAATGTGGCGGCCATTGCAATTTCGCTTCCTGTTGCCCTTGTGATTGCCCCCTATTTAGGTGTGCGCCCCGAGGTGATCCTGTTTGTATCTCTTGCTACTGCTGGAATGCCGTTTGTGCTGCTGGTAGGAGCAGCACCGAATGCCATTGCCTATGAATCAAAGCAATTTACCACTGCAGAATTCTTTCTATATGGAATACCTGCCAGTGCCATAATGTTGATTGTCGTCGGTCTGGCCGTCTTATTCATCTGGCCTTTCATGGGAATGCCGGTCAACGGATCTTGAGGGTAAAATTCGGTATCAAGTTCAGCTGCAAACAAGTCCCTGTTTTTCCCCTGGATAATCTTCGGCTTCCATCTTTTAAGCTTGACAGAATTTAGAGTTTTTCTTATTTTTATCAAATCTACTTCTGCCAATGGCCATACAATAAAGAAAAATCGGCTGCGGCTTTTCTTACTATGGAAAACTGCTTGGAGTGCATCCGGAGGTACCTGGAAAAACGCGCCAGGCTTGGCTCTTACTGCTCTGAGTTTCAGTGCGCTGCAGACTGCACCCGGCCGGGATGCAAAGATAAAGATCTTCACATTCCGGTATCGATAATGGACCTTATCGGTGCGGCTGCCCATTTGGATGAACCAATATTTTCCATATATAGGCGATACTATTCATTGAGCCTGCTGTCCCAGGATCACACGGATTGGATCTGGATGGTTTCTTTGATGTTGAACAAACCCTGCCCTTTTCTTAAAAACGATCTTTGTTGCATCTACCCGGTGCGCCCGCTCCCATGCATGCTCTTTCCCGAAAGCCTTGCACTGGAAAATGAAGTGGCCGAAAAAGGAAAAAAGCCTCAGTACCGTCATTATCGTTGCCTGCAAGGTCCGATTCGACTCACACCGAAACGCACAGAGGCTTTAAAAAGCTTGAGACGGATGTGGTATCGGGAATGGAGGACATCAATTTTCTATCTTTTTGGCTTTACCCCTTTTCTGATCGATTTGGGAAACCTAAGAACAGAACTTCTGCAAGCGGCAAGGCAGCCCATAGGGGCTGACGGCACCGGTAATACTGAAGAGCCTTTGCACAGGATACCATTTAAGGCCATTGACCGGTTTTTCAAGACCCGGATCACAGCATGCGAGCCACTGGCGGGTGCGGACGAAAAAATCAAGAAGATGCGGGAGCCGAAAAACCAAAGACAACTATATGGGCTTCTAACAGATGATCTGCTAAGCCAGGTGCTTGCAGGAGGAAATGGAAGTGAAAAGTTTGTATTTCGGTTTATAGACGGCAGGCTCAAACCTGTAGCCGCGCGCTCAGGTTTTTCGAAAATCTCAGATCAATTCAACCCTTACCTTTAAGGCTGGAGTCAGATAAGATGTCCGATAAGGAAAAAGGTTTTCATAATCGAGCAAATCAATATTTCGTGGGCATTGACGCTGGATCTATAAGTATAAACTGTATAGTCCTCAATGAGGAAAAGCAGATCGTCTGCGAATATCCGTACAGACGACATCTGGGCAAAATCGAAGAACACATAGAGTCAATCATTGAAAGCCTTTATCGTGATTACGGAAAAGAAAATATCCGCTCCATCTCCTTTACGGGAAGCCATGGGAAGAAAATAAGTGAAACGTTGGGAACCTGTTATGAGTTTGAAACAATCAGTCAAGTCGCTGGAGCGGTTTTTATCAAACCTGATGTGAAAACCGTTATCAGCATGGGAGGACAGGACACCTTTCTGTTCCAAATCGATCATTTCCCCGGCGGCTGGGAGCTCGAATATTTCAACACTAACGGCCCGTGTGCGGCGGGCACGGGATCTTTCATCGATCAGCAGGCACAGCGATTGGCAACCTCTATTTATGGGCGTGAAGCGGATGTTTCCCAGGAACGCACAGATGAAATTTTAACCGACTTTATTTCACTGGGCCTGCAAAGCAAAAAACCCGCCAGTGTGGCATGCAGGTGCACGGTTTTCACCAAATCGGATATGATACACCTTCAAAACAAAGGAGAGCGTCTTGAGGATATTATTTACGGTTTGCATGTGGGAAACGCAAGAAACTATATGAGCACGATCGTATCAAACCGTGCTCTCAAGGAACCGATTATTTTCATCGGTGGTCTGTCCATGAACAGACTTCAGGTAATGGCCTTTAAAGAATATTTTCCGCGACTGATTGTACCGCGTTATAGCACCTCTGTTGGAGCGATTGGCGTCGCCCTGCAGGCCCTGGCCGAAAAGCGGAAGAATACAATTGATGTAAATCGACTGAACAGAAAAGTGAGAGAACAAATCACCTCTGTTCCCCTTGCCCCAAAACTGGAACTCAAAGAGACGATCTTTCCGGAAAGGAACGATCTTCAAATCAGATCGATTCCTGAAGGCTGCCGGGTGTATTTAGGTCTGGACATCGGATCTACAACAACAAAGTATGCGGTTATTAATGAAAAGCGTGAAATAATCCATAAACAATATGTTCCAACCCAGGGCAAACCCATAGAGGTCACCCAGAAACTGCTTGCTTCTCTTAAGGCGGAATTAGGAGGCCGTATCGAAATCGCCGGCGTGTCCACCACAGGATCCGGAAGAAATGTGGTTGGAGACTTTCTCTCAGCCGACCTTATTATCGATGAAATAACCGCCCATGCAAGGGGGGCGGTGGAAATCGACCCGACAGTAGACACGATTTTCGAAATCGGGGGCCAGGATTCCAAATACATCTCCATTGCCAACACCTATCCACTTGACTTCGACATGAACAAAGTCTGCGCTGCAGGTACGGGAAGCTTTCTGCATGAATTGGCCAATAAATACGGGATCAACATCGTGGAGGAATTTCAACAAATCGCGCTCTCCTCTGATCGTCCCGTAAAGCTTGCCGAAAGGTGTACGGTTTTTATGGAATCCGATCTCGTGACCTATCATCAGAAAGGAATTGCAACAAACGACCTTATCGCCGGGCTTTGTTATGCCATTGTATATAATTATCTGAACCGGGTGGTGGGAAAACGAAAGATAGGTCAGCGGATAATGTTTCTGGGGGGGCCTTCGCTGAACAAGGGTGTTGTGGCGGCGTTTGAAAATGTATTGGGACGGGGGCTTATCGTCCCGCTTAACAGGGAGGTGCTGGGCGCATATGGTGCCGCCGTCAGTGTGTTGGAGAAAATGCGGATCGACAATAAATCGTACAGCAGCTTTAGAGGTCTCGACAGTGTCATTGGCGACAGAATGAAATATGAGGAGAGAATCTGCAAAGCTGACAAACAATGTCATAATCAGTGCAAATTGAAGATATACAGCTTCGATGGCCGCAGAAGCATATGGGGAGGCGAGTGTGGTCGCTATGACACCATAAGAGCCTTCGGTGAAAAACAGCAAAACTACTTTGAGCTCAGACAGAAAATATGGGAAACCCATTTGATTGGAGTCTATGAAGAGCTAAGAGACAAGCCACTTATGCATTCGGACGGTCGTCCCACGGTGGGAATGCAACGAAGTCTTTATGGTCTTCATGCAACTGTTCTGTGGGCGCATTTCTTTGATCGACTGGGATTTCGACTCGTACTCACCCCTGCCACCAATCAGCAAATTGCCAAGACCGGTATTGAAACCATGGTGGCGGAAACCTGTTTTCCGGTAAAGGTATCTCACGGACATGTCAGCTTCCTGGTCGGTAAAACGAGCTATATCTTCCTTCCCACCATTATCGACATGGCAACCCCGCAGCCCTCTGAAAGAGGGTTTTTCTGTCCGCTGGTGCAGAGCAATTCCTATATGGTTCGAGCCGCTCTAGGACTGGATTCATCACAGATATTAGCCCCGGTTATACATCTTAAGCATGATGTCGATATCCTGGCCAATCAACTATCAAACCAAATTCAATCGAAACTCGGTGTAAGCAAGCGGGCGATCAAAAGGGCGTTCAGTTATGCACTGGAGAAACAAAACCGTTTCGTCGAAGATCTTCACAGGAAAGGGCGTGAAATCCTCAAACGCCAAAACCCCAACAAACCCATCGTGGTGGTTACCGGCCGGCCATACAACCTGTATGACGAGAGGTTGAATCTAAGGCTGGGGCAGAATCTGGCCAAGATCGGAGTTGCTGCGCTTCCAATGGATTTTATTGATGTCACATCAGTTGATCTTAAAGATTTTCCCAACATGTATTGGGGGCTTGGTGCGCAGATTCTCAGAACGGCTAAGTTAATACAGGAAGTACCAAATCATTTCGGTATCCATTTAACCAATTTTGGATGCGGCGCGGATTCCTTCATCGAGCATTTCTATAAATTCATTATGGGATCTAAGCCATACCTCATCCTGGAACTGGACGAACACAGTGCGGTGGCGGGTGTGATGACCCGCCTGGAGGCATTTCGAAATGTTATCGAAAACTCCATGCAAAAATTGGCTCCGATGCTCAAAGAAGGTGTTCAAATTGCCATGGAATCTTAACAGGGAGTTGACATGACAGAGAAGAATGCCAAAAAGGTCATTAATTTTCAATCGCTCACCGAAAAGGTGGGTCGATTTGATATAAGCGGAAGCCAGGCAATGTTTCTTATTCCTGAAATGAACCGCATCGGAGGCCATCTGCTGGCAGCCACTTTTAGAGGTTTCGGCATCCGCAGCCGGGTGATTGGGACCTATAAAGGACTTGACCTTGGAAAAGAGCATACCTCTGGAAAAGAGTGTTATCCATGCCAAATTACCACCGGCGATATTTTATATTTCCTGAAGAAAGAAAAAGAAAGGCTGGGGAAAGATTTCCTTCCGCAAAATTACATCTATTTCATGCCGGAAGCCGGAGGACCATGCCGGTTTGGGATGTACAACAAATACCAGCGAATCGTTCTGGATTCTTTTCCAGAGTTTAGACATGTTAAAATCGGCTCACTTACCACTTCGGATGGATATTCACTGGACGGCCTCATCAATCCGGAGCGGGTCAGCGGCCTCAGAAAAGCAGGCTACCTGTCAATCGTGGTCACTGATGTGCTTGAAAGATTGCTATGGCGCATCAGGCCATATGAAATCAAGCCGGGAATAACGGATGAATTTATCGAAAAATCCATGCATATCATGGAGGCATGCTTCGAAAGGTACGGAGCTCAACAGCGCTTTGATAAGATCATAGATCGCTTAGAGAGCCTTATTGAAGAAGGGAAATCATTGATCAAACCCGATCTGCCGCGAAAGCCGCTTATCGGTATTGTCGGTGAAATCTATCTCAGGCACCATGTTCATGCCAATCAAGACTTGATCCGGTTGCTGGAACATTATGGTGCCGAGGTTGTAAACGCCTCCCTTGCTGAATGGGTTAACTATACCAGCTATGACCGGCTGAGGGAAGCGAAAACAGCATTTCGTTTCAGCTTGAAACAGATGCATCTAAATTCGCTGAAAGCGCATTTGAAAGATATCCTTAAATACGGCGGGGATCTTCTCTACCAGCAGCAAAAACAAAAACAGGTTTACAAACGGGCAGAAAAATTAATCGATATACAACCGGATCACAAAGTGGGACATCTTGAAGAGATTCTCAAAGAAAACGATATATATTCCTTTGACGCGGGCACAGAGGCCTGCCTTAGCATATCCGGAATAATTCAATATGCACGAGAAGGATTTAATGGTGTCGTTAACGTTTATCCCTTCACCTGCATGCCGAGCACCATTACCTCTGCCATTATTAAACCGCTAATGAACGAATTGCGAATACCATACCTGGACACACCTTATGATGGGAGCTTTCAGCCGGGACGGGAGGCTGCCATAAGAACATTTATGTATCAGGCCATTCAGCACTTTAACCGCAATGGCGGAAAACCATCCCATTGACCCCCTCTTGTTGCGGCGCTAAAATTTGTACGCTTAGTGCAACCCTCTATCGCCCTTTGCCCCGGTTTGAGAGAAACTTAAAGCAGTCCAAGCTTCCCCGATAACAGGTATCTTCGCCCTGTTGGGCCGTAAGCACATTGCGAAGCCCGATTCATTATGATAAAGCGCTTAAGTGTGAAGCTTCAATTTGCTGATGCCGGCCTGATGTTTTTCATCTTGTTAACAATCGATTTGGGTCTAAATGTTTCTTAAGTTCATGTCGATAAAAATCAACAGATGATAAAATTTAATGATTCATAAATGAGGGCGAAGAACAAGGACATCGGGGTGTTTTGCAAAATGATAAGAGGGGCCTCTTCCATTACACTTCTAGTATTTTTGTTGCTTTTCGTTTTGTTTTTGTTTCCCATATTGACCATTTGTCTTTTGATATTACTCACCGGGCTATTTTTATGGAAATCTCTTCCAAAGTCTCGACAAACCCAAAAAGCAAACCCCTTCTGAAATGACCCCAGATGGAAACCAGAAACCGGAAACGGGGGCATCCCTGATTCCCAATCTAATAAATGGGTTCGTTGCGTGTTGAGATTTTTCCACACTTCACCATTTCGATGATCTCTCTTAAATCGGTTAAAAAACAGTCCGACATCTGGGAATTCGCCGGTGTCACAACCAGATGGATCCCCGGAGGCTCCTTGATTCGGGCCGTGTACCATTGGCGATCGTCCAGACCGGCTGCACCGGCACCCGTACAACATCCAGCCCCAGGTACTGAGCAGCGCGATCAAACCCCGGATGTGCCGAGTTCGGGGCAACGATCTGTGGCACATCGCCAATGAACCCATTGGATCTTGCCCAATCCCGTGCTGCTTTGACTGCCAAAAAGATGCTTTCGGTACCCCCCGAGGTTATAGTTCCCACCGAATCTTCGGTACCATTAAACAGATCCAAGGCCATACCGATAATCTCATCCTCGAATCTTTTCAAACTTGGCCAGACCTGTGGTTTGCTTGCGCTTTCACATAAAAACCGCCTGAAGATATCGGTTGAAAATTTCAAAAGCGCCTCGTCCAGATAATAGACAATTCCAAATACTTTCCCGCTTTGCCAAGACAGATCGTCCCTTTGGATTTGATCTATCTGTTTAAGCAGCTCGCTTGCACTATAACCAGCCTTGGGAAACGCATCGTTCATATATGCTCCTGTGGGGCTATTATCTGTTAACCTTGTCTTTTGCACGTCTGTAATATTCTTTGCGACTTACATGCTCCGGCAGCGGAGGGCAGTAAACGAATACAAATTTTAAAGGCCCGGTGCCCGTATTTTGAATGCTGTGTTTAACTCCGGCAGGCGCGAGCATGACAGATTCGGGTTCTATTTTATACTCGACGCCATCTATGGTGGCAATGCCGGTTCCTTCATAAAAAAACATGGCTTCCTGTTCTTTTTCGTGAACGTGCTCCTTGGCGCCTCCGCCGGGATCCATGGTATGGCAGCCCAGAATAAATCCTTTGGCACCCATGTCTTCCTCTGTTAAAATAAGGGTTGAATGTCGGCCGCCTGTTTTGTGAACGATCAACTCCATGTCTTTTGCATACACGAACAACTCTTTTTTCATTATTTCCCCCTTATAGTCAAATTTATCTGGAATTTTGCAATATATCCAAAATAAAAGGTTTTACGAGACTTACGTTTCCGTCTCACAACTGAGATTTTGCTTGAAAAACCACCTCCCCGTATTACCAAAACTCAAAATTTCATCGCAAATTACTGTTACCTTATTTGTAATCGTACCATAACGTTATCTGCCGAACACCAAATCAGGAAGAAAGGTGACCAGAGACGGGAAAAAAATTATAATCAGTAACACCACAAAAATAGGAAAATAAAAAGGCACACAGGCCTTAACCAACTTGTCGAACTCGATGTTGCCGACCCGAACAATCACATATAAAACGATTCCAAAGGGAGGGGTCAGTTGGCCGATCATAAGATTTAAAACCATTACAATCCCGAAATGAATCGGATCGATCCCAAACTTTGGAAGCAGCGGAGCAAAAAGCGGCGTAAACAGTGTAATCGTTTCAGCCGTAGACATAAACATGCCCGCAATAAAGATGGTAATGTTCAAAAGCAACAAAATGATCAATGGGTCTTTACTGATGGTAAAAAGAAGGTTTGTTATTATTTCAGGAACCTGGGTTCGCGTCAATGCACTGTTGTAAATCATGGCACAGGCAAGTATGGTGAGAATGGCAGATCCATTAATGGACACACTTCTAAAAGTACTGACCAGTTCTGTGAATTTAAACTCCCTGTAGCAAAAACCCAATATCAATGCGTATAATGCAGCCACGCCAGCTGCTTCGGTGGGAGTGAAAACTCCTGACCAGATGCCGCCGATGATGATAACAGGAGTTAGTATGGGGAAAAAAGCCTTCTTGAACGCCCTGATTAACCGCTGTGCACTGAAATGATCTCCCTTTGGGTAATTTCTCTTTTTTGCAATGATGGCACATAGCGCCATAAGCGCAACAACCATCAGTGTGCCTGGAACAATTCCGCCTATGAAAAGCCGGCTCACGGAGGTTGTGGCTAAAACACCATAAAGAACCAGGGGTACACTGGGGGGAACCACCGGCCCGATCGTGGCTGAAGCCCCCGTTACAGCACAACTAAATTCCTTATCATATCCGGCATCTTCCATTGCTTTGATTTCTATCTGACCCAACCCGGCAGCATCTGCTGCAGCAGCCCCTGACATGCCTGAAAATATGAAACTGGCCAGCACGTTTACATGAGCAAGCCCTCCGCGAATATGCCCTACGATGCTTCCCGCGAAGTTGAAAATCCGAGAGCTGACACCACCGACATTCATTATCGAACCGGTTAACAGAAACAGCGGCACCGCCAGGATGGGAAAATTATTGATGCCATACACCAGCATTTGAGCAATCAGCCCGAAAGACAGGCTTGGATATCCCCATTTGATAATCAGTGCAATGACGGAAGTGGTTCCGATGCAATACCCAACCGGAATTCCCAGAAGCAGCAAGGCTACAAGAAGCAGAAAAAAAATGAGCAGAATTTCTATTTAAATCACCTCCTGAAACATAAACCCCTGCTGCACGGCTGCAGTGGGGCAAAGGACCCGCCCGTGGTTTCGTTTCAGAAAAACCGGGCCAATCGGTTGAAACAAAGAACCAGCAAAAATACCAAAATGAAGAAAGACGAAACAGCAATGGCCAAATAAAGCACTGCAACGCTCACAGGGAACGTGACCGCCTGTTGTCCCCAGTTCAGTCTAATTAAATCGATGCTTCCCAGGAACAGGATAAGATTGAAAAGGAACACAATCACCAGGGATAGGACTTCAAACGCAAGGCGTATCTTTTCGGGCATCCTGTCTAAAACAAAGGTAATGCGTATGTGGGTTTCTTTGGCTACAGCCGCAGCAGCTCCCATAAATACCATCCATATGCAAAGATACCTGGCAAATTCCTCTGTCCAGGGAACCACGATCCTTGCCACATACCGGAAAAACACCTGGAGGATAACGGTAGTCAATATACAGGCTAAAAAAATGGTCGACAGGGACTCGAATAAATTTGAAGCAAATCCGTATAGTTTTTTCATATTGTTCCGTCGTTTTGAACCAGACCAAGAGTTTTGTCGGAAAAGTAGGCCTGACGAATAAGAGGTTTGTTTCCGCCAGGCCGTCTGCTTCTGAACAGGATAACGTCGGCTACTTGATTGCCTTCATGGTTTCATCCAGCACCCATGGTTGCCATTTCTTTTTGAAATAGTCCATGGTTCCCAGGGCAATTTCCTGAAAAGGCTTCAACTCAGGAGTCAAGAACTTCATCCCGTGTCTTTTCATTTCCTCAATAAGTTCTTTCTCCTTATTAAAAGAAAAATCTGTACACCATTTCATCGTATCGATGGCTGCCTTGACGAGCAAGCCTTGATATTTCGTATCCAGCTTACCAAGAAACTTTTTGCTTAAAAGATAGGATTGAATATCCACGATGTGATTGGTTAACACGGTGTATTTTTGGACTTCCCACAGTCTGCGGTTGTAGTTTGAGGAGATGGGATTTTCTTGAGCTTCTACTACCCCGGTCTGCAGCGAGTTAAATATCTCAGGAGAGGGAATCGGTGTGGGCAAGCAGCCGAAGGCTTTCCAAACCACCAGCCAGTCCGGATTTTCGGGAAGACGGATTTTCATTCCCTTTAAATCCGCCGGTGTTTTTACATACCGATTCGTGGTCAACTGTCGATTTCCCCGAAAATAAACGCCGTTCCAGATAATGCCGTTCTTTTCATAGGCCGCTTTAACTTCTTTTCCTATTCTGCCCTCAATGGTTGCGAGGATCTGATCTTTGTTGGAAAAAAGATAGGGAACACCCCAGGAAATAATATCCTTAACGTATGCACCCCGGGTTGCCCAGCCCCCAAGGCACAGGTGGATGGTTCCAAGCTTTAACTGCTCAACCAATTCTCTTTCACCACCTAAAGTACCACCATAGAAAACTTTCACCTTGATTTCAGCGTTGCTCCGTTTCTCCACCAGCTCTTTATAGTAGTAAAGCCCCTCCACATCGGCTGTGCCTGTTCGAGGGTGAAAAGTTGCAATCGTCATCTCGATTGCTGCGTTCGCCGGGCTGAAAGGTGTAACCAATAGAAACAGTACACCAGCGATAGTCCATAAAAACCCAAATCTTGCATGTCTCATTTTTGCCTCCTTTCTGTGCTTGTTTCGTTAGTTTCTCCCCTTTATCAGGGAATTGGTTGAAAGAGTTTTCGCGCCTCTTCAACCGAAGCCACCTGCCTGTCAAGTGCATTACACAATTTTCTTGTGCGTATGACAAATTGATAACTCCCCTTTGCCATCTGCCCGGGGGATATAAACAGGTTGTCTTCCAATCCAACCCTTATATGCCCTCCGAGTATGATGGTCATGGCGTCCAGCTGAAACTGATTGTGGGCGCCTCTATTTCTGGACCAGATGCTGCCGGGCCACATCGCTTTTATCCTGTTTATCATCTCTTCAGCATCTTCCATGAACGATTTTCCCGGTACACTTTCCAGGTCAAAAACAAGCTCGAAATGAGCCGGCTGCTCAATAATGCCTTCTTCAATGAGCCTATTTGCTTTTTTGATCATTCCCAAATCAAATGCCTCGATAATCGGGGTTATGCCATTGTCTTTCATGAATTTTGCGTTGTATTCGATCTCCTGGTCACTGCCTCTGATATTCAATGAGGCCATATCCGATTTCAATTCACCGATGGGAATCAGCTTCTCTTTAAACGGCACGGCAGCCCCGGCAGTGGAAAGTTGGATGATCATATCTGTTTCGGTGCGAATCCGCTCGACTATCTTCCGAAAATACTTTGTTTCAAACGTCTCCTGCCCCAGATCGTCGCGGGCGTGGATATGGGCAACAACAGCACCTTCATGGTATGCTTTTATTACATCCTCGGCGATCTCTTCCGGGGTTTCCGGCATGAAAGGATTGTCTTTCTTAAACCACTTCGTGTTGGTTGGGGCGACCGTAATGACAAGCTTTTCCACCTCTGCTCTCCTTAATATCTTTAACCGTAAAATATGAGCATCTATTGCTGTAGCCTTTTTACCGAATTTCGCACCACCAGTTTAGTTGGAAGGATCCTGTGGCGCGCCTCGCCGATAAAGTTGCCGTCTATTCGATCAAAAAGGAAATCCACCGCTGTTTGGCTGAAATTTTCCGTATCCGGAAGGATCACGGTCAAAGGAGGGTCCGCAAAAGAACTCCACGCCGTATCGTCGAAACAAATCAAAGAGATATCTTTTGGAATCCGAACGTTTCTTTCCTTCAGAGCCCTTAAGGTTCCAAGTAACTGGAAATTACTGCCGACGAAAATGGCGCTGGGGGGATGGGGTAACGACAGCAATCGACGGGTAATATGGTAACCACTGTCGATGGTAAGGCCCCCCACATGCACAAGCGTGCTCTCATAGGGTATCTGGAACTCTTCAAGGGCTTTCATGTAGCCTTCGATTCTTTCAGAACTGGCGGATGTATGTGAAGAACTTGAAATCATCCCGATTCTTTTATGCCCGTTTTCGATGAGATGCCGGGTCGCCAGATACGCGCCCTTTTTGTTTTCAAGTTCCACCGTATCCACATCGATGCCCGGCAGTCTTCTAGAAATCAGTACAACCGGTATGTTAAGATCCTTATAGCATTCAATTTCTTGTTGAATTCGAATTTCTTGATTTCGTCCCGTAGATGCCAGCACAAGACCATCGATCCGCATATTGGAAAAGGTTCTTAAAAAGTTTATTTCCATTTCGATATCTTCATTGGAATTGCCCAAAACCAGTGCATGATTCATCGCATTTACTCTTTTTTCTATCTGTTCGATCACCTGAACATAAAAGGAATTGGTTATTTTAGGTATAATGAGGCCGATGGTGTGAGTTCTGCTGATTTTCATTCCTCTTGCCAGAGAGCTTGGCCTGTAATGAAATTTATCGATCACCGCCTCTACACGAATACGAAGATTTTCTTTGACATTACCCTGATTGTTCAGAACCTTCGATACGGTACCGACCGACACACCGGCGTATTTTGCAATATCTTTTATAGTGGCCGTCATTATTAAAAAAGGGTGATTCTTGAGCTTATGTATTTACAGTAAAATTTCTAATAATATCAATTCATAAAAGATTATGGTTATTAGAAAATCATAAAATAACTTATTGAAATTTAAAAAATAAATTTTTTTAATTAAAATATGAAACGATTCATTTTTAATCAAGCTTTTTTCAGATGTCAAGCATTTTTTTGATGAAATCGAAAATTTTAATGCTTGACAGAAAAGCTGTGTTTCTCCTAATCATAGCTCTTTATCTTCTAATTTCTGAACCTTTTAAGACATCGAGCACTTCTTGGAAAAGCCATGAATCAGAAAGAAAAGAAGATACTTGGAGTTACTGCCGCCTCTCACAGCCTGGTTCATTTGTATGAGGGAATTCTGCCGCCTCTGATTCCGCTTCTGTTGATTGAATTCAGCACCGATTATTTTCACCTTGGTGTGGTGGTGAGCGTTTTTTCTTATGCTTTCGGCCTGGGAGCGCTCCCGGCAGGCTACCTCTCGGATAAAGCAGGTGCCAACCGGCTTGTGGCCATCTTTCTTTTCGGTGCGGGAATCCTATCGGTTTTCATATGGTCAGTCGACTCCCTTGTGGCTTACGGGGTGCTCATGGGCTTGATCGGTCTGTTTTGCAGTCTCTACCACCCGGCAGCCAACACTCTGATCTCCAATGCGTTTCAGCAAAAGGGAAGCGCTTTTGCAATAAACGGCATCGCCGGCAGCCTGGGTATTGCTCTGGTTCCTCTTGTTTCAGCATGGATGGGTGCCCTTATGGGCTGGAAATCTCCGTATATCGTCTTTGGAATATGCGGTGTTGCTGTGGGGTGGTTTTCGTTGACACTGCCCAAACAGACCATGTTGCCTATCAAAAAGACCCGGCTGGAAAATGGAAAAGATCCTAAGAAGCGAGTTTCGTATTTCAACCTTATCGTCTATTATTTCAGTGTCTGTTCGCTCGGAATTACTTACAGGGGAACCATGACGTTTTTGCCAGCATATTTGGGGCAAAATGTGCATATGGAGTTTTTAAACCTGGGATCCGTCGCCATTGGTGGCACCTTTGCAACAGTGGCGCTCGTGTTCGGTGGAATCGGCCAGCTAATGGCAGGACATCTCGTGGATCGATACAAACCAGAGAAAATTTATTTCACTACCACGATCATCGGAACAACCTGGGTATTTCTGATGGCCGTAACCACTAATCTGCTCTTGGTTGTTTCGGCCATATTTTTCGCCTTTTTCTACTTTGCCACCCAGCCGGTACAAAACTATCTCGTCTCAAGATATCTTCCCGCCCACCGCCGGGGCCTTGGTTTCGGCATTCAGTTTTTTCTTGCCTTTGCAGTAGGTTCAACCGCTGCGGCCGCCTCGGGTTACATCGCCGATCGATTTGGTCTAGTGTCGATCTTTCATGCCATGGCAGCCTGTTTCCTCTTTTCATCCCTTCTGGCAACCGTTCTTTTGGCAAGGACGCACAGAAAGTTCTCAGGCAGGTGATTGCTTCAATGTTCAATCGGTGTCGAATGGAAGATAAATCAGAAATTTCGGTTTCACTTTTGTTATAATTGACATAAACGAAATCTTTCGATAAAGTTCATTTTAAAATCTTGATTTTCATTGTTCAATTCTATCTGACATTACATATTCGACTCCATTACCTGCTCACATTAGGCTGATTTCAAGCACAAGCGACACTCTGTCGTATGTAATGGCACTGCCATCACCCATAAACCTAAACTCCTTCATCATGACAGGAGTGAAAGGAGAAGAGATGAGAAAGCAGCTTTTAAACTATGAAACATTGGTTAAAGTTACAAAAGCCATTTCCCATTCAAAGGATCCGGAAGAAGTGGTACTCATGACGGTGGAAAGCATAAAAACCAGTCTTGATGCCAAAGGGTGCACGGTATTTCTGATCAACCGAAACACAAACGAACTTGAAGTCGCCGCTTCTTATGGGTTGAGCAAGGAGTATATCAACAAAGGACCGGTCAGCGCCCTGCGCTCGATCGCTGAGTCCTTGCAGGACGGGCCGGTGGCCATCTATGATGTGAGCGATGATCCGAGAATTCAATATCCTGAGGCTGCAAAAATGGAAGGAATCGCCTCCATATTATCCGTGCCAATCCTGGCGGGCGGCAATTTGATCGGGGCCCTTCGGGTGTATACGGCCGAGCATTTTGAATTTACTCTCGAAGACGTGAATTTTGTCCAGGCAATGGCCAACATGACGGGGATGGCTATTGATATGGCCAGGCACTATAAGGGATTTAAGGACAGCATCGAAATATTAAAAACGCTAAGAGACCCCAAAACCAGGAAATTGAAAAGAAGAACTCCATTTGAAGGCGTTCCCGTGAGTGTTCCAAAAACAAAGGAGAAAAAAAGCAAAACACCGCCTTCCGCGCAATAACAATTTTCTGTACTTTTTAACCTTCATACGCAACAGGAAGCAGAAAGAAAACAATCTCTGGCATACAGAGATTTCTGTTGATTGGACAATATGGAAAGAATCTTGTTGAATTAGACGGCCTTGAACTTACCTATATCACAGGAGATGAATCCGAAGGGCATGACGCGCATCAACATGAAGATTTGGACGAGATCCTAATTTTCCTTGAAGGAGCCGCGACCTTGAATTTGGATGGAAGACCGGTTTGTGTTCGGGCCGGCTCGCTTACCTTTGCCCCATCTGGAGTTGCCCACGGGATTAGCCACAAGGAAAAAAGCAAAGTTATCAGAATAAAAATAGCGAAGCGTTAGTTTACGTCGTAATGATTTCCGGTTTTCTGTATGAAAGATATGAAACAAGCTCTGTCTGAGCTTGAAAGGCAGCTTAAAGAATCCGATAGCTTCATATACTCCTATTTTATTCGCCATCGAAACAGATTCATAAATGACGCCGATATTGTCAAACAATATTATAAACACGGCACCATTCTGGATATCGGATGTTTTCCGTGTCACTTCACCATCTTGCTAAAAAAACTAAATTTCCCTGTTATCGGCATAGACTTAAAGATGGACCGGTGCGTGCCTTTCATAAAACGATTCGATCTGTGCATAAAAAAATGTGATATAGAGAAAGAACCGCTTCCGTTTGCCGACAAATCAATCAGTTTCATTATCTTCAATGAAGTTTTTGAGCATCTTCACAAAGACCCTCTGTTTACACTATCTGAAATAAACCGCGTGATGATCAAAAACGGTATTCTGCTGTTCACCACGCCCAACCTTTATGCCATTCACAAGATCTTTCGTTTCTTAACCGGACACAGCTTCAATGACGCGTTGGTTGAATTATCCAAACTAAGATTTACCGGACATATGGGACATTTCAGGGAGTACGCTCCTTCGGAAATAAGAAAGCTTTTGGAAATGCATTGCTTTCGAGTGCGAGAAGTCAACTACCGCCATTATAGTTATTTTAATTCTCTAAGAGGCGTTGTCGGGTGGTTTATTTACCGTCTATCTCCACCCTGGTTTCGAACTTATCATGTGATTGTAGCCGAAAAGGTGAGCGATTGCTCTGTTCTTACATCATTACCTTAGAACGTTTACATCGCAATTGCATAAATTACATACCCAAACTGATGGGTTATATCTTTTACGAGCAGCAGTTCGATGTACCCGTTTTAGGGCGTTTTTGCACCAAGTTTTATCGTCGGTATCGCAGGTGGAATTTATGGGGTTGGAGGCGTAGCGGTTATTGCGCTCTTTTTTGTAACCTTTTTCGGGCTTCCCGTCTATTATTCAGTAGCCGGGGTTGCCTCATGGGGACGTTTGTCACATCGGTTGCCAGGGTTGCCTTCCACCATGCTATCGCACCGTACTATCCCGAAATGTCGGTGGCACCTACCTGATTGGCTTTTGGGAATTCTGTTCGCACTGGGAGGCACGGCAGGCATTTGCGTGGGCGCACGATGCCAGAAATTTGTTCCGGCCAACACCATCAAGTGGATGCTCGCCGGGATCATCCTTTTTGTGCCGGCGGAGTATGTTGCTGGTTTTTGGACTATAGGTGAGCCGGCCACTTAGTGCTCTATTTCGCAAATATCTTTGGTTCGCAGAAAGATCGGAATTTACGCCCCTGTAGGCTCGTAGCCTATGGCGAAGCTCAATTTGCTCCAACCGGCTTGTTCAGGTTAGGAGATAATAAAAGTTTTAGTGTACAAGACTCTGTAAAGGCTGCTGCCCGAGCTGAGTGGCAGGGGCCAGCCACAGGATGGACGTTAAAAACATTTAGGAAGATAATGGGTTTGCTTTTAAAGGACGAAACATGCTTTTCAGTGCTTATTGCTCGGTGATCATCTTTTTTTCAGCCTTGGCATCACGAATGACGACAACCTGTTCCTCTTCCACCCGCTTCTTGGGTGCATGGGTCCAGCAGTTGCCTTCAAAAATCACCCCAGGATGGATCACCACATTGGGCGCCTCAATGTTGCCGAACACTTTACCGGGTTCCAGAATTTCAATGACCTCATCAGCACTTACTGCTCCACGGATTTCACCGCTGCTAAGAACATTGGTGGCATGAATATCGGCTTCAATGACCCCTCCCTCGCCAATAACAAGGGAACCAATGGCGGTGATTTCGCCTTTGAATCGACCATCGATCCGCAATGTGCCATGAAATTTCAGCTTACCTTCAACCTCGGTATCCTCACCAAGAAAGGCGCTTAATTTCTTATTTTTTTTCATGCTCGGATCCTCCAATCCAGTTAACTGATATGATCGTTGTATCTATATTTACGGCACTTGATCGCTTCAATGGGGTTACCCATAATACATCAGTGGGTTGTCCGCTTCAAACAAAAAGCCAAAGATACCTGCAAATTCCCGGACAACCCTTCGTTTCATCACAATTACCATTAGTGCCTGTACGCATCTATAATGAGACTAAGCGAGCCTACAACCGGTCGCTCTGGATTGGTATATTTCAACATTTATCACATTTTTATCCCCAATTACAATAGCAATATTGAAGGCCCTGCAGCCCCGCTTAAACGGGATCTACACCTTGTTGGGTCGCTGCCGATGGCGAAGCCCAATCGCTTCGACAAGCTTAAGGGGAATGCGGGTGAACATAGGGGAAAGGATGCCATTCTCGGTACCGGAAAGAAGAGAAGCTTATGCGTATGGGGTCTGTGACCATTCGGCTCATGGCTCGAATTTCACCGGGAGCAGATAGAAAAAATGTCGATAAATTGACATGGAAAATCCTCTAGTGCTATACATCCTATAATTAGTGTCAGGAAAAATCTTTCAGATCGACGGCGCAGGAAAAATCATCACTGGTTGCACTGCCGAATTTTATGAATTGCTATTTCTAAAGAAGGAAAACGAACCATGCCTTATACCATCACGATTTACGAGACGGGTGGCCCGGAAGTGTTGAGTCGATTGGCGATGGAGTCACCGAAATCGCTGTGGGAGACCGGGTAGCCTATGCGGCAATTCCGCCGGGTGCTTATGCTCAGGTTCGATGCGGCCAGGGCGCACAAGGACTTGGAAGAGCGAAAAACAACCGGCTCGAGCATACTCCTGCCCGAATAAACTCCGCTTATGAATCATGGTGAGATTGAATAGGAAAACACCCCGGCTTCTGCTGGCTTTATTCATGATATTGATGAAAAAAACCAAATCACTGCTTCTGCTGTTACCGATCTTGGTCTTGGCACTTCCCGGCACCCTGCTTTCAAAGACAGTTTCCCTGCCTCTTACAATTGACTATCCTCTTTTGAAATCGCTTGTTATCCAGAGCGCATTCAAAGATCCTGGTCAAACGGTGCTGCTTGCAGATGAAGCCCATGGTTGCTGGACGATCACCATATCAGATCCACGGCTTGCGGAAAAAAAAGGTCTTGTTCGGTTTCAAACAAAGATAAAGCTCCATGCCGGAATTTACATTTTCAAAAAGTGTCTATTCCCGGTGGATTGGGAAGGATATCTTGTCTTGTTCCAGGTCCCGAAAATCGACGATAAATGGACCCTGTCTTTCGATATTCAAGATTCAGCATTGTATGACAAACATCACAAACCGGCAACCGTAGCGAGTATTGTCTGGCGGCTTGTAAAAGAGTCCGTGTACACGTACCTCGCAAACATTACTATCAATCTGGCGCCTCCGGTATCGGAACTAAAATCCTTTGTGACACCTCTTTTCCCGGACGACTTAAGGGAGCGTGCGGTTCGAATGGTGAAATCCATGAGACCCGGAAAGGCCTCTGCCACACCACAAGCAGTGCGAATCGAAATTTTAACCGATGTAGAAGATAGCTACGAGAAGAAGGAACACAGGGTTGAAACCATAACCGGCGATGAGCTGGCCCAGCTTATTGAAAATTGGCAACTCTGGGATGCATACCTCGTATATATTATCACGACCCTGGCAGACGAACCCCTTTCCAGAGACGACCGCCGAATACTGATGGATGTACTTCTTGAGACAAGACATCGGTTTGTTTCTGAGTTTATTAGTGAAACATTATCCGAGGATCTTATCCGCAATCAATTTATCAGCGCCTGGGAAAACCTGTCGCCTGTATTCAGGCGCCACCTGGGAGATGATCCATCCAAGAACCTTTTGGGATATCTTGCTTTTTTTACTGCATCGGATGCACTTGCCGCACTCGATCAGATCGGCCCGCAACTTGGAGTTGAAATCAGCCGAAATGGTCTGATCCGATTGATCCAAATGTTAGGTGAAAAAAAAGAAGAAGTATTGGACTATCAGGTTGGGGTGAACAGGAAGCTTAGATCGGTGCTTGGCCTTGGGCCGCCTCTGCCGGTATCAGGTGTAAATCCCCGGCAAGAGGGGATTGAAACCGTAAACAGTATTCTGCAAATGGTCTTATCTGTTTTTTACCGTCCCCCATGGGCTGCAGATGCAGCCACCGAACCCAAAAGGATATGGCAGTGGGTGCTTAAGGGCGGTGACGTGGACGGGTATGTGAACAGGGTTAAATCGCTTTTAGAAGCGGTAACAGATGCTCGGCTGGCAGACAGCAAGCTTCCAAATACTTATCACCCACTTTTTCGATTGCTTGTGCTGTCAACCGCATGGCAGGAAAGCTGTTTTCGGCAGTTTATCATAAAGAGAGGAAAAGTTACGTACCTTCGATCCTACAACGGCACATCGGTGGGTTTGATGCAGGTAAATGAACGGGTGTGGCGAGGAATTTACGATCAGAAGCATCTGCGATGGGATATTCGTTACAATGCAATGGCGGGATGTGAAATTATCGATATTTATCTTAACAAGTACGCATTAAAGGAACTGGGGGGCAATCCACCGGTCCAGGATCATTTTCTTGCGGGTGCAATTTACGCCATGTATAATGGTGGCCCGAAGCAACTCAAAAAGTATCTCGTGCGTCACAAAAAAGGAAAATACTATTTGAGCGATCGACTGTTCTCGGAAAAATTCATCTGGGTCAAACAGAACAGATGGAGCAACATTCGTATTTGCCTAGTTGGAGGATAGGTTTTTCTAACGAGGAAGTTGTCGCATCAAACATGCCAATGGATGTCTTATGTGTGGAAGGTTTACCCAGTTTAGCACCATAGAGACCCTCAAACGGTACTTTCCCATTGATTCGCCCCCGCCCGGGAAATTCTGGCTATCATCCGCAGGCAGGAAAACGTACTGGTAAAACTTAACTGGGGGCTTGTGCCTTTCTGGGCAAAGACTCCCTCGGGAGCATCAAAGCAAATCAATGCCCGTCTTGAAACCGTTGCGGTGAAACCAAGCTTTCGAAGTGCATTCAGGTATCGACGCTGTTTAATTCCGGCAGAGGGCTTTTTTGAGTGGGACAAGACAGGGGATCAAAAACAACCATGGTTCATAACACTGCCTTCAAAGCAACCGTTCGCTTTTGCAGGGCTCTGGGAAACATGGAATAACGGTAAGGCAGCCACCATTTATTCATGTACCATCCTGACAACTGCGGCAAGCAGATCCATCGAGAAGATCCACCAGCGCATGCCGGTTATCCTGCCATCCGAGATGTACGCCGATTGGCTGAATCCGGATATCACCGACCTGAAACAGCTTGAAAGCCGTGTCCGACAAAGGCATCTAAAAGATTTTGCGGCTCAGCGCGTCTCAAAATATGTGAACTCGCCACGAAACAATGACCCAAAATGTATTGAACCCATAGAAACAACTTAGCCTTCTGAGCCGAAATAGCAATTGAACCTTAAATCAGCCCCGTTGTTAATAGTTCCTGGGATCTTAAGCAATGAGAGTGTCCAGGCGTTAGGTGTTCAGGGTTCAGCACCGTCCTATTAAAGCACAGTGTCTTCGCTGGATATGACCGAGCATGAAAGTACTCCCTTACAGTTTCCCTTTTTCACCTCTTCCACCAGCTCCTCAATGCAGCGCACCGGGTTTTCAAATTTCGTGTAGCTCCCACCCTGTCCCTGGTATGACAGTCGCTTCCCCCAATGGAAGGCAAGCCAAGGCTTCTGGCCGCTTCTAATGCCTTACTGTTTTGACAGGATGAGTTTAACCCATTGTGGGTTTCGATGGCATCAAGCCCGCTCAACTGGTATACGGCCTTCCCGAAGGAATCGTACCCTCTGAATGGATGTGCTGGAACGCATATTCCACCCAGTTGATGAACTACTCGTATGACCGGTTCTACTTCCAGGTAATGATTTCGAGACCAAAGGTTCCAGGTGTCATCCTTTAGACCGTAAATGAGAAGATGCCCGCAGCTGGTTGATATTTCAATTCCCCTGAATATATAAAAGTTCTCGGGGGCTCTTATCCTGTCAACGGGCAAGGATTCGGCGATCGAATGATGCTCTGTGAAACAGACACCGTCCAAACCTTTTAATACAGCCTCTTCGATAACGGACTCAGGTTCCAAATATGTATCATACGAGTATTTACTGTGGCAGTGAAGATCGATTTTCATGAAAACCACCTGTTATTTTCGGACACAATAACACATCAAGTAAAATCGTGTAGGCCCCCCGGGGACATCATATCGACAATTTGCTGTCGTTATTGAATAACATGCTGTGTTCGTAGAGAAAAATAGTGAACTAAAGTTTAAGGGTGGCCACTTTTTCACAGGCTTGGTCCTGGAAAAGAGTAGTACACTTGTTGCGGAAAATCAATGCAACGGGTTCGAAGTATCAGGATAAAAACGTCTTGACCCGGTTATACTGGAATGTTAGGGTCATTCTGCCATGTAAATTTTGCATTTTAACATTTTTAATGGACTCAAGAGGGATTTTAAGGTGCCGACCGAAAAAAAATCCAAGAGGACAAAAAAACCGGAAGCTAAACCGAACAAAAATAAGGTAAAGTTTGAAATATACGGGGAGGAGATGATCGAAAAAAAGGTCAAGCTCAGTGGAAACAGCGGCCGGGTTTATCTCCCTCCCAATTGGGTAGGGCATAACGTGAAAATCATACGGATAGACTGACGCTTTTCTTTCCGTAAGGAGCCCGCTTGTGAAGAAGAAGATTCTCATAAGAAAATTAACTGCAGAAGATGCTGATGCCATCAGCAGGATATATTCAAGCATAACCCAGAAACCAGCAAAAATGGATTTCAGGCGGATCATCGAAGAACAGGTCCCTAAAAATGAAAATGCATGCTACGTGGCGGAATATGAGGGAACGGTTATCGGCTATATGATAAGTTATGTTCTTTCGGGAGCGTTTGGACTTGAAAAAAGCGCATGGATAGCCCTGATGGGTGTCGATCCCAAATACATGGGGCAGGGAATAGGAGATCGTTTAGCCCGCAGGATATTCAAATTTTATAGGGATTCCGGAATAAAAGATATTTACACCTCCGTCCGATGGGATTCTACCGACCTGTTGTCTTTTTTTAAAACCCTTGGTTTTGACAGAAGTAACTTCATCAACCTGAGAAAAAAATTGTAAAGCTCTTAAAAAAGATCATCCAAATCAGAATCACCGCCCCCCGGCATCTCGCCATGTTCCTGTATATATTTTTGAATCAGCTCGCTTTCGCGCTTGCTATACATTTTATCTTCTTCATATTCAAACCAGACGGCCTTATCGCTCTCTTTCAGTTCATCAAGCAATGATGTGCGCAGATTTACGGTTCCCTTGATTGCAAGCACCTTGTGTTCCTGATCGAGCAAGGTATAAACACCTTCGGTGTCGGGAACCTGCATGACGGAATCTGAATCAAAGGAAAGCCAGGGCGCAGGCGCAGAGGGATTGGATTTAAGATAGAGCCGCAGATCACATTGCAAGCATCGCTTCGATTCCCTTTCTGCTTGTTTTTCTGTAAATCCCAACGAGATCTCTTTAAAACCGGTATGACGCTGCTCCATATCCAACTGCGGCACTTTTTCACGAGGCCTGTTTGCAAAGTTCTCATCCCGCCCCAGGTACGGTCTCGGGGATTGCCTGGAGTACAGAGTCTGTTCGATGTCCCCTGTGCCGCCCAAAGCCCTGTCAATGGAAGCCGCTGCCTTTCGTCCGGCAGCAATTGCATGAATAACAGCCCCCGGAGTTGTAGCCACATCACCCCCTGCAAACACCCCTTGCAGATCTGTTTGCAGGGTTTCATTGTCCACAACGATCCTTCCATTTTCGATGCACACGGCATCCTCGCCTTTAAGACAGGACAGGTCTGTTTGCTGACCAGCGGCCATAATGACCTGATCGGCTTCAATCTTTTGCCTGGAATCGCCGAATTCGGGACAAAAGTTCCCTTTCTCGTCAAACACACAGGTGCATTGAACCAGTTCCATTCCCGTGATCCGGCCGTTTTCCCTTAAAATTTTATGGGGACCCCAGGAGGGTAAAATTTGAACTCCTTCCGCCACCGCCTCCTCGATCTCACATCGATGCGCGGGCATCTCTTCTTGGCATTCCAGGCAGACCATGGTGACGGATTTGGCACCACAACGCCTAGCGGTAAGGGAAACGTCTATGGCCACATTTCCACCTCCGACTACAATCACCCTTTCTTTTAATCGAATCTTTTCATCTCTTGCCACTGCTTCAAGAAATTCAATCCCCCACAGTATGTCTGGTCCATTGGAACCTTCAACCTCAATCCGCCTGCTTATGGGAGCCCCGGTTGCAAGGAATATGGCATTGTAACCACTGGACTTGAGATTAGAAATGGTAAAATCCTTACCAAGGCTCTGGTTGGGTCTAAGATCAATCCCCAGGTCCATGATTTGCTTGATTTCGGCATCGATCACGGACCTGGGCAACCGATAGGCAGGAATACCGTAGCGCATCATTCCGCCGGGACGATCTTTTGCATCAAACAGCGTTATGGAATGCCCTTTTTTGCGAAGATAAAATGCAGCCGTCAAACCAGCAGGGCCAGCCCCGACTATGGCGATCCTTTTTCCGGTATCTTTTCCCACCCGTATGGGGTTGCCTTTTGCCTTATCGGCAGCATAGCGCTTAAGGGCGCATATTGACACAGGCTCATTTACTTCACTCCGCCTGCAGACCTCTTCACATGGATGAAGGCAAACCCTTCCAAGAATTCCAGGAAACGGTACCTTCTCTCTTATCACTGCATTGGCCTTATCCGGATTCCCCTCCGCGATGAGTCGCACATAACCCGGCACATCGATATTTGCCGGACACGCAGACCGGCAGGGGACAAGCTGCTCTTCCTTTTTGCCCGGATGTACTGATTTGTCCATAAGCGCCCCTGTCGGACATACTTCCACACATGCAGTGCAATATTTGCAGCCAGACTCTAAAAGACCGAGTTTTAAAGTTCCGACCATCGGCTGTCCGTTTTTGTCAAAAACGAATCCAAGGACATCAACTCCCCGAAGATCCCGGCAGACACGAACACAGCGAGTACATCCTATACAAAGATTATAATCGCGCACATAAAGGGGATCTTCTTTGAAAGAAGGTAAATCGGTTGGAAGCCATTTTGGCGTGGCGTCTGAAATACCAATATAATTGGCGACATCTTGCAACTCGCAGTGCCCGAACCGCGGACAGCATCTCTCATTCTCCGGCACATTGGTGGAACATTGCGTTCGACTGCATCCTTCTTGCTGTGCACACGTAAGGCATGCATGGGGATGTCGGGCAAGGATGGGGATCAAATTCTCCTGTCGCCTTAACCTTATCCTGTCACTGTCTGTGGTTACAACCATTTCTGCCCGAACTTTGGTGGAACAGGCCTCCACAAGCTTCTCTTCACCCTTAACTTCAACCACACACAGCCCGCAGCCCGTTGCGTGTTCTCCAGGCCTGGCATTTTCGATTTTTTCATCCCCCTGATATATCGATTGGCTTGACAAACAGTCTGATGCAGGCGGAAGATCGGGATGATAACACAGAGCCGGGATATAAATATTTACCCCTCTTGCAGCTTCCAGGATGGTGGCCGAAGCCGGCGCTTCAACGCTCTTGCCATTTATTGTGAGAGTGATCGTATCCATTAAGTTACCTCTTTACTTTTTTTGGATAACGATTAGTCCTTTAACTCCGCAAAAACCCCGATCTCTTATTATCGTATATTGTAAGAGCCGGGGATATACTCGGTTTGGATATTCTAAACAAAGCGCTATGAGAAAGCTGAATCAATGTTACCAGGAATGAGAGATGGCCGCCGACTCACATGCCTTTACACAGGGCAGCACAGCACGGTTTGATGAAGGTTTGCACGGATTGCATTCATACTTTAATTTTTTCTTTTTCTCATCAGCCACAACCGCCACCGGATCTTCTCTCATGGGGTCATTGGGATCTTCATCGGCAACGGCAAAGACCTGCGCCGGGCATGCAGTCACACACTCTCCACAGCCGTCGCATTTATCCGTATCTATTGTAATGAAATAGTCTCCGGAACCGTCTTTATAACCATAGTTCGCCAGCATCGGTATCCTCCTTTTCATGTTCCGGGTTCAATGTTCCGCTTGTAAAGAAATACGTAAACTAACACCCTTTATTTCTTACGGCCCTTGCCTTTCTGGCACAGAGCATAGCCGAAAAGCGCGGCTCCGACTGCGCCGGCGATTTGCGTATCCCACTTGGTCTGCGTTCGCTCAATGCCTATCATTGGCATTAGTCGATCGATTACCCCCCTGTTCTTGGCCATCCCGCCGGTTATGGCAAACTCTGGTTTAACCCCTACCCTTTCAACCAGCGAATAAATGCGCTCCGCCATTGCCTTGCAATAGGCTGCAAGGACCTCCTCGGTGCTCCATCCTTTTCGCAAAAGGCCGGTTGCTTCAGATTTGGCATAAACCACACATGTACTGGATACGGCCGGGGGATCTTCCTTTACGTTAAAGGATCGATCTCCAACCTCATTGATGGGAACACCCAGCAGATCCGAAAACACCTCCATACCACGGCCGGTACCGGCGGCACATTTATCGTTCATCAGGAAATTGGTTACCTTTCCTTTTTCATCGCACTGGATGGCCTTGATATCTTGCCCTCCCACATCCAGCACCGTTCGAACTTGCGGCCCGTAAATAAAATTAGCCCCTCTTGCATGACATGCGATTTCTGTAACCGTTCGATCCGCAAAGGGAACATTAACCCTGCCGTAGCCGGTTCCAATACAATAATCCATTCTATCTTCGGGCATATCCGTTGCTTCCAGTGCAAATGCAAGTGCATTTCTAGCACTGTTCGGGCTGTCTGAGCCGGTGCGCATGTTGGCGTAGGCATAGATCTTTCCATCTGTCATGATGACAGCCTGAGAGCTGACTGAACCCACATCGATTCCCACTGTCACATACTGGGTATCTTTCCAGTCCAAATCCGGATTTTTCCAGTTGGATTCCGTCCAGCGCCAAAATTCTTGTTTTTGCTCCTCTGCCATTATTGAAACCTCCATTCCATCCTCTTACACTTCCTCGGCCGCGATCAATGCGGCCCCCACGGAAGCACCGAACTCAGGTTTATCCGGAATATAAATTTTTTCAAGCTTCAATTCCCGCCGCATGGCGGCCACAAAACCGGGGTTATAACCGACACCGCCAAGCATCACCACATCTTCATTCACCCCGATGCGACGGATCATCGAAACTATTCTGCTTGCCATGGAATCGTGAATGGCTTTACTTATATCCGGCTTGGATGTTTTGGAATGAATGAGCCCCACAACTTCGGATTCTGCGAAAATAGCACACTGGGCATTCATTGGGATCTCCTTGTCCGATGTCAGTGCCAGTGGACCCATCTCCTCTACCGGCACCTCAAGCGCCCTTGCCATTGCCTCTATAAAGGCACCTGCGCCTGCCGCACATTTTTCATTAATAGCAAAATCAACCGCAACTCCCTTTTCATCCAGCTTGGCTGCCCTACCCTCTTCGGCCCCAACATCCGCAACCGTTCTTGCATTCGGGAAAAAAAAGTGGGCGGCTTTTGCCATCGCCTTGATCTCATTTACAGTGGTATCGGCAACGGTGACGGCTTCTTTGCCGGAACCCGTTCCCACAATTCTGTCGATCTTCTCTCTGGTGATGCCGGCCGCCTTCAGGGCACCTTCCAGGGATTCGCCGACGGCTTTCTTCTGATCGAAACCGGTCGGCACCAACGCTCTGCCGATTATCTTGCCGTCTTTAAGGATGGTTGTTTTGGTATTCTTTGCCCCGCAATCAATTCCCGCAGTTATCATTGCTTATTAACCCCCAATCTTTTTAAAAAATGGTATCAATTTGCCCTTTTTGAAAAAATGTCACGTACCGGTGAGATTTCCTTTTTACACTTTTCCTTCATGGAAAACTCGAAAACAAGGGCTAAAATGTTAGAAAAAATGAATACCGGGCCCGCGTACAGCCGTCTCTTGTCTATAAGACCGCTGTGCGCTCCCGATCACCGCCACAGCCTTCCACAAAGGATCGTACAAAAATTATCCAGAGCAAATCTAACATCATCCGTTTATTTCGGCTTTTTCAGGCCTATAGAATCCAGAAAAATATCGAGACGGTTTAAGGTGGCGGCTTCATCAAATTCCCGTTCATCCCCCATGTTCCCTTCATAAGTCATCACCTTGTTGCCTCTTTCAAGCAATCCCAGCCGATTTTCCGCTATTCCCACGGTTAATCCTTCACAACCCCTGTTATAGTGAAGAATGATGCCGTCAACCTTCCAGTTTTTTGCGATGGCATCCATCATCTTCGTCTTGTATTCCGGGTGATAAAAATGCTGATACTCTGGCTTGCTCAGATGCCAGTCGGCCAGCATTCGACAGGCCTCCTCCCTGGTCTTGGGTTTTTGCGCAGGAAGTGGTCTTGGCCTGAAATCGTGATTGTCAGGATCGTAAAGCCACATCCCCGTCAGACCAAAGGTATAAAGAGAACCAATGGATACGGCCCCCCATGATTCCATGTACCGATAAATCTTGAGAAACCCCCATGGGGGCTGAGTATCCGTGATGACCCGCGCCTGCTCATTTGCCACTGCTGCAATACCTCGATCCGCCCGGTCTTTTACCTCTTCATACACCTCATCATAGAAATCGGCAAACTCTGCATTGGATTTTTGAAGCACCCCGAAAACATACAGCGAATAGATCGATTTTTCATCCAGGGGAGCCGGAACGTTGCGATTGAGCATGCAGATCTGAGCCCATTTATTGGTGGAGCGAATGTCATTCCAAACCGCCTCAAGAAACAATTCATCGATAAATCTTCTTCCGGTCACCTGTTCAAGCCAGTCGATACCATCCAGTAATTGATCCGCAATGTATTTTATCCGGTGCTCATACATTTCGGGTTCAAAAGGGGGATATGCCCCGGCCCCCACGTCCACCACATAGAGGGGAACATCGCCGCCCTCAAGTTCACATGCATTTTGATACCATTTTGCATGAGAGCAGCAAATATGCTGGGTCCAGGCGAAATCCGGCTTGGGAAAAGGACCGCCCAGTGCATATTGGTTCGTAAGAATGGAGCCCCAGTAGTTTCTCATGTATGCACAAAGATCCCGCGCGAATCCAAAGTTTTCCGCAGCTGTCAGAAACTTTGCCGATAAAGGTCTATCAAAGGCACAGGTGGCACCATAAGGCTCTCCGGTGATACAGTAGACATCTTCACCCAATGCTGCAGGTACGGCATCAAAGGCCCATGCGCTTCCCATCCACCGAAGACCGCCTTTTTTGCCGGCCTCCATGTAGTTTTCATAAAACTTTTTTCTCAGCTCCTTGGCCTTCTGCCAGCATTTCAAAGGCTCTGTTGGATATGGCGACATTCGTTTATCCTCCTGATGATGGTTGTGTTTTCTTTGCGGTGCGGTTTTTTTTCAAAACAGATCATCCTCTGTTTCCAGGGTTTCAAGAAAGGCTTCAACGCGGATCGCAAAGGGACCGACCGCCGTTGTTACATCAAATTCCAAGAAATAAGTGGGAATATGATTTTCTTCAAGAAATCTTCTAATAAAAGGAATGTCCGCTTCATGCGGATCACAGAATTTCTGCTGGATCACTATCGCTCCGTCCACATTAAAATCCTTCGCCAATTTTAAGATCCTTTGCAGTCTTGTTCGATGAGGCCAGTCTTTGGAAGGACACGGTGTTCTTGAAACATACCGTTCTGCGATAGCAAACAGTGGATCGTCATGGGATTCGTCTACCTCATCCCAGAAATACCGGGTGGTGGTGCAATGCTCTTCCGCCACGACGGTAGCTCCAATGGATTCTCGCTCCCCTAAGGTTTCAACCATTCTCACAAATTCAAGGTCGTCATTTTCAGAACCCACCAATAACAGCCGTTTTCCCGGATCCCGATCAAGTGAACGCGATGTCAACTCGTTTTTCACCTCCTCTGCCACCGGAAGCCATTCCCTGGCATCGGTAAAAAACTGGGAACATGTCATATACATGGCCTCCACTCCGGTAAACGGCGGATTATCCTTTTTTCTGAATTCATAGATATCCTTCATCACTCTGCGCGTGCTGTTCATTATGCGGATTCCCTCTTTAAGCTCACTGTCCGTTACTGTTTTTCCCGTAAGCTCCTCAAGCTTTCTTATCAACAGCTCATATTCTCCCACCAGGAAGGGAATCGCCCGGGGGCTCTGTACATGGTTGGGCATGGGTAAAAAATGGCTCCAACCAGGATTCTTATGGATTTCCCAGGATGTATAGGCCTGGCGCAAATGAAGACAGGACTGTCCGATGGTAATCCCGTCCAGATAATCATATTTCCCCTTCAAGCCTTGCGCCAGCACATCCCGGCAAAAGGGACAGAACATGCCAAACAGATGGGGTTCGGTAACATCCTGAACCTCATGGGAGCCAAGAATTCGAACCGGCAGCACCCCGAATGCATAGTAGATCTCTTCTGGCGCATAGGTGCAAAAGAAACCGACGATTTTTCCGCCGGTGCGCTTTTTCCAGTCTGTTTGATAAGCATGCCGGTTTTCATACCATTCGTAAAACTTCTCGATTGCCATTACAGGTTCCTCCTTGAAATTGAACAAAATTCAAAGGCCTCACATCAATATAGCCGCTTGAAAGCTATCCCGAACGATAGAGTGTTCGCTTCTTGTATCGGGAAAACTCGAGAACCATTCAATTGAACAAAAAGTTCGCTTTTTAACTACATTTTAGCTATAATGTAATTATAAAAAAGGGCTTTTAAACATGTCAAGGGAAAAGTGGAGCATTTGTGCGGTTTTTGGATTTAAGATGACGAACTCCACCGGTGCCGGCGACGATAACCTCATTGGCAAGCCCTATAAAGAGCCCATGTGCCATAATACCGGCCCGGGCATCTAACCGGGAGGATAGCAGCAGCGGGTCGGCAATGGGACCGAAATTTGCATCCAGGATCAGGTTGTTCTGGTCCGTCACGAAAGGGCTGCCGGCCCTGTCTTTTCTGATCGCAACCGAAGCGCCCAGGCTCTTAAGGTAGTTTTCCTCGCTTTGTCTTGCAAATGCCACGACTTCAACGGGCAATGCCCAGTGAAACCCCAGCTGCGGAGACAGCTTTCCCTCATCCACCACAATAATGTTCCGCATACTCGTTTGAGCCAAAACTTTCTCCCGGAGTAAGGCTCCACCTCCACCCTTTATCAGGTTCAAATTCGGATCCACCTCGTCTGCACCGTCAATCGTAATATCGATCCGGGGATGATGGTCAAGGGTCGTCAGCGGAATCCCCACATCTAGGGCGAGTTTCTCGGTTTGAACGGAACTTGGAATCCCAACAATATCGGCAAGTTCTCCTGCGGCAAGCAGCTGCCCGATTCTTTCAACGGCGAATTTTGCCGTGCTTCCGCTGCCAAGCCCCACCACCATTCCCGAACGTACCTGTTCGGCTGCACGAAAAGCCGCCCGTTGTTTTAACAGCTCTACCGGTTTCATTTGACAAGATCTCCTCCTACTAATATTGATTCGATTCCGCTCTGCGACTCAAGTGAAGCATTAAAACGCCCCCTCTCTGTGAGGGTTACCCTCTGGGTGGGCCTTAAGCAAGCGGTCAAAGATTCCATAAGCCGTGGATTAAACCCTTATACATCCTAAACGAGCTATATGCTGTAATGCCACATGCGCGGCCCCCATAAGAGCTGTTTTGTCGTTCAGGATAACCCGCAAGGCGATCTTTTCCATAAACGGTTTATACCGACCTTTGTTTACAAATGATCTGATGAATAAGCTTTCTTTCAGCATCGGTAATATCTTGGGCGCAATGCCCCCTCCCAGATAGACGCCTCCTGTTGCCATTGCGATCAATGCCATATTCCCTGCAACTGCACCCAAAATGGAGACGAACCTTTCAAGGGATGCAATGCAAAGCGGGTCTTTATGCTTCAAGGCGCAATTTGAAATGGCTTCCGCCGGATCCATCTCTCTCATCCCCTCTTGGAGCCATTTAGGCTCCCGATACCTTTTCTTTGACAGCAGCCATTGGTAAATATTGTGCAATCCGGCGCCTGTCAATACCCTTTCAATACTGACGTGCCCATATCGCTGAGACAAAAACTTAAACAAATCCCATTCATCTTCACTTCCAGGAGCAAAATCCATATGCCCCCCTTCAGAAGCAACAGGTGAGCAGATCCGGTTTTCGCAAACGATAAAGGCAACTCCCAGCCCTGTGCCAGGAGCGACAAGCGCCCTGTTTTCTTTGCTTCGAATCTTTCGGGAATTTAGCGGAAAAAGCTCACTGTGATTCAAAAGCGAAAGGCCGTGGGCAGTGGCGATCAAATCGTTAATCAGCCGAACATGAGGCCAGCCGAACCGCTTCTGAAGTGCCGTTTCGGAGACCTCAAGGCAAAGGTTTGTGATATGGGATCGGCCTCTGATTATCGGTCCTGCGATGCCCAGACAGGCACCGGCAATGGGATGAGGGTATCGCTCCAGAAATGATTCAATGATGGTTTCAATGTCGGGCGTATGGCGGCTTGAGTATGTTTGCAGGGCTTTTATCCTCGGCCTTCCACGGCCCTTTACAAATAATCCCAGGTGGGTCTTGGTACCTCCGATATCTCCGGCCAGAACGTATGCTCCTCTTTCCATTCGTTTATTCTCCGGACATCCTGGACGGCCGTCCCTTCGCCAAGCAGCCGTAGAAGATTACCGAAAGCATATCAATTTAGCTGTCCTCGGCACGAATCTTTTTTATTATTTTGGGAATGAAAAACGAAAAAACAAACAGCCCAATAGAGAAAAATACCTTAAAAGAGACAAGCTCTGCCCAGTTGCCCGAGGCCCAGATCTCCTTTAACGTTCCAATAAAAAAAGTGAAAATAAAGGTTCCGACGATAATACCCAGTGCTGTTCCAAAGAAATAATCCCAAAAATGCACTTTGGTCAACCCCATCCCGAAGTTCATGGGAGTGAAAGGAAAATAGATCAATCGCAGGTAAAGAACGGTTGCAAAACCGTTGCGTTCAATGGCATCGTCGTATTTCTTGAGTCGATCCCCGATAAGAGAGGCGGCGAACTCGCGGCCAAGCGTTCTGCCGATAAAAAAAGCGGCACTCGCGCCGAGCATGGCCCCGAACCATACGTATACAAATCCCCAGTAGGCACCGAATATGGCAGCTCCAAGACCCGTAAGCAGGGTTCCGGGCAAAAACAGACACAACCCTGCTGCATAGATAAAGATATAGATAAGGGGGGCCCAGATTCCAGCAGAATCAAGAAAGCCTCCCAGGGTTCGGGCAGTGAGGTATTGGGATACCGGAGTGAACCGTATCAGAAAGACTGCTGCGACGATAAAGGTCACTAAAATTCCGGCTTTGACTAACGGTTTTGACCGACTTTTTACATGCGGTTGTGATGTGATTTCATTCATTTTGTTGTCCACCGTCTCCATTTAATTAATTTCCTTTAAAACATTTCTTACGGCTTCAGGCCCGTGGCTTCCGGCTGGGTAAAAATGAAGATTCCCTTCCTGATCGGTGCACTCCTCACACTGTTCCAGGATTGGAGTCAAAAAAGACCAGCACAGCTCAACCCCGTCCTGTCGCCAAAAAAGCATCTGATCTCCCAGCATACAGTCAATCAACACCTTCTCATAAGCATCAAGCACTGGGCCGGTGTAGCTTTGACGATAGTCAAAATCCATTGTAACCGCCCTGAGGCTTAGCTGCGCCCCTGGGTTTTTGGTCTGAAACGTCATGGTGATTTTTTCTTCTGGATAAATACCCAGAGTAAGCTGATTCGCCGTGATGGTCTCTGCCAACACACGGCGAAACATGGAATGAGGCACTGGTTTGAACTGGATGGCAATCTCGGTGATCTTATGCTTGAGCCGCTTTCCGGAAGTAAGAACAAAAGGCACCCCCTGCCAGCGCCAGTTATCCACAAACAGCTTCATCACAGCGAAGGTGGGGGTAAGGGAATCTGGCTCGACCCCCTTCTCTTCTCGATAACCCGCAATTCTTTCACCGTTTATGATCCCCGGGCCATATTGCCCCAGCACCAGGTAATCCTGAAGATCCAAAACCGGAAACGGCCTGAGAGAACGATAGACCTTGGCTTTTTCATCCCTAACCCGTTCTGCCTCAAAAATCGATGGCGGCTCCATCGCAATAAGGGACAGCAGCTGCATCATATGATTTTGGAACATGTCTCTTAAAA
>JAFDFZ010000162.1 GCA_019309565.1 Deltaproteobacteria bacterium
CGTGTTTTCTCCTCAGGGATGACATATCGAATCGGTTCGTTCATTTTGGTAAAGGAAATATCCCGCTCCTGACCCTTTTCAAGATGATAGCCGATATAACCACGGTCATAGTTGAAGCCTCTTCTGAGCAAATTGGCGGTATCGGTAATCAACTGTGTGATATATCCGTAGTCCAGCAGGATTTCTGCCATTGATATGTCGGTATCTTTAAGTTTCTCCCAGCCGTGGAAGGGAAATCCAAATGTTCCGGTTAAAAGATCGAATCGATGGGGTACAGTAGGAAAGCTTCCGGTAATACATCGTTCAAAAAACACCGAATCAGATATCAGCGTATCGATTTCCGGTGTGCTCACCGCTTCCATGCGGTTGGCACCAATGTGGTCGTATCTAAAAGTATCCGATATGATAAGAACAACTCGCATCTTCTCCTCCTGTTAACCATAACGATTGTTGAAAAAATGTTTCCTGATTATGCAATTTCGGTAAACAAGGAAAATCCTTTAATTCAATTCACCGAGAATCGCTATCCCGGAGCATGCCCCCCGGAAGCCCCGTCACAATACCCTCGTCATCAGGGGAATGGCAACGAAGGTGCCGATGGAACTGCCAAGGTTTGTAAAGACAACAACCAGTAAAATTCTGGTTATTTTATTTCTCCAGAACCCTTTTGCCGACAGGATATCTTCAGAAAGCGATTCTAAGTCTTTCACCTTGGGTTTTCTCGATAAAGCCTCCACCAGACCGGACACCCATCCGGCGGCGATCATGGGGTTCAAAGAAGTTAGCGGAGCGGCCAGAACCGAGGATAGAATGGTCAGCGGATGGGCCATGGCCATCAAGGCGCCAAGCCCTGCAAGAATGCCGTTTGCAAGTACCCACCACGTAATCATCTGCCTGCCGGCTGTTGATCCGCCGCGATGGAATCCGAATAGAATCAACGCAACAATAAGAAGCGGAAACATCCACTTGACGGCGCGTATGGTTTTCCGCCTTGCCGGAAGTTGTTCCAACCCATGGATGTCTATGGTTTCAGTCCAGTACTTCTTTATCCCCGGTACGTGACCCGCACCGACAACCGCCACGATTTTCTTACCAGGCGCAGTTTTGATTCGATATGCAAGATATTGATCCCGTTCATCGATGAGTATCGTTCTAAGCACGGGCATGGACCTGCTAACCTCTGAGAGAAGCGACTGAAGCACATCTGTTTCTTTCATCTTTTCAATGTCCGCCTCGCTTATGTCTTCGATTTCCCCCACAGACACGACAACACTCAAAAGGAGCTTAAATTTGCTCCATATTCCCATTTTCCTCCAGATTCTTGAAAGGGTTATCCGAATATCTCTGTCTGCCAGACAGATTTCAGCTCCCATGGCTTCGGCGCTTTCAACGGCCTGTATCATCTCCTGGCCGGGCTTGATATCGAACTTTCTTGCGATTCGTCTTTGAAACGATGCCAGCAGGAGGTTTGCAAGAAGCAAAAACGCCTTTTTTTCTTTGATCACCTTTATGATATCCATCTGCTGCCACCGATCCCTTTGCCTTATGGCCTGGTAGCGAGAAGGGCACAGTTCGATACAGACGGTATCCGGGTTTTCTTTTTCGATGACCCATTTGACAAGTTTTACGCTTTCTTTTGATACATGAGCGGTTCCAAGAAGGATGACCTCTTTGTCCTCGTAGGTCAGGCGGTTTAATTGGTTCGCATGGCTTTCAAGCATCTGTATTTGGCTCCTTGCTGTGGTTAATACTTCCTGAACTTATCGGTTGCAGGTTCAAGGTTCGGGGGCAGAAGATTATAGATGAAACGCTTAATCTAAGTACTTGTTTCTTATTTTATACGACCTGTCAATACAAGATTATAAGGGTAATTGTTTCCTGCACCTTGATCTACAACATATTGTAGAATTTTTTTCTTGACACACTATATATATTATTATATAGGCTTATTGTCTTAATTTAAAAAATCATTTCAGGCATGAAAATTAGAGGTGAGCGGCGATGGCGAAAATGACGGTTGAACGGTTACACCAGTTGTTCGAGGAGAATCCTGAAAAAGACAGACTGTGCTGGAAGGAAACCTGCCACGATTGCGGTTCCAATATACAGGTTACTGCAACACCGGAGGAAGACGGCATCCACATTCATGGTGGAAGTGTATACGAAACCGATAACGGCAACTTCTTTCTCAAATGTGAAGATTGTTTCAAGAAAGATTCTGTTCTTAGAAACTTTCAACGCTGTGAGGTCTATTCCAGGGTTGTGGGTTATTTGCGGCCGGTGGCACAATGGAATGACGCAAAACAAGAAGAGTTTAAAGACCGAAAGGTATTCACGCCCGACGTTACGGCATAAGCGCAACATCAATGCACTGTGACGCCCCCCCACGGGCAAGTCACGGAGGGCATCGAGAATCGGCACCTTTAATTTTTCAAGTTTTTTTCTCTAATTGCCGCCTCCCAGTTAGAGAAAAATCAAAACAGCTCGATGCCCTCTATGACTTGCTTTTTTTATTTTTATGTTTTCAACTGCAGCAGCTCAAAGGTGACATTTTCGGGGCCATCGAAAAAAGCAATTCGCATATTTTCTATGTCCTTTGGCGGTACAGAGAACGTATACCCCTTTTCGGTTAGTTCTTTGTACTTTGCATCGATGTCGTCCACTTCAATACCGATGTGGTGATAGCCGAGAGTTTTCCCATCAGGATTTTCCAGCAATTTTTCGTTTTCTTGTGGAACCCTTAGATTAACGGTGGTGCCGTAAAGATCCAAAGAAGCACCGTCTGCTCCGCCGAACTTCCTTAAGCCGATCAATTTAGCACCAAGGTTCTGGGTAAAAAAGTCGATCATCTGTTCTAGATCTTTGCAGACCAGGTGAATGTGGTTCAATCGGTAAGCCATGGGCTGTCTCCTTTCTAATCCAATTTGTTATGCCTCTTCCTCAATCCGGGCCAGCCGCTGAGCCGCCTTTTTCTTTGATTCAAGATCGCTTTCTCTGAAGATCGTCAGCCGGTGAGCCGCAGGGGAGCCCCCGCCATGAATATCTGAAATCGTATCGGCGCTTTCCATGGCCATCTTTTCCACCAGTCGAAACATCTTGATCCGTTTTTCCGATGGTATATCGGTAGCTCCCTTGAGATATTTCCTTAACAGCGGTCCGATTTCTGGATTTTCCAGATCCTTGTCAGACGGGAGATCAGCCACAAATCCGCCGGCCACATCGATCATAAGCCGGGTGGCCTCTGCCATCTCTCTGCCTTCATGGATCTTGGAAGCGTTCGCCAGCACCGGATCGATGAAATAGATTCCGGAAGGTTCCTTTTTCCCCTCGTATGAAGCCGCCAGGCTGCAGCCGTAAAGCGTTTCCGCGCGATGGATCATGTCCACGATCTTCTCTTTCAAATGGCTCACCCCGGTGGTGCCATTGTATTCCATCATGCACAGGGCGGCACCCGTCATACAGTCTATTTTTCCTGATTTACAGCCACCATGGCTCTGTCTGTGAAAAGCCGAGAAGCGCATGACCAGTTCGGCTGCGAACTCGACCTCTCCGCACAAAAACACCCGCTCCCAGGGTACAAACACATCGTTGTAAATCACCGTGGGCGCGTATTTCGAATACCGCGGGTTACCACAATCACATCCTTCAAGCTCTCGTGTATCAAGACTTGATCTTCCTACCACATGAACCACCCCTTCAGTATCAGCGGGTATTGCAAATGCAACGGCAAATTCTTCTTCTCCTTTTCTTAAGGCTCGTGTGGGAAGCACGATCAACTCATGGCAGGAGAGCGATCCGGTTTGGTGTGCCTTAGCCCCTCGAACGACGATCCCTTCATTCTTTTTTTCTACAACGTGCAGATATACATCCTTGTCATGCTGGTCCTTTGGGGGCAGGGATCGATCACCTTTTACATCGGTTACCGATGCGTTGGCCGTAAAGTCGTTTTTTTGCATGTATTTGATGAACTCAACTACCCGGTCATAATAATTCGTACCGTATTTCCGGTCCACATCATATCCCACAATTGCAAGGGAACACATGCAGTCCATGCCGGTGCATCGCTGGTGGCAGGTACCTACATAGTTTCCAAGCGCCCGATTGATTTTCACCCTGTAAACCAGATCCTCTATGGACATCGGTGGAAGATTGAATCGGTTCACCGGCTCATCGATCCAGGGGCTATGTGCGATCATCATATCCCGGTACTCAGGCAGCTCTGCCAGCTCATATGTAGCGCCGGTGGCTTCTATTCCTGCTCTAAGCCTCGGATTATCAACCACATTGGTAATCTTCTCCCCGAACATGTAAGCGGTAGGGTGCAGTTTGCGCAACGATTCGATATATTCGGCTTTTGTCATTACCCCCATGACGATTCCTCCTGTAGATAAGTAATAGGCAATTTCTTTTTATTGGTTACTCAAGTTTCGCACCCCTTCATTTCTATGAAATGCCTTAAATGATGGTGTCGAATGAATTTTTTAAAGGCAAAATACATTTTATCACCCTTCGATGACGGCACAATGGGAGTCAACAAAGCGGTTAAACCAGAGCTATCAAGATCTTCCGTTACTTAGCGCCGCTTCCCTTGTGCCTTAAGCTCGATGTTTCCGATTGGCTGCCACCTAAGAGCTTCGGTGTAATTATTTTGCCTTTAAAAATTTTATTCGACTTAAGACCCCTTGGCAATTTTACGATAAAATGGGTGCGAAACTTAAGTTGGTTATAATTCCGTTATATTTTATTTCCGCATATCTTCCTTACCTCATCGTATCCCGTGTCGAATGCGTTGAGGTTTAATTCTTCTTTGCCTTTCGGCACCGCATCCACAATGGCGGCTTCAAACGCCTGTCTGCTCACAACACCGCCTACCCTGCAAAGGGCGCCCAGCATGATCATGTTACAGACGATGGGAGCCTGAAAGCGACTGCGGGCAAGCGAGGTGGCTTTAATTGCGTAAGCGTTTTTTATTTTCTCCGGTACTGAAGGAATCAGATCGCTGTCAAAGATCAAGATCCCTTCGGACCTTAACACTGCCCCAAACCGGTTTATGGAATCCTGAGCCTGGGCAACCAGAATATCGGGGCGGGTTACCCTGGGAAAGATGACCGGTTCGTCTGAAACAATCACCCAGGCAGCCGCAAAACCTCCACGAAGCTCTGCGGAGTATGCCTGGGTTTGAACCGCATATTTCTTATCATATGTTACGGCAGCCGAGCCGAGGATCACACCGGCCAGTATCGAACCCTGGCCCCCGACTCCGGCAATTGTCAGTTCCTTACGTGGCATGTTTCTTCTTCCACCCCTTTCTCCCCCATCATCTGTTTACTAAGTGTCGCCCATTGACTGGACAGCTCCTCTTTCTCTTTGTCCACGAATTCACCTATGATAATCTTGCCCACAAGCTCCTCAGGATTCATACTGGCGGCCTTGTCGATCCTGACACTGTTCGCCTTAAAATGTTTCAGCATATCGACCGCCTTGCCGATCTTGCTGGCCCGTCCGAACTGCACCGGGCATTGGCTTACGGCCTCGATCAATGCAAATCCCTTTTTCTTGATGCCTTTCTTGATGGATCTGGTAAGTTGCCGTGGGTGATAGGTGGTCCATCGGGCCACATACGGGGCCCCGGCTGCAGTGATCGTCTCGGAAATGTTCAGTGGATGTTCCATGGTTCCGTATGGACTGGTGATGGTGGTCAATCCAAGCGGCGTGGTGGGTGCGGTCTGGCCGCCGGTCATTCCGTAAATGCCGTTGTTTACAAGTACAACCGTGATATCGATGTTTCGCCGGGCCGCATGAATCAGGTGATTGCCGCCTATGGCGGTCAAATCACCATCTCCGCTGGCGACCATCACATGAGTTTCAGGACGGGCGAGCTTAACACCGGTGGCGAAGGCCACGGGCCGGCCGTGTGTGGTATGAAGGGTGTCGGCGGCAAACAGTGGACTTGGAATCCAGGCTGAGCAACCGATACCTGATACGAACACAAAATCATCCATGTTCAATCCGAGCTCATCGATGGATCTAAGAATCGCCTGGGCCACGATCCCATTACCGCACCCGGGACATGTAGTGGTGCGTTTCACATGAGTTCGGGTGTATTTTCGCAGGGGATGTTCGGTTATGCTCATGTACATATCTCCTTTAAGATATCTTCCGGGTCGTGTATCTGACCCAGGATTTTAGGCCCTAAAAATTCAACAGGGCAAAAGCTTGCAGCCGATGCTTTTATGTATGGGAACAGCTGGCCGGTATTGTTTTCCAGCACTATCATCCTTTTGGCCACCTTTGCTGCGGCTTCAATTTCTTTTTGTGCCAGCGGCCAGATGGTTTTTAACCTAAGCGTGCCGACATTCAGGCCCTTTTCCCGTGCCAGCAGGGCTGCAGCCTTTGCGGATCGAGAAACCGAACCATAGGCCGTTAAAACTATGTCTCCTTTGTTGTAATCGGTAACTACTTCTACGATATCGTCCCGGTGTTTTAGAATTTTTTCAATGGGTTTTGTGATGAAATCGTGCATCACCGCAGGATCGCTAAGATTGCGCATACCATGTTCGTTATGACAGGAGCTAGTGACATGCGCTTTAAAGCCATGACCGAAGACCGGCATCGGGGCAACATTCGGATCCTGGAAGTCCCGCCGGACCATTGGGTCTGTACCGAGTTGCGGAAGTTTTCTAGAAACCAGTTGAATGTCAGCGGGATCAGGAATAACAACCTGCTCTCTCATATGGCCGATGAAAGCATCGGACATCACAAAAACCGGTACCCGATAGGTTTCTGCCAGGTTAAATGCGCGGATGGTCATATCGAACATATCCTGGGGGCTTTCCGGGCTCAGAGCAATGATTTGATAATCGCCGTGGGAGCCGCGGGCAACCTGTACAATATCGCCGGCAAGACCCACGGAAGGAACCCCGGTTGAAGGACCAAGGCGCTGAACATCCGCTATAACAAGAGGTGTTTCAGTTGCCACGGCGAAACCGATGTTCTCTTGCATCAGGCTGATTCCCGGACCGGATGTGGCGGTCATGGATTTGGCACCGGCCCAGGATGCACCAATGGCCGAACAGATGGCGGCGATTTCATCCTCTGTCTGCAAAAACCCCCCTCCGATGGGAGGCAGCAACACCGAAAGTCGATTAACTATCTCACTGGCAGGCGTGATGGGATATCCGGAAACAAAAGTACACCCCGCAGCCACCGCCCCCTCTGCGAGCGCAAAGTTTCCCATCAAGAAATGGGTACCGGGTGCAAGTCTAGGATTTTTGCTCATTTTTCGCTTTCACTTTCTCTTTCTTCTTCTCTACGACAATGGCCATATCAGGGCAGGAGATCATGCAATTCAAGCAATCCGTACACTGATCTTCATGTGCTACCCTCGGTGGTACAAAGCCGAATTCGTTCATTACATCAGATGGCTCAAAAACATCCTTGGGGCACACAAAGATGCAGATACCGCAATCTTCAACCCCTTTACACGTATTTTTGAAAATGGTAATTCCAGACATCACTGAATTCCTCAAAAAAGTGCCTCTCCTCCATCTTTGCGAAACAGGTGAATCTTCTCCATGTTGATATCAAGGTCCACGTCTTCGTCGGCTGCTACCGGAATGTTGGGATTAACAATGGCGGTCA
>JAFDFZ010000050.1 GCA_019309565.1 Deltaproteobacteria bacterium
TTTTTAAAATGAAAGAGCGAAGCGATACCTTAACTTTAGGCACTTTAGGCACTTTAGATCACTTACAACTGGGTTCTTATTTCAACTGCCCCGAAGGGGCCACTTTTTCCGAGCGAAGTCTCGGGAAAAGCATAGAGACTCAAGCTTCGCACCCTTAAATGCGTGGTAAAGCCTTATAATGATGGCGACTTAAGATCTATTTACAATTTTACGGTAAAATAGGGCGTGAAACTTGAGTAGAGATATAAAATGCGTTTGGATTCGTTAAATTGAAACCCGATTGGCGAATCATATTTCTATTCACCTTTCTTGTGGCGATCTTGTTCTCTTCTCCCATCGGTATTGCTGCCAACAAGCAGGGCAAGGAGACCCAGCACCAGAAACTGTTGAAGCGATACGCCAATCAAAGTCTTGCTAGGCTTAAGTATGCCATAAAGTCAGAAGGGTTTTTCAACGCCAGGGTGGCTCTTAACGTTTGGAAAATGAATGCAACAGAGGCCGGTACCTTCGATCAAGAGAAATATGAAGCGTTTAAGAAACAGATATATGAAAAATCGATTCGTGAAAACCTCAAATGGTTTGAAATTTTTATCAAGCAGAAAGACTATCATGACGCCAGAATCTGTCTTCAGCTCTATCGGTTGCATGCAAAAGAGATTGGCGTCTTTGATGAACAACGCTATGAGGAGTTGAAAAAAAAGCTGAAGCAATGAAATGGTATCGGATGGAACTTTTTTGGTGGATAAGACAAATTGTACTGATTTTTCTGGGATGCGGCTTCCTGCTTTTCGGTGTGCAAGTGCTGATAGCCGCTTACGGCTTGAAAGATCCTGTTTCTTTTATCCTGACCTTTTTCGGCTCTAATCTAATGATTCTTATAAGCGCAGTGCTCCTTATCGGTTTTGTCAATCGAATTTGGCTGGTTTTAAGAAATGCCAGAAACAAGATCCAAAAGTAATATCACCTTCGGCATTAACCTCGCTTTTTTTTCATGGTAACGAACAAGCAGATTCCCGTGAAAAATCCGCCAATATGGGCAAACCAGGCAACCCCTGCTTCCGTTTGCGCATAGAATCCATTGACGATCTGTAAACCTATCCAGAAACCCAGCAACATCCATGCGGGCAGCCTGATAGTTCGAACATAAACGAAGACCATCAACAGCACGCGAATTCTCGTTCCGGGATAACGGAACATGTAAGCCCCAAGCACACCGGCAACAGCTCCGCTTGCGCCTATCACGGGTACGGTTGAGTTCGGATATATGAAACAGTGTGTGAGGGTCGCTACAAGTCCGCAACATATATAAAAAAATAAATATCTCCGATGGCCAAGTGTATCTTCAATATTATCTCCAAAAACCCAAAGATATAACATGTTGCCTATCAGATGAAGCCACCCGGCATGGAAAAACATGGCTGTAAAAATGCTGAGCGGTATCGGTATGAGATTTTTGGGGCCGATATCGGTCAGATGAAAAAATTCATACGGGACGAATGCAAAACCATGTCTTGCTAGTTCTATCCCCGGCGGAACAAAAAAATTCAGATAGATAAACACCGCGATATTGGTTGAGATCAGCAGTATGTTCACTGCGGGAAAGCTGCGAGATGGATTTTCATCTGCAACGGGAATCATGGGCGAATTTAAATTTCAGGTCTGTTGTGGATGATGCATCTATAGGATTGAAGGGTAACATACGCAACTTTGCTTTATTGCTCACGGTTGTATTATTTATCGTTGTTCCCATTTCGGAACCGGCCATATCGGCTCTGCCACTGAGGCTCTGTTTGTCAGAGGCCATAGGGTCACGCGGTTGCCTTTCTGATTCTGAGAGACCACTCCGTGCGCATGCACGTTTTGTCCCTTCTTATCAAAGGAAATTATCTGGTAACCTGTAATCAGCGCCGGCCCTTTCGTAATAAGGGTTTTTGCCAGAGCCTCTCGAATCTTCTCCCTGTTCCTGGAACCGCCTCGCTCCAAAGCATCATAGATCAACCAGACGTTGCTGTAACCCTGGGCGCCATATGCGCTGATGGAACGTCCTAGTTCTTTCTTGAACCGCCTGTTAAGCATCTGTGCCACACCCGGCAGCTCAATCCGGTCGATGGGCCAATCCTCCTGAACGAACATATATTCTATGGCTTCTGGGGGAGTTTCTCGGTAAAAAACCGGGTCTTCCGAGCCGGCCCCCACCGAATGGATTCCGAATGGAAAATAAACTCGGGCTCGCATGTGCTGGCGCGAGAAGAGGATATGATCTTTTGTGTATAAAGCCACAATCATCAGATCGGGTTTTCTTTTCCGCATCAGGGAAAGCTGAGATGAAAAATCTTCCTTATCGGAAAAATAGGGTTCATCAAGAACCAGGAAGTAGTTCCTTTCCCTACAAAGCCTGCGTATGTTTCTTGCATGGTTACGTCCCCATTCCGTGGCTTCGTACAATTGTCCTATGGTAAGAGGGCGCCTGCCTGTCTCCCGGCTGAAGTGATCTATGGCGTCCATTTGCTCTCTGGCGTCATAGAATGCGGTGTTGCAGGGTCTGAAAACGTATTTGAATCCTCGCTCGGTGATCTCATCCATTGCAGAGGAGTTGACCACCCAAGGGGTTCTGTATTTTTCTGCCACGGCGGTGGCGAAATAAGTGACAAAACTGTTATAGGCACCACAGAGCACGGAAACCTTCATCTTCTTTATTAGCCACTCGGTTTCTTTGACTCCTGCTCTTGCACTGGTGCGAGAATCTGCGAATATCAGTTTGAGCATGGCGCCGCCCAGTGACCCGACGCCTCCCCGGTTGTTGATTTCCTCTGCTGCGATGGATGCGCCAAGTTTTATTTGCTCCCCTATATTCGAAGAGCTGCGGCTTAGTGGAAGAATAAATCCGATATTAACCTGCTCTGCAGCCCAGAGCTTAAGGGAACCGATAAAAAAAGATAAAGTAAGTCCAATCACAAGGAGCAGGAACAGGGTGAATTTTATTTTCATGGTAGAAACTCTTTTGTTTATAAAAGGGGTTGTTGCTGTGGTTGCATATTCCTTCGAATCGCCCACACACCTAAATAAACCACCGGTGTATCAAGAAGTGCGATGACCATCTTGATGATCCATTGCCCCAGTACAAGAGGCCCTGTCGGCATTGTTCCGTAAAAGGCGATGGTAATGAACAGGAAAGAGTCTATAAATTGAGAGACGACCGTCGAAAGGTTGTTACGCAACCAGAGATGACGATCCCGGGTTATTCTTTTCCAGAAATGAAACGCCCACACATCATGAAACTGACTGACCAGATATGCCACAGAAGATGCCACAATGATTCGTGCGGTGCTTCCAAGAATCGATTGAAAGGCTGCCTCGTTGTTCCAGAAAGGTGCTTTCGGCCAGTGCAGAGCAACCTGAACAAGAACCCATACGACTACAAGAGCGGCAAACCCTCCCAAAACACTCTGATTGGCTCTATCTTTTCCCCAGATTTCGCTTATAATGTCCGTGCACGCGAATGTGATAGAATAGGCCAGGACGCCAGCAGGTACAAACAGGCCAACAACCCGGATGATCTTGCTGGCCAGCACAGAAGCGATGGTGACGCTGGCTGAAAAGATGCACAGTATCACAATAAACCACAGTTGATCCCGGGAGCTGTTCATGTAGCCTTTTCCTTGGTCAAGCACCAAGCTAAGAAAATCCGAGGCAATTAAGGGCGGTAACGTAACATCGCCGGTTGTATTTAAAAAATTCTGCCATTAAAGCATAAATAAAGATGATTTTTCCAGCGTTTTGTTCAATACCCCTCCCTACAAAAATCGCTGACCTGTTTACATGATTTTATCATAACTGATCCGCCTATACAGAGTCAAACCCAGCAATTCTCGGTGAACAATAAAACTCGTTTAATTACGCCGGATAACCGGATTTTTACGCGCTCAAAACTCGCATAAAAGTGAGCCTAAAACCGAGCCTTGCTGCGGCTTCGAGAATGGGTTTATCGTAGATTCGGATTACATGATTTCAACTAAAGTCTTTGTAAGGCTCGGTTTAAGGCTCACTGATATGCTTCAAACAGTTGACCGCTTCAAAATCCGATCATCCGGCTCCATCGGAAATTCACCGAGAATTGCTGGAGTCAAACCCCTGAGTTTACATCCGGTTCGTTTGTGTCCGGTGAGTTATGCGTAAAAGGAATGTGAAATTGTAACAGTTCTGTCCATTATGGCCTTCAGATCGTTCGATCGGACGCATCAAGCAGCGGGTACGCGAAGTAATAGGGTGGCGTTATAGTCTGTCGTTGAAGGAGTTGATAAAAGAGCTGACACCGGTGATAAGGGGTTGGAAAAATTATCATAAAGCGGGCAAGAGCTTGTGCTCAAGCCGCTTCACAAGCTCAATGCTTTTGTCCCCAAACGGCTGCGGATATTCCTGAAGCGGAATTACAATGATCAATCGAGGGGCCAGCTGAAGAGTCTACACCACTTTAGTTGTTCGACCGGGATTATGCCGGTTCGGTTAATTGCTGTGATTCAACGACAACGGTTACTGATAAACTAATTGGGAAGGTCATCGGAGAGCCGTTCCGGGGAAAACCCGATGTCCGGTTCGTTCAGCGCACTAAGGGAAGGAAGGTATGGTAAGTAGGACTGAGGTCTATCGGGAAATCGTTAGAATTTCCGCTGACGCCTATAGCCGCTGCACCGAGGGTTTACTCTGCTGATTGACAGAAGCATTCATTTATATTATTAATTTTTTATCATGCCTCGAAAAGCCTGCAGTGTACTTTGTTTTTAGGCGGCACGGGAATTGGGACGTCCTTAATTCCAAAAACCGAACAACGAAAGGAAGCAAGTCATGTCTGCAAAAATCATTGTTCCAGATGACTATCCAGTTGCCATTTCAGGAACCGAAGCAGAAAAAAAATTACTTACCCTGGGGGAGGTAAAGATTTATAACGACAGAGCCGAGACCCAGAACGACCTCATTAAGCGGATCAAAGATGCCCAGGTGGTGGTCAACATCCGTGCTTACAGCAAATTTAACCGTGATGTATTGAATGAATGCTCCTCGCTTCGCATGATTTCCATCTGGGGCACCGGTACGGATAATGTGGACCTGAAGGCTGCAAAGCAACTGGGCATTACCGTAACCAACACACCAGGGGCCAATGCACTTTCTGTGGCCGAACACACCATTGCCATCATGCTGGCTGCGGCCAGGCAAATTCCGCTGCTGGATCGAGGCACCCGGGCGGGGGAATGGCCCCGGGTTGAGATGACTCAACTGAGCGGAAAAGTGCTGGGCGTTATCGGACTTGGTGCCATTGGAAGACATGTGGCCCGAATGGCGAGGGGACTTGGGATGGAAGTGGTTGCCTGGACACGTCGCCCTTCACCGCAACGCGCGGCAGAAAGCGGCGTTACATTTGTATCCAAAGAACAGCTTCTTAAAACCTCAGATGTCGTAAGTCTTCATCTCGGCTTAAATGAGGAAACCAGGGGGTTTCTTAAAAAAGAAGATTTTTCTCTTATGAAACAAACTGCCCTGTTTGTCAACACTGCAAGGGCTGGACTTATAGAAGAAGGGGCTCTGCTTGACGCATTACAGGAGAAAAAAATCGCTGCTGCCGCCCTGGATGCTTACGACCGAGAGCCGCTTCCGGCAGATGATCCTCTAACTGCGTTACCCAATGTGGTGTTAACTCCCCACAATGCCGGCATGACACCGGAGGCAACCAACACAGGTCTGATGATGACAGTAGAAAACGCTGGGGACTTCTTAAGCGGCAGAGGGGTTAAGGCTGAGCACCTGGTGGTTGAGGGAACCCGGTAGGTACTGTGTCATGAGCGATACGGCCGGGACAGAACACATGTTCCATGTACCTGGGAAACATACCGGCACCTTGAGCGGGTTCACTGTCCCACAGGTTTTCCTCGGAGCGGCGGTTACGGCGGATTTGAAGGAGGTGACGGGCTTAACTACGGAAGCCCGGTGATCAGCGTGGCCAGATCGCAGCCTGCCGAGCTGTATGAACAGAGATATCCGGTGCGGATTCGAAAATTCGCTCTGCGGAACGATTCCGGGGGTGCGGGCAGATATCGGGGTGGATTGGGTGCGGAAATCGAATTGGAGATGTTAGCCGAAGAAGCCAGCATCTCCTATATTCAAGACAGAGGTCGTTTCGGTCCAAAAGGACTATACGGAGGTAAAGATGGCGCAAGGTGTGCCATCTCAGTCGTACATGGAAGTGAGGTTTACATTTCACCGCATCTAACCAAAGACTCCAACATACCGTTACGAAAAGGCGGGGTGGTGAAGCAGTTAACCCCAGGGGGAGGAGGATTCGGTGATCCGCTTGAGCGGGATGTTCATGCCGTAAAAGAAGATGTCTTAAACGAATATGTGTCCCGCCGCTCGGCCCGGGAAGATTATGGGGTGGTGTTTAAGGACGATTCACTTGAAGTGGACATGGAAAAGACCGCTGAACTTCGACATAAACTGAAGCCTGAAGCAAAAGACTGAACATAGTGTCGGCTCTCAGCTTCAGCCCTTACTGCTTATCGAGCATATCAAGAGCGCGTTCAAAACCGGCTTCGATCTTCTCAAGCTCCGCCTCTCCCATGGGCGTGCTAAGACAGCCAAGGCCGTTTGATCCGATCATGATCCCTACATCCAGAAGCGCAACAAAAAGCCGGTAGCAGCGTTCATCCGCTCCGGGAACGATGGTATCCCGGTAGCTGCGGATGGGTCTATCCACCATCATAACCCGGAACAACGAACCTTCACCGGTAACCTGACCTGACTGACCGCTTCGTTTGAACAGATCGTTCAGACGATTGCGAATGTGGTTTCCCATTTCTTCAAGCCGTAAGAATGCTTTTTGATCAAGAGCCTGCATCGCGGCAAGCCCTGCTGTCATTGAAATCGGATTGGCACTGAAGGTTCCCCCGGATAGTATGCGCGGTCCCTTGGTGCCCGGGTCGAAAACCGCCATTATTTCTTTTTTCCCGCCGGTAGCTCCGATGGGAAAGCCTCCACCCATTATCTTTCCAAAAGCGGTAAGATCCGGATCTCCTCCGTAACGGGCTTGAGCTCCCCCGTAAGCGATGCGAAACGAAATCACTTCATCGAAGATGATCAGGATGCCGTAGGTGCGGGTGACTTCACGCAAATGTTCAAGAAATCCAGGTTTGGGAGGAAGGAACCCCATCCGGTTGGCCAGAGGATCCACAATGACAGCAGCAAGCTCGTCTTTGTGTTGTATGATCAGACGTTCTGTTGAATCAGAATCATTCCACGGCAATACCAGCGTCTCCTGCACCCGGTGTTCGGGGATGCCCCCGGTGCTTGCCAGACTGGCCGGTGCATCCTGCGGTCCCCAGTGCGGTGGTTTTGAGTTGGAACTTACCTGTATGTCGTCATAATAGCCATGATAGGCTCCTTCAAACTTTGCGATCCTGTGCCGACCGGTATAGGCCCGGGCCGCCTTTATCGCCATCATGATCGCCTCGGTTCCGGAATTACCGAAGCGAATCTGCTCTATGCTGGAAACCCGCTCTACCATAAGCTTTGCCAGGGACAGCTCGGCAGCAGTGGGAAAAGAGAAATTAGATCCGCATGAAAGCTGCTCTGTCAGTGCCCGGACAACCGGCGGAAAAGCATGTCCATGAATCAATGCAGTAAAGCTGTTTATGCAATCAAGCCGGCTGACACCCTCAAGATCGGTGGCCCAGCATCCGCTGCCTCCCTTAAGACACAGTGGGTGAGGTAGCATATAAAGGTTTGCCTTGGATGTACAGTAAGGAATATACCGGTTTGCCTCACGAAACCACCTGGCACAATTAGAATCGGGATTTAAAAACGTATTTAACCCACTCTGTGCGATGCGCGTCTTATCCATATGGAAAGCCTCCAAAACCCATATGTATCCGTTTAAAACGCAGTATTTGTGAATCTTAACCCTGAACGCGGAACGATGAACCGCTCAACTTAGGAATTTGTAAAGCACGACACCTGCCTGCTGTCAATCATTATTTTAATTTGACTCAATTGTCGGCAATTCACGGTGCAATTAAGGGAATAAAAATAGTTTTCGTGTTCACCAAGGACTGCTGGTCTTGGGCAGATGTTGTTGACATGAAGATCAATTTTTGCAATCTTTAACCGACCGGAGACAGCCCTCTTTTGAGCCTAAACAGTTAATGTTTGTCCCGCATCCCAGGATCGCACCCCAGGGTGGGACAGCATGATATTCAATTAACGGAATGAGCCAATTCCAGATGATCACCAGTCCGATCGTTCATACCATGGTGGAGCGGTAAGATGCGCCTTAAATTATCTTATGGTAACCAGGAATTGTTTTCAGATTACCCGGAAACTGGAAAGGTAACCGTTAAACAAGTCCTGGAGTCAGTTAAAAGCAGTCATCCTGATATTTACAAGCGTCTGTGTGATGGGCAGGGCCGTTTGCGAGACTCGCTTCCTGTTTTCGTAAACGGTGAACATATTCGCTATCGGGAAGGGATCGCAACCGAACTTAAGGATGGAGACGAATTATACATCGTTCCTTTCATTACAGGCGGCTAGCACAGAAGGTGGCATTTTTTAATTCACTATCAACCGACAGAAAAGGAGAAGGAAAATGGCAAACGGATACATGGGAAAGATTCTGAATGTAAATCTTTCAAAGGGCGCGGTTGAAGATGAAGCCCTTGGCGAAGAGCTGTGTCGAAACTATATTGGGGGCTATGGCATTGGCGCCAGGTTGTTGTATGATCGTATCCCCGCAGGTGCCGACCCACTGGGCCCAGATAACATTCTCGGGCTGTTAACAGGCCCCTTAACCGGCACTGCGGCAATCATCGGCTCTCGTTTTGTGGCCGTGGGTAAATCACCCAAGTGTGCCGGTGGATGGGGCGATGCAAATTGCGGAGGTTTTTTCGGCCCCCATCTTAAGTTTGCGGGATATGACGGGGTATTGTTCAGCGGTATTTCACCTAACCCGGTGTATTTATTGATAGACGAGGGCAGAGCGGAGCTGAAGGATGCCAGTGATTTATGGGGATTGGGTGTAACCGCACTTGAGGATCTCTTAGAGCAGCGACACGGAAAGGACATCCAGGTATGCTCCATTGGACCTGCAGGAGAGAAAATGTCATTAACCGCATGCATCATGAATGACAAAGAGCGTGCCGCAGGTCGGTCCGGGCTTGGAGCGGTGATGGGCTCCAAGAAGCTAAAGGCGGTGGTGGTTAAAGGCAATATGAAGGTTCCTGTAAGTGATGAAGAAAAAATAAAGGAGCTAAGAAAGAGGATACTAAAAGAAGCCACCGGCGCCTATCCGGTTTTTAATAAATACGGAACATGCGGTATTACCCATGATTCCATTATCAGCGGTGATGCTCCTGTTAAAAACTGGGCTGGAGCTGGAACAGTGGATTTTCCTTCGCAGGTGGCAAGGAAGATCAGTGATGATGCGGTGATTAGTGTCGAAGGTTACAAACCCTATGGCTGCTGGCGCTGTCCTATCGCATGCGGGGGAAGAATGGTGCAGAGAGGGGGAAAGTTTGCCCTTGAATTAAACGACGGAGTGGGTCACAAACCGGAATATGAAACCCTGGCAATGTTTGGATCCAATTGTCTGAATGACGATCTGTCATCCATTATTAAACTTAACGAAATCTGCAACAACCTTGGTCTTGACACCATTACAACCGGCGCTACTGTTGCCTATGCGATTGAGTGTTACGAAAACGGGCTGATTAACAAAGACAAGACCGATGGGCTGGAGCTTACCTGGGGAAATGCAGAAGCCATTGTTGAATTGACCAAAAAGATCGGTAATCGTGAGGGGGTTGGAGAGATATTTGCCGACGGTGTTGCCGCAGCCTGGAAAAAACTGGGAAAAGTGGGCACAGAATATGCTATTCATGTTCAGGGCGAGGAAATACCTGCCCATGATCCAAAGTTTATCCCGGATCTTGCGGTTGTATATCTGCTTACCGCAACTCCCGGGCGCCACACTCAGGGCGGAGAATTGATAACGCCACCCGGACTGGAACTGGACGAAGTGGACAAATATGCTTACTCCGGCAAAGCGCAGAATCATTACAAGTTAATGACATTGATGGAGGTGGTAAATGCCGCCGGACTCTGCATGTTCGGATATGTGAGCTATCCTGTGCAGTCTTTGCCGGAGCAAATGTCGGCCATTATGGGTGAGACATATGATCTTGAGAAACTGTATGAAATCGGCATGCGAATTTATACCATGCGCCATGCTTTTAACATAAGAGAAGGGATCAACCCCTTAACCCGCAATGTTCCAGGACGGATCGTCGGCGAACCACCCCTAAAGGAAGGAAATGTCAAAGACATCACGGTTGACTATAAAACAATGATCAGGGAATTCCTTGAATACGTTGGATGGGATACCGCAACCACGATACCTGCTGAGCAGACCCTAAAGAGACTTGGAATGGACTTTTTGATCGAGGATATGAAAAAGGCCAATGTTCCTGCGGCATGATCAGCCAGAGGTGCAGTGATAAAATGAAATGGTTGTAATAACTGCCCTCTAAACGCCGAAACACGTCATCTGGTCAATGCCGAGCGACTGTCTCTGATGAAGCCCACCGCCTATTTGATCGATACGGCTCGGGGAGCTGTGGTGGATCAGGACGCGCTGACCACAATGTTACAGAAGCGTAAAATAGCAGGAGCGGGGCTGGATGTCTTAAGAGATGAGCCTCCGGATCCCGAAGACCCGATCCTGAGATTGGACAATGTGGTTTTGTCTCCACATGCATTATGCTGGACAGATCAGTGCTTTGCAGGGATCGGGGCGGCTGATGTAAAGGCTGTTTTGGATGTTATGCAGGGCCGGAAGCCTTTTTAATGTGTTCCCCCCTGGAAGGGCCTCCGAAACCTTCCAGGGGGAAGAAAGAAGGTAGTAATGAAAAGTGACTATGGCGAATGTGACTGCCACGGTTTCACTCCTGCTAAGTATAATAGCAAAAACCGCACCAAAAGGGATAATTCGAAAGATTTGTATTAAGATAGATCGACAAATCAAAGGGAAATGAAAATGACAGGTTGCACAGTCAAGTTTTTGTCAGTTTGTGCAATTCCGATGAAACAACTTTATTTTGCATGGAAACGCCTGCGCTGGGCGCTTCCGGAAAATGATTCTTCTGTTGGTGCAAAGCTCGTTTATGAATCAAAGAACGGGAATAGATCAAAAACCTTAGATGCTCTGGATTGGCCCCGTAAGAAGACGGCAGGATGCAAGCACTAGCCCAGGTGAGCACCCATATCCCCAATAATATTTTTGACGCCCAGGGAGCAAGACACAAGCTTGTCATCTTTACCGAGCACCGCGATACTCTGAACTACCTGACCGACCGCATCCGAACCCTGCTTGGACGACCTGAGGCGGTCATCAACATCCACGGCAGTATGGGTATAGAGGAGCGTAAGAAGGCCGAAGAATCCTTAAAACAGGATAAAAACGTTCAGATACTGGTCACCACTGATGCAGCCGGAGAAGGAATCAACCTCCAGCGCGCACATCTTATGGTCAACTATGATCTACCCTGGAACCCGAATCGCATAGAGCAACGATTCGGCCGCATCCATCGTATAGGCCAGACCGAGGTGTGCCATCTGTGGAATATGGTGGCTGAGGAGACCCGGGAAGGTGATGTGTATCTAGCCCTTCTCAGGAAACTGGAGGCCGAGAGAGAGGCCCTGGGTGGATCGGTGTTTGATGTACTGGGTAAAGCCATCGGCGGTGCAGAGCTCAGAAGACTGCTTATCGAGGCGATCCGCTATGGCGATCGGCCTGAAGTGCGGGCGCGCCTCTCCCAACAGGTTGAAAGGGCCCTTGATACAGAGCGTCTCAAGGAACTCATAGAAGAAAAAGCACTTGCACACGATTCCATGGATTCCTCTCGCCTGCGGAAAATCCGTGAGGACATGGAACGGGCCGAAGCGCGTGGCCTCCAGCCCCACTTCATAGCATCCTTTTTTCTGGAGGCCTTCAAACTGCTTGGCGGCAGTGTGCAGGAGCGCGAGCCAAAACGCTACGAGATCAAGCACGTTCCTGCCGTCATCCGTAACCGGGATCGCCTCATCGGGTTAGGTGAGCCGGTTCTCATCGGCTACGAAAGGCTTTGCTTTGAAAAGGACCTGATCAGCATCCCCGGCAAACCGCTGGCTTCCTTTGTCTGCCCCGGGCATCCTCTCCTTGATGCAACGACAGACATTATCCTTGAACGCTATCGAAATCTCCTTAAACAGGGCTCTGTTTTTCTGAACGAATCAGATCCGGGTGAAGATGTCCGCGCCCTCTTTTACATCGATCATTCCGTGGCGGATGCAAGGACCGACAAGCGCGGGGAACGGCGCGTGATATCCAGACAAATCCAGTTTGTGGAGATTGATGCGCAGGGCAGAACAAGGAACGCCGGTTATGCCCCATATCTGGACTATCGGCCTATGACGAAAGAGGAGCTTTCCGTGGTCGGGCCTTCTCTGGATCAAAGATGGCTTCATGAGGATCTTGAATCCCTGGCAACAAGCTATGCAATCACCAAGCTTGTGCCCAGACACTTTAAAGAAGTGGAGGATCGAAATAAGGAACGGGTCACAAAGACCATAGCAGCAGTCAAGGAAAGGCTGACCAAGGAGATAGCGTACTGGGATCACCGCGCAGAAGAACTAAAGGCTCAGGAGCTGGCCGGCAGGGTCAATGCCAGGATCAATTCAGCCAAAGCAAGTGCGCGTGCCGATGAACTCCAGGCCCGGTTACAAAATCGGCTTCTTGAACTGGAAAACGAAAAGCAGATCTCACCCCTGCCTCCGGTAGTGAAGGGTGGTGCCCTGGTTGTTCCAGGGGGCCTCCTGGCACGTCTCAAAGGAAGAAGGGATGATGTTCCTGACCTTTTTGCCAGGGAAACAAAGCGTGTTGAGAAGGCAGTCATAGAGGCTGTCATGGAGCTTGAAAGATCACTTAATTATTACCCAAGGGATGTGAGTCAGGACAATTGCGGGTACGACATTGAATCTGCCGTGCCGGACTCTGGAAAGCTGCGTTTTATCGAAGTGAAGGGCAGGTTCCAGGGCACAAAGACGGTCACTGTGGCCAAGAATGAAATCCTGACAGCTCTCAACAAGCCTGATGATTTCATCCTGGCAATAGTCCTGGTGCCTCCCACGGAAGAGACTCCAGGCGTTGATCCCTGGCAGATATCAGATCCGGCGGCAAAATATGGAACAGCCCGGGATGGTTGCCGGGTTTATTACGTGCGCAGGCCGTTTACCAGGGAACCGGATTTTGGTGTCACAAGCGTCAACTATGAGCTCAAAGAATTGTTGGCCAGTGCGGAGGTTCCTGCTTGAGAACAGAAGAAGAGTGAAGTAAAAGGGATGATCATATGTTTGAACTGAACCATGAAGAGCTTTAAAACTTGAGGAGCTATTTTGGCACCTCAAGTTGGGGAGGACCATGGGTAATCCAACTCAGCGCAAGAAGCTGATTGAAGTGGCGCTTCCGCTCGATGCCATAAACAGGGAATCAGCAAGGGAAAAATCCATCCGGCACGGACACCCGAGCACGCTGCATCTCTGGTGGGCGCGTCGCCCGTTGGCGGCATGCAGAGCCGTGCTCTTCGCCCAGTTGGTGGACGATCCCTCGGCCCACCCTGACAGGTTCCCCACCGAGGAGGATCAAAACAGGGAAAGACAGCGCCTTTTCAGGATTATTGAAGACCTGGTGAAGTGGGAGAACATCAACAATGAACAGGTCCTGGAAGCGGCAAGGGCGGAAATCCTCAAGTCCACAAATGGCGAGCCGCCGCCGGTACTTGACCCCTTCTGCGGCGGGTGTTCGATTCCCCTGGAAGCCCAGCGGCTGGGCCTCAAAGCCTATGCCAGCGATCTCAACCCTGTGGCCGTGCTCATAACCAAGGCTCTCATCGAGATCCCGCCAAGATTTGCTGGAATACCGCCGGTGAATCCGGTGGGGAGGTTACAGGTTATAGGGGATAGGGGACAGGGAAAGGAGAGTGAAAATGCAGAAGATCAAATCTCATCGAGATCTATTGGTCTGGCAGAAGGCATTGGACATGGCGGTGCAGGTTTACGCGATCTGCAAGCTATTTCCCAAAGAGGAGATCTACCGTCTGGTAAGTCAAATGACCCGTGCTGCGGCATCAGTCGCGGTCAATATCGCCGAGGGCCATGCACGAGGCTCGGCCAGAGAGTACACGCATTTTCTGTCAGTAGCGAAGGGGTCTCTCATGGAGACCGAGACTTTTCTCGATCTGGCTTTACGGTTGGAATACATCAAAAGGCAACAGGCCCAACCCGTTCAGGAGAAGATTACCGAAGTCAGCAAGATGTTGACGGTCCTGAGAAACAGACTCCGGGAGAACCTGTAACCTATCCCCTGTTCCCTACAACCTACACAGGTGCAAAAGGCCTGGCCGGAGCTGCTGAAACTGGCGGGCAGGAGTGAAGCAAAGTAACAGGTGCAAACCGAAATGTTCAGAACACTGTGAGCTCCACCCTCCCCGAGAGAGTAGCACATGTATGGATGTGTCGTTTGACATTGGGGCCAACTCCAAGTCAAGTCCGGAAAAGGAGAGACATTCTATGAAAACCATCGACGATTTGCCCCTCAGAGAGAACGAGAAGGCGGCTATACGGGAAGCGGCCAGGACCCTTAAAGAGCGATTCCCGGTGGAAGAGATCATCCTTTTTGGTTCCAAGGCGCTGGGGGGTGGCAGTGAGGAGTCGGATATAGATCTGCTAGTCTTGACACATAAGCCTCTTCACTGGAGGGAGCGCCATGCAATCATTGAAGCGCTTTTTGATGTGGAGATGAAACACGATGTGGTGATCAGCATCGTGGTTAACACTGTCTACGATTGGAATGAGGGAGTATGCACTGTTCTCTCACTTCGTGATGAAATTAAAAAAGAGGGGATTGCCATCCAATGACAGACGATACCGGTACAAGCCGATTCAAAAGGGACGCGATCATAAAATACTGGATTGAAAAAGCCCGCGAATCCATGGAAGCCGCCTGCAGTGAGTACGATTCAGGCAGGCATACAACGGCCGTGAGAAATCTCTATTACGCATGTTTCTATGCCTTGACAGCGGTCTTGCTCAAAGAAGGGCACTCTTTCAAGAAGCACACCGGCGTGAAGGCTGCGCTGCACAAGGACATGATAAAGGCGGGTATGGTGGATCCGAAATGGGGCAAATTTTACAACAAGATTTTCGACAGTCGCCATGAGGGCGATTATCAGCCGCTCCGGGTTTTCGAGGATGAAGAGGTCAAGATACTCCTCGACCAGGGTGCTGGTTTCATTGCAACAATGGAAAACTTTTTGTCCAGGTGAGGCAGAACCATGGCAATTAGCAACAGTGAGCGAATAGGAAAAGGCCTTGAGCTTCTCAGGAATGGGCTGGTCCCCTTCGTGGAACGCGAGCTGAAGGCCGAATACGGGAAACAGTGGCTGGAGACAGTGCGGTACACTTTCCCAAAAGACAAAGATGCTATCAAGGATGGAGCCGTCCAGTGGGATGCGCACAGGATTCTCATGGTCATGTGGGAGCAGTGGAACAGCGTCTTTAAAAAGACACTCGGCCATGATGAGAGAAATTATGTAAGCGAACTGCGGGATGTGAGGAACCGCTGGGCCCATCAAAACGCCTTTACATACGACGATACCTACCGTGCCCTGGATACAATGGCAAGGTTGTTGAGGGCTGTTTCCGCAAAAGAGGCAGAGGAAATTGAAAAGATGGCCCAGGAGACCATGCGGGTCAGATTTGCCGAGCAAGCGCGGCAGGAGGTCAGGAAAAAAAGCGTTGTTTCCTTGGAGGGGAGCCCAAGGAATTCTTCCGCCGTACCCTTTTGACCGTTGGGTTGACTGATCTATTGAAAGAGGCGCTTCTGCGTTTGACCGGCAAAGGGGGCAGCGCGGGAGCAGGCCGACGAAACCGTCAAAAGCCGTATCAAAGAGACCTATATATGGCTTCTCGTACCATTCCAACCCGATCCCAGAGAAGGCATCCAGTGGCAAGAGTCACGTCTTCAGGGCCAGGATGCCCTGGCTGTGTGAGCGGTAAAGCGGCTTAAAAACGACGAAAACCTGATTACCCGGTTCTCCGCCGCGCGGCTGAGGCTGGAGCTCGACCGCTATCTCTGGAAAGGTGCCGATCCCCTCAATTTGAAAAAACTCTGGGAATATTTTACCACCTATTTGTATCTGCCTCGTTTGAAGGACGGTGAGGTTCTGATCCAGGCGATTCAGGACGGAATCCAGCAACTAACGTGGGCGGAACACTTTGCCTATGCCGAGAGATATGATGAGGAGCAAAAGCGATACGTGGGGCTGAAGGCAGGGCAACTGACATCTGTCATCCTGGATGACCACAGCGTCATCATAAAGCCGCAAGTCGCCAAAAAGCAGTTAGAGAAAGAAACGGAAAAGCCAATACCAGGAAAGGAGCCTGGTGAAGAGGAGCCAGGGGAGAGAGAGCCTTACGAGGAGAAACCCGAAAAGCCGGCCAAACCCAGGCGATTTCACGGATCAGTAAAATTGGACGCCACAAGGCTTGGGAGAGATGCCGGTAATATAGGGGAAGAGGTGGTACAGCACCTCTCGGCTCTTGTTGGAGCTGAGGTGGAGGTAACCCTTGAGATAAGCGCCAAAATCCCTGACGGTGCCCCTGATCATGTTATCCGAACAGTAACGGAAAACTGCAATACCTTGCGTTTCGCAACTTACGGATTTGAGGAGGATTGAACCGAAACAAAGCACACGGTTGAACATGTGGCAACGGAAGATGTTTCAAAAGGTTCTGAAAAGAGCGTTTCAGGGGCATGACCCGTGAAATTTATAAAACGCTGACCACGCTCTTGCCAATGCCCAGGCCAGAGGATACAATAAAAAAACGGCCGATCTTGCCTGGAAAAGAATCGTGGCCTTCTTGAAAAAGACTCTATAAGCTGGGTATGGATTGTCCGATCCCCGCAGCAGTGAAATTCACTTCTGTAACCGGGAAACTGGTCTGAGAAAATCAGGGTGAGCCTTATGTTTAAAACCTCCTCTCAGAATCTTGCCCGCATGCGATATGACCGGATGGCATTTTTATATGATTTCATTGAAGCCCCTCTTGAGCGATTTCGATTTGCCGGGTGGCGCGCAAGGCTGAGGGATCGAATCTCCGGTCGAACAGCCCTTGAAGCGGGGGTTGGAACCGGCAAAAACACGCCCTATTACCCGGATGGTGTGAAGATCATCGCTATTGATCTAAGCCCTCGCATGCTCAAACGTGCCCATAAAAAAGTGGTGCACGATCATCCGAGTGTCGAACTGCTCGAGATGGATGCTCAACAACTTGCTTTTCCTGACAATTCCTTTGATACCGTATTTGGCACGTTTGTATTCTGCTCGGTGCCTGACCCTGTTGCGGGGCTGCGGGAGCTGCGGCGTGTGTGCAAACCCGACGGCCGGCTTCTGCTGCTTGAACATATGCGCCCAGAGAGCTCATTTGCCGGCATGATATTTGATTTACTAAATCCAATAGTCGTACGGATGGTGGGCGCCAATATAAACCGCCGCACAGTGGAAAATATCCGCACGGCGGGCTGGCACATTCAAGTAGAGGAAAAACTTTCGGCGGATATTGTTCGGTGGATAGAAGCCGTGTAAATAAGGTCAAACCGCTAAATTGTGAATAAATTTTATTTAATATCGGTTTTTCTCATCTGCATAGCATAGTAATTTTACAATACCTGTGCTCTATAAAGATCTTTTCCCCTGTTTCCATACGAAAGTAGGTGATATAGCCCCCCTCTGGGCATTGAATTCTCCACGACCTGCTCGCGCTGTCCGTATATCAAGTGAAAACCAATCAGGCTAATACTATTCACAATTCAAGCTTTGACCCCTTTTACGCTTAAGGAAGCCGCCATTTGCGGTTTATGCCTGAATCTCAGGAAGAATTACTGTTTCATCCATGTTAAATCATTCTCCAATCAAGATTTGGCGCTTAAAACAACACTTTAATGTTTTATGCAACTGACTGTGTAAAAGAAGACAACAGATTTTCTCCACCAGCGCGAATTCCATGCTCTTCTCCTGCCTTCATCACCGCATGCACCATGTCCTGAGCGTATCCTCTGGCACATGTCCACAACACGGCTGATCGATCGGAGGAACGTCTGAGGACCACTATCTGGCAAGGAACGCGGCATAAGGGGCCCTGGATTAAAAAGGGCGGTGTCTTTCTAGGATCAAGAAGATCCATGTCCGATAGTTTTTCCAATATGGAAAAGGTCCACTCGCCCACGAGGGCAAGCATAAGGACAGCGTCGGTTACATCGGTCAAACCAGCTATCGCCGGTACCTCATGTGCATGCCCGCCCAGGTGCCAGACAGATACCTGGGTTCGATTCATTCGGTTAACAAGCATACCCTTTTCGAACACCGAATGGCCGGGTATTTGTGGTATGGTGATGCCCCAGGGCTTGATTTCATCGATTTTTGCATCCTGTATGTCGAATTTCGGACGATGGCTCAAATCGATCAGCCACGGCCCCCCTGCCTCATCCTCATATTCAAGAACAACAAGCCAGCCTTCTCGTTTTTCCGTCTTAAGAGCCCTGGCCTTAAAAGATACCGGGGATCGACGCAGACAACCCGCCATGATCATCTACTCCTTCTCCAATCAGCTTCGCATGCGCTGTCCCTGGGGATCATAAAACGGCATCTTTGCCACCCGGGCGTACAGAAGTTTTCCCTTGCAGTCGTCTTCATAAATCTTAAGCCGGTTTCCCAGTTCTGAAAGAAAATCCTCCACCAGCGCCATGCCTACAACTTCTTTAAGTGTTTCGCTGTATCTTGCAATACACACATACCCTCTTATTTTATCTTCTACAATGATAGAACCGTCTCGGGGTGGCCGAGCAGATCCATCGGATAACCTAAAGCCTACCAGCTTAAGACGGCCCTTTTGATTCTCGGTATGTGCAAGCGCAATGGATCCAACGGTTCTGGCTTCCGGTTTGCCCCGATGCCAGAGAAATCCCAGCCCCACATCATGCAGGGTGGTTCGTTGTTCCGTTTCCGATCCGATGATGATATGTCCCTTTTCCATTCTAAGAATGTTTTGCGCTTCCAGGCCGAAATTTTGGATGCCGAAGCGCTTTCCTGCTTCTGCTAGGATATCCCATAAAGCAAGCATATAAGAGGAAGGGCAGTGGAGTTCATAGGAAAGCTCTCCTAAAAATCCCAGCCTTACGGCTCGAACCGGTATGGAATTTCCGATAACAAATTCTCTGTAACCGCCATAGGGAAACGATGCATTAGAAACATCCGCATCCGTCACTTTTCTAAGGACTTCTCTGGCATTAGGCCCTGCCAGATTAATAACACCGAATGCATCGGTCAGGTTAACGATATGGTATTCCCATCGATCATATCTGGTATGGTATCGAAACCATTCGATGGTGCTCCCTGCCCGAGCGGTGGTTGTGGTAAAGTAGTAATCGTTTTCTCCTCTTTTGATGACCACTCCATCATCTATGACACAACCGTCTTCATTGCACATGGCAGAATATTTGACTTTTTCCTGCGAAACATTGGACATGTCCCCGACGTATATCCGTTCCAGGGCCTTTAACGCATCCGGGCCATGAATTCGAAACTTCCCCAGCGTTGAGGCATCCAGCATGCCCACATTGGTACGAACGTTTAAGACCTCCTGCCGACAGGTCCGGTCCGGGCCGAAGTGACGGGCACGATGCCATAAACCGACACGCACCATTTTTCCGCCATCCATAACCTGCCGAACATGAACCGGAGTTCGTTTGCTCATATCGCGGTTGGTACCTGCATAGGTGGCCAGATAAGTGGGGATCAGCGGAGATCGGACCATCGTTGGTTTAAATCCGCTTTCCGGAAGATCCAGGATATGGTTCAGGTACAAGGGCAGGTTGTGGCCAGCAATCGCTCCCTGCCCGGGTCCGGTTCCAGCTGCGGTAAACCGCTTTATCAGTTCCGGCACATCGAAGCCCATGTCGATGGCCTGGTGAATGTTCTCAAGAGTGGTGTCTTCATCAAAGCAGATGAAGGTCTTTTTCCCGGGCACCGGCCCTGCAACCAGATCAGCACCACGAACAGTGCCGGGCCGTGAAGCGAGGCTTTGTTCCGCTTCACGGATTGCGGTCTCACATTGTTGACCACAATCGGCTGCAGCACGCAGCCCCGCCAGGTATCCCGATGTTTCAATGGAAAGCGGATCGCATAGCCCCTGTATTCTGCCAGCCAGATGCATTTTCGGCGGAAGGTTGTGGGGTAGAAAGAAACCGGTATGGGCGTCGAACTTAGACTCTACCTGAAGCAGGCTCACAATACCTGTAAGCGGTGTCAACCCGGCAGATGCCACCAATGTATCGCATTCATAGCTGCCGGAACCTGTGCCGTCAATGGATGTTAGGGTAACACCGTTTAATGTTTTTCTGCCATGAGCCTTAACCGCGGTCCATCCCTTCAAGACATGTATGTTTCGTTTCTTAAGCTCAGACAGCAACACCTCGCTGTGGCCTTCTTTTCGGGTATCGGCAACACAGACAATTTTCAAACCCAAATCACTCAGATCGACGGCTGCCTCAAGCCCCATATCATGGCCGATACTGAATACGGCGGATTCCCCGGGCAGCAGCCCCCATGTTCTGGCAAGACGATGTGCACAGCCTGCCTGCATCACCCCTGGCAGCTCGTTGTTTTCAAACAAAAGCGGCCGCTCGATGCAGCCGGTGGCAACCACCACACTTTCAGACCTGATTTCGACGTATCTTTCGCTGAAGGCATCCGATTCGGCGCCTCGTTGAAATGCCGTGATGAGATTGTCGCTGTATGCACCGATGACAGCCGTATGGGTAAATACGCGGATGTTGGCTGTCTGCTCGACTTTTTCGCTCAAATCCCTTGCCCGTTCATAAAGGCGGCCCCCCGGGCCGTAAGAAGCATATCGATACTCAAAATCCCCACCGAGCCAGGGTCGGTTTTCCAGTAAAACGACCCGCAATCCCGTTTTTGCCGACGCAACAGCGGCCGACATTCCTGCCGGGCCGCCCCCGATCACACAGACATCGGCTTTAAGGTATATCTCATCGTACCGGCCTTTCATCTCAAAGTCACTCTTAAGCCTGCCGATGCCCGCTGCCCTTCTGATCCAGTTGGCAAAAAACGGCCATAAAGCCGCAGGCTTATGAAACCGCCTGTAGTAGAAGCCCGCCGGCATAGCCCAGTGCAACTTGTCCAAAATTCTCATCGGGTCTCGTTCAGGGTGGTTTCCCGGCACATTTTGAGCCTGAACCATCATTCCACTGCGAGCCAGGGTATTTTCCGCCGGCACATTGGGGATGCCGTCTACTTCCATCAGGGTGTTGGCAGATTCACCGTTAAGACTGTAAAGCCCTCGGGGCCGATGGTACTTGATGCTCCTGCTGAATATCCGAATACCATCGGCATAGAGCAACGATGCAATGGTATCTCCTTTGAGCCCTTTATAGGTCTTTGCGTTGTATTGAATGAAAATCTGTTTCTCAGGATCGATTCGAAGGGTGGGCAATCCGCTTAGCCTTTTCACGATGCTGCCTCCAGTTAGCGGGATTTCGATGCTTCGGATTCAGGCGCAAGCACCTCAAGATTTGTGAGGGTATTCCGGTGCAGGGTAAACCAGGTTCCGCATCCATCCCGATGGTTCCACCATTCTTTCTGCGGGCCGGCCGCACAGTTGTTGGCATGAATCCGGCTGTACCAGGCCTCGGGCGCCATGTTGTTACGTTCGGGAGGCGGTCCCTTCTCTTCCCCGCCGTATCGGAATTCATAGGCGTTTCTTTTGCCGCATATCGGACAGGTCAGAGTTAAGGTCATTGTTTTCACCAAAAATCAGTTGTTTGGGCTGTAAATCACAGGCGCTGCGGTCTCTCCCATTAAACGATGTTCCACGAAGCGTTTTGATGTAAAGGGTTTTAAAATTTCCGGGCACCGGCCGGAGGCCATAAACTCAGCCATATACCTGCCGGTTATTGCAGCGGATTTAAACCCGAAGTAACCCCATCCGCAGTTCAGGTAATAACCGTCGATGGGGTCGTTTCCATCTATTATCGGTGCCATATCCGGGGTCATGTCCGCAAGCCCGGCCCAGGCGCGCATAAATTTTGCCCCTTTCAAACATGGCATCAATTCCGTAAGCGATTCTGCCTGATGCTTGATGTAGTAAGCCGAATTTTGAGTGGTGTAGTTCGGCCAGGGATCCATATGGGCTCCGGTTACGATTTCCCCTTTCAAGCTTTGGTTTGCATAGCAATGATATGCACCAGAAGAGACTACATGGTGCAGAAGGGGCTTTAGAGGCTCGGTAACCATGGCTTGAATGGTCAAAACGCTTATGGGCAGGCGAATGCCCAGCAGATGATAAGATATGGCCGCCGAGTAAGCGCCGGCTGCATTCAATACCCGCCCGGTGGCAATGGTGCCTTTATTGGTTTTAACAGATTCAACCCTGCCGCCTTTCACATAGATGCCGCTGACAGCCGTGTCCTGATGGATGTGAACACCCAGGCTGTCGGCACCTTTGGCCAGGCCCCAGATAAGGGCATCGTGGCGGACTATCCCGCCCGGGGGGTGATACATTCCCCCGAAGATGGGATAGCGGGGGCGGTCTGATATATCCAGGGCGGGAATCAGCTCCTTGCACTGCTTGGGGTCCACCATCTGACTTTCTATTCCCATAAACTGGGCCGAAGACACATTCAAACGAAAAGCTTTCAACTCCGCATCGCTGTGAGCCAGGTTAAGGTTGCCGCAGTTGTAAAACATAAGGTTGAAATCAAGCTCCCGGGTCAGCACCGGCCAAAGAGCCAGAGCCTCCTTGTAAAGCGGCAGATTTTCCTGGGTTCGCTGATTGGCACGGACAATGGCAGTATTGCGACCAGAGCCCCCGAACCCGATATACTTCTTTTCGATCACCACAATATCGTTCATTCCATGATCGCGGGCTAGAAAATAAGCAGCGGCAAGCCCATGAGCTCCACCTCCGATAATCACCGCCTCATAGCTTGATTTCAGGGCTGCGGGCTTGCTCCATAAGGATCTTTGCGCAAACATGTTTAAACCTGTAAAGATGATTCTTCGGATTCAGGAAATTTAGTTTTAAGCATTGAAGATTTTTAGTCAAGCTTAATTACCACAAGCTTTCTTAATAAATTCCTATTCGCTTTAAGGATCGGTGCATATTCCATTTCTAACCACTTTCAATTCTGGCAGTCCTTTCTGCTTATTTTAAGATCTGGTTTCTATCAATTTCAAGGGGGAAATCGCAAGTTTTAAGATATCTTCGAATTCCACATGCCCGGGTCTTGACATGCATGTTGTTTTAGTGGTTTGATCTTCATGTTGATCGCCTATATGGGATGTCGGAAAAATGCTCTGAGTCTCTAAGAGGACATCTAATCATAAAGAGGAAAAAAATAGATTTTCATTTGATAAAACCCCATTTAAATCCACTGTTGTTCGGTAGCTTAATTAGGGCAAAATCCTTAAGCTTGATTCAATATTTCAGAAAGGAGGTAACATTATGATTAGAGCGAAAAATGGCATGGTTTTTTTGATGGTGGTGGCTTTTTTTCTGATGATTCTAGCCGGTACCGGGGGAGTTGTGAACGCAGCAAGCAAATATCCCAAAAAGAACATCAAGTGGATTGTAATGTGGCGCGCCGGCGGAGGAGCAGATACGGCTACACGGATTTTTATCAAGCAATTTGAAAAGTTCATCGGGAAAAAAGCTATCGTGAACAACATCACCGGTGGTGCGGCTACTGTAGGTTACCTGGCAGCGAAAACCGCCAAACCCGATGGCTACACACTGGTGACCATTCAGGGTGATCTGCCCAAGTTTGAAATCATGAAACTGGCGCCCATTGCCATAGACGATTTTGATATTCTGCCCAGCTTTGCATATCAGTCTCCTGTCATTGCGGTGCGAGCAGATGCTCCATGGAAAACTGTGGAGGATTTTGTTGCCGATGCTCAAAAGCGACCTGAAAAAATTGCGGTGGGCATCACCGACATCGGGGGAATTTACCATCAACCCTTAGTACTTTGGGAGGAGATGGCGGGTTTTAGAATCAAACCGGTTTTCCATAAAAGTTCACCTGCCCAGACCGCAAGCCTGCTTGGTGGCCATGTGGATGCGAATATTACCTGGGTTCGTCCAAACATCTCCTATGTAAAAGAGGGCAAGATAAGATTTCTTGCTTATATGAGCATACGCCGGCATCCAGATTATCCGGATGTGCCGACGCTGAGGGAGAAGGGATGGGATGTGCACTACGAACACCCATACGGTGTTGGTGGGCCCAAGGGTCTTCCTGAAGAAGTCAAGAAGATCATCTCCGAGGCAACGATGAAGGTCTGGGATGTTCCGGAGTTTGAAAAAGACCTGGCCAAGGTGGGGCTTTCTGTTTTCCGCCTTGACGGACCGGCCTATACCCGGCATATCAAAAACATGCAGAAAAATTCAGCCAGGGCCATAAAAATCATCAACGAGCGAAAGAAATAGCGATCTTTTCTTCGGGTCGGGATCAGCGGCGGTGCTTACGCCGGCACCGAATTGGAGAAACCAATGTTTGCCGAGTGGATTATCAGTGTATTGGCCTTGTTGATGGGGGCAGTTTTTTTCATCCAGAGCTTTACATTTCCCAGGCTTGCTTCCGATCCTGGTGGGTTCAGTCTGTTTCCACGGATTCTTTCTGTGGGAATAATGGTTGCTTCTGGATGGCTGATCGTAAAGCTTCTAAGAGATCGCAAGTGCCGGCCATACAGCCCCATAGAATTTACAAGGAAATTCCTTCGGGCCTGGCGGAAAGGTGCAGATGATGAACCGTCGGATGTGATTCGTCGGATGAGTTATGTCTTTGTCATCAGTATCGTTTATCCCTGGTTTATCGTCAGGATAGGATTCGTTTTAGCAACTCTTCTTTATACCGGCATTCTTGTCAGAATCTTTCGAACCAACATTTTGGCTTGTTTTATCCTGGCAACTTTAGTGGCCTTCGGTCTTTACTTGTTTTATGTGCGAGCGTTAGAGGCCTATGTGCCAGAGGGAATCTGGATAGGCTATCTTATGGACGTTTTCTTCGAGTGAACCGAAAAAATCGAAAAGAACGATGGAAATTTTTTTCGACGCGTTTCAGATCATCTTTAGCCCGAAGCTATTTGCACTTCTTTGTGGCTCTGTGCTGGCCGGAGTAGTCGTAGGGGCGGCACCGGGATTAACATCCACCATGGCCATCGGACTTCTGGTTCCGCTTACATTCGGTGTGTCCAAATTTTCGGCTTTCGTGCTGTTGCTGGGCATATACTGCGGGGCAATTTACGGTGGATCCATCACTGCCATTTTGATGAATGTACCCGGTACCCCTACCGCTGCTGTCACCGCGATTGAGGGCTACCCCATGACCATGAAGGGCGAGGGCGGCAAGGCGCTTGGGGTTGCCACGATGTCTTCAACTCTTGGAGGTCTTCTGTCCTGTGTGGTTCTTATTTTTCTTTCCCTGCAATTGGCGAAAGTAGCCATCATGTTTGGACCTCTGGAATATTTCTCTTTGGGCCTGTTTGCCACCGCCGTGGTTCTTTCGCTTTCCAGCAGATCCGTGATTAAAGGGCTGATCGCCACCCTTTTCGGCCTGCTGCTTTCAACCATCGGAGTCGATCCTGTAGCGCAATATCCTCGTTTTACATTTGGGATTGCCGAAATACTTATTGGTATTCCGGCAGTGCCCGCCATCATAGGTTTGTTCTGTGTATCGGAAGCGTTTCGTATGGCCGAACAGGCGGAGGTGGTGGCTCAATTGAAAAAAGATGTTTCAGGATTGCTTCTCGCCTACAGGGTACTGCCAAAGCTTTGGAAGATAATACTGAAATCCAGTGTTATCGGAAGCTTTATCGGTACCCTGCCGGGCACCGGAGCGCTTGTTGCTTCCTTTATGGCCTACGGTGAAGCTAAAAGGAATTCCAAGACACCGGAGCTGTTTGGCAAAGGAGCGGTAGAAGGGGTTTGTGCCAGTGAGGCGGCGAACAATGCGGTTACAGGCGGTGCGCTTGTACCGCTTTTAACGCTGGGTATTCCTGGAGATACAAACACACTTATGCTGCTGGGAGCCATGATCATTCATGGCCTTATTCCGGGGCCGACACTTTTCAAAGAGGATACGATCCTTGTCTACGTAATTTTCGGCACCATGATCATGTGTAACCTGATGATACTGCCCATCGGGTTGATGTTATCGACGACCATCGCAAGAATTTCACTGATCAAGCGGAAATATCTTATGCCAGCTGTGGGTGTGCTTGCCATTACCGGTGCATCCATCGGTTACGGGCACATTTATTATTTTTGGATTTCTATCATATTCGGTTTCATAGGCTATGTTTGTCAGAAGGGCGGGTTTCCAGTGCTTGCAATTGCCATGTGTCTGATCCTGGGCCCCATTATGGAGCAGAATTTGCGCGCAGCGCTGATGCTTCCAGAAAACATCGCATTGATGTTTTTAACCCGGCCGATATCAACCGGTCTTGTCGTGGCTTCGATTCTTGCAGTGGTATGGGGAATACGGCGTGAGGCCAAGGCAAAAACCGCTGAATTGATCTCATAATAAATAGCTAGAAAAATCGATGCGATATACCAAAAGAAAGTTCCGGCCATGGTAAATGATAGCGTACCATTTATTTTTGAACAGGCTAGAAATTCCATGCGCCCTGTGATTCAGGGAACTTCATGCATGGTTGTAACCGGTCACCCTCTGGCAACCCAGGCTGCCATGAGAATCTTGCAGCAAGGAGGCAATGCAGTGGACGCAGGGGTGGCTGCAGGAATCTGCATGTCGGTGGTACACAGCGACATGGTTAATTTCGCAGGCGTTGCACCGATAATGCTGTACGAGGCCAGCAGCGGGGAGCTGGTAACCATCGATGGCCTGGGACGCTGGCCCAGGAAAGCATCGGTCGACTTTTTTTTACAACATCACGGAGGGCAAATTCCCCCCGGTATCCTCACCGCAGTGGTTCCCGCTGCTCCGGATGCGTGGATTCAGGCTCTTAAAAAATATGGGACCATGACCTTTACAGATGTTACCCGGGATGCCATTCACCTGGCAGAAAACGGATTTCCTATGCATCGTTTCATGTCTGGCCATATAAAGAGTGCGGTCGAGGACTATCGACAGTGGCAAACAACCGCTGCGGTTTTCCTGCCAAACGGTCGTCCTCCCGAACCCGGCGAGGTTTTTTATCAAAAAGACCTGGCCTGGACATTGAAACAGATGGTTCGGGCCGAACAAAAAGCCAGGTTTGAAGGAAGAGAAAAAGCTCTTAAAGCGGCCCGGGATGAGTTCTATCACGGCAGCATAGCGAAGATCATTTCAGACTATCACCAAAAACACGGGGGGCTTCTGACCCTGGAAGACTTCGCGGATTATCATGTAAAGCTGGAAATACCGCCGAAAATAACCTTTAAGGACTACGAGGTTTACGGCTGCGGGCCATGGTCTCAGGGGCCCGCGCTTTTACAGGCTTTAAATTTCGTTGAATGTTTTGATCTGAAAACCATCGGTCACAATTCAACCGGATACATTCATTTCATTACTGAAGCACTCAAGCTGGTTTTCTCAGACCGGGAGAAGTATATTGGTGATCCCGAGTTCGTAGACGTACCATTAAAGGGTCTCTTATCCAAAGATTATGCCAGCAGGCGGGTAAGGGAGATCGACCCTGAGCGTGCGATGCCCGAAATGCCACAGGCTGGCGACCCATGGCATTATCAAGGTTTGCTGGCAGGCGGCTCTGCAAGTATCCCAAACAATCAAGCCGGTTCGAGCACTCAAGCTGGCAAATATGATCATGTGGATACCAGTTACGTGGCAGTGGTTGATCGACACGGAAACGTTTTTTCGGCTGTTCCAAGCGACATTCCCACCAACACGCCGATAATCCCGCCTACGGGTTTAGCTGTTTCATCAAGAGGCGTTCAATCGCGTGTCGATAAGAATCATCCCTCCTGCATTGAGCCCGGTAAAAGACCAAGGTTGACGCCCAATCCCTGTATGCTCTTCAAAGATGATCGTCCGTGCATGGTTGTGGGAACCCCCGGAGGTGACGTGCAATGCCAGGCCGTTCTGCAGGTTATTTTAAATATGATAGTTTTCGGCATGGACCCCCAGGAGGCCGTTGAAGCTCCCAGGTTTGCCACCTTTAGTTTCCCAAGCTCATTCGCCCCCCATGCATACCGGCCGGGTTTGTTGAAGGTGGAAAATCGCGTGAACGGTTCAATTATACAGCAGCTAAAGGCCAAAGGGCACAATGTAGGCCTCTGGCCGCAGTGGGCATGGAAGGCAGGGGGGGTATGTACGATTGTCTTTGATCGGATGCAAGGTGTTTTATCCGCAGGTGCCGATCCCAGAAGGGAGTCTTATGCCATGGGCTGGTAAAGCCGGCAGATCACCCCTGTTGTCTGAAGGTTAAGCGAGGTGTCCATAATGTCTGTAAACGATTACGATTACGGATATATGTTCAAGATCGATCAAAAAGTTAAGAGAAAAGCGCTGGAGCTACATTTTGACGCACTTGTCGTAGACCAACACTGTGATATTCAAATGGATGTCATCACGCGGCGGGGGCGTCTTGAAAACAAAGTCATCGAGACACACCACCTGCCCAAGCTAAAACAGGGTGGTATCGATTGTGTGCTCCTATCCACGGTTGCCCATTTTGGTTATCAGCCTTATCCATTTTACATGAGCCCGCCGGTTGCCGCCTTGCAGCTCATCGATTGTGCTTACATGGATGTGGCTGAAAGCTCAGATTCGTTGACACTCGTCACTTCCACCCAGCAGATCATGGATGCCAAGAAAGCGGGCAAAGTGGCGATTATGCTGGGCATCGAGGGCGCTCAGGCAGTGGAAACAGAGCTTGGCCTTTTAAGAAATTATTACCGACTGGGTGTCAGAATGATGACCCTTACCTGGCATCAGAGAAATATGGTCGCTGACGGCTCTGGGGAGCCTTCCGACTCTGGTCTGTCCAAATTCGGTCGCGATCTGGTAAATGAGATGAATCGGATTGGGATGATTATAGATGTCTCTCACATGGGAGAAGCCGGCTTTTGGGATACCATCAAGTTGAGCAAAAGACCTATCATTGCTTCCCATTCCAATGCTCGGGCACTGTGTGATCACCCACGCAATCTATACGACGATCAGCTTACGGCGCTTGCTAAAAACAACGGTCTGGTGGGCATGTGTTTCTGTGCGCCGTATGTGCACAAACAGACGGCTACGGTGAACGAAGTTATTGACCATATTGATCACATTGCCGATTTAATCGGCGTGGAACATATCGCGCTGGGACCGGATTGGGTGGATTATGCTGTACGTATGGTTATGGACTGTATGGATCCCGGGGGTTATCTTGCCAGGGGGGCATCCATTACTTCCTTTGCAAAGGGCCTGGAAAATGCCGCCCGGCTTCCCAACCTTACCGTAGGGCTTATGGCACGGGGGTATTCTGAAAAAGACATCCGGGGTATTCTGGGCACAAATTTTATCCGGTTTGTGGAAAAAGCAATGGAACCGGTAGAATCCATTTAGAAAACAGTATCCTGAA
>JAFDFZ010000005.1 GCA_019309565.1 Deltaproteobacteria bacterium
TATCTCGCATTGGCATCCTCCTTTGAAAAAATTAGCCAATGCAATAATACAATACAGGAGCAAAATCGACCACAATATATAGATACACCCACGGAAAACTGTGAAGGACCAAAATTAATAAAAAGCGCAACCACGCACTGTTTCGTTTCATAACGATTCATCTTATTAATAGGAAACTTTAAAAATTTAATCAACTGTACACTAATCCTGCAGCCGGAAATTCTCGATCAAAGCCGGGACACGAGCCAAGTGGTGGTAAAGCTCTACAAGCTTCAAGATACAGGGTTATTTTCCAATATATTTCACTTGAACCCTTGAGCCCTTGCCCCCTTGAATCCTTGAAAATAAAACTCTTGGACTGCTTGCTGTTTAAGTTACCGGCAAAAATACCGATTATATGTATAGTTGGAAAAAGGCAAACTGCCCGAAAGTGAGGGACGCAAAGCCACTGGCCTAAATCTCATGAAAAGCGATAAGGCAGCAGGGTTGCCCGAGGCGCTCATATTCCTTTCAGATATGGACTTTGCTGCTGACTCATTTCGCGATCCAAAAAGCTTTTGAAAGAATATACCCCGGGGTGGCCTGTAAAACAGCTCAGGAGGAACGATCCATGATTTCATCCATTAACGGCTCTATTTCCGCGCTTAAAGCATTGGGAAAAAAGGTGGCGGTTGCTGCCGATAACGTCGCAAACCTCCAATCCAAAGGTTTCAAAAAGAAAAGGGCGGTGCTTCAGGAAGGGCAACAGAAGCAAGTTACGGTGCAAATCGAAAAGATAGACACACCCGGGCCTATTGTAACTGAGATTGAGGGAGAAAAAATAGTTGAAAAAGAGCTGTCCAATGTTGATCTGGTAGAAGAAATTCCTCAAACGATCGTCACCCAGAGACATTACGAAGCTAATCTAAAGGCAGTTCAAACTCAGGACGAGGTGCTGAAAACCATTGTTGATCTGAAAGGATAAAACATACCCGTAAACATATCAAACTTAAACGGCAAGCCTCAACGATTCTTGGTGAATTAAAATATCCTGTTCGTTTACACAGAGTCGGCCAAGAACAAAATCTCTTTTCCTTTGAACCTTTTCCGTTTTGTGATAAACGGCCTGGCATGCCCCTTTTCGGCCAGCAATTCTCTATGACCATAAATGAGGATCTCGACCCTCCTAATCGCAGCTCTTGGAAACCTGCAGGCCGTTTGGGGCCATTCGCCAATGACACAAATTTCACCGGGAGCTGCCAACACCTTGAAACCTTGCTTGCAAAAGGCTGTCGACAATCCTATATACGATGTTAATGACAGGAACAGTCAAGCAGAATAATTCGAAATCAACGCGAATCATTCGTCGCAATGCAATCTCCAATTTCGTGGGGCGATCATGGAACGCGTTGCTGTCCCTTGTCTTTATCCCGGTTTATATTAGACTCCTGGGTGCGGAATCTTACGGGCTGGTGGGATTTTCTGTAAGCCTTCAGATGATGGTCTCTTTGCTGGAAATGGGGCTTGCCACAACCGCCACAAAAGAAATTGCCCGGTTATCCGCAAAGAACCATCCCCGATGGATGAAAGACAGGGCGGATCTGATGAGAACCCTGGAAGTCATCTATTTTGCCATCGCACTTGTTGCAGGAACCCTTATCTTCATAAACGCCGAAGCCCTTGCCGTCAGATGGTTTCATCCCCGGCAGCTCTTTATAAAAGAAATCAAACGGGCCATAGTGATCATGGGGTGGCTGATTGCAGCCCGGATGCCTTTTTCGCTTTACAGCGGCGCGCTCATGGGCTTGCAGAAACATGTGCTGTTAAACGGGATTATGGTCGCCATGGTCACCTTGAAACATGCGGGAGCAGTATTTGCATTATATTTTATATCATCAGAAGTAATCGTGTTCTTTGTTTGGTGTTTGATCATCGAGGTATTGCAAACAGCCGTTACCGGATATCTTTTTTGGAAAAAACTTGTCATATCTTCATACAGAGCTGGCTTTAAGATAGAGCAGGTTAAAAAAATCTGGCGGTTTGCATCGGCCGTAAGCCTTATCGGGGCCACTAATGTGGCACTTTCCCAGGCCGATAAGCTTTTTGTGAGCAAGGTGTTTTCGCTTGAAACATTCGGATATTACAGTGCCGTTTCAACTCTGGCAGGAGCGCTTTATTTTCTGACATATCCGGTTATTACAGCCCTGTTTCCTCGGTACGCACAACTTTTCAGCCAGAATGCAAAAAAAGAGCTGCTTGAGCTTTATCGAAAATCAGGCAAGGTGCTTTCCGCCCTTTTGCTTCCCTGCGGCATCATATTTCTGACATTCTCTGAAGAGATTCTATCCATCTGGCTTCCGGAAGCAAAACAGGTAAAGGTGCTTTCCGGTGTGTTCAGGATTATTGTGATTTCGGTGATCCTCAACTCACTTTTCAACCTGCCCATGAACCTGCAACTGGCCTCTGGCTGGACAAGCCTTATCATTTATTCAAATTTAATGTGGCTGCTTATTCTTCCATTGGCCATGTGGCAGCTTTCCGTATCGATGGGTGTGCTTGGGGTTCCCATTGCCTGGATGCTCTACAACCTGTTCTGTTTTACTGCAGTTGCTTATTTGGCGCACAGAAGGCTGCTTTATCAGATGCGGATTCGCAACTTCGTTTTTGATATAGCCACCCCCCTTGCAGCAGCGGGCACTGTGGCTGTACTGGCCTATATGCTGTTTCCTTATCCAAAGGGGATTATTGAAAAGTGCATTATGCTTGGTACGGTTTTTCTTTTAGCCGAGACAGCAAGCATCTTAACTATTCGGGAATTCAGATTTACAATATTACAATACGTAAAAAAATTATACAAATGAACCCAAGGGTTCATACTGACAAAGGAGATCCAATCGGTATTAAACAATGCAATGGATGCAGGAGACAACAGAGGCGGAAATCTTGAAAACCGTCTGTGTTTTTGTGTCAAGCAGCGACAACACGAGGGATATTTTTCTTCAGGTCTCGCGCAGCTTTGAAAAAAACTGGCCGGATTGTCCTTTTCTAAGGTATGTGGGGCTCAACAGTTCATTGCAAGACTTACCGGCCGGATTTCGATCCGTCCTCAGCCCGGAAAGCCGATGGCCGAAAGAGCTATACGGGCAAATCTGCCGGCTACCTCAACAGATACGCTATATTCTTCTTTTTCTTGACGACTTTCTTATTCTCTCCAGGGTCGACACCCAGAGCCTCGTTTCTCTGGTGGAGCGGGCGATCCAGAACCGGCTCGCTTATTTGAGGCTAATCCCCCAGTCCCGTGCCATACTTTCTCAGCTGGGAAAAAAGATATATTATCTTTATCGCCCGGAAACAATTGAAGCGATAGGAAAACACGCACCTTACTGCTCTTCCCTTCAGGTGGCGCTGTGGGAAAGAAACCATCTGAGTCTTATGCTCAAAGCAGCCCAAAACATTTGGGATTTTGAAAATACATACCTTCCTGGTATAAAACACTACGCAGTTATAGAACATCGCCCGATTAACTACGTTCATGTGGTTGAAAAGGGATGCTGGCAACACAATGCGGCATCGCTTTTCAAAACCGCAGGTTTATCCTTTGATCCTTCTGGAAGAAAGGTTCGGTCCATGAAAGACCGTATCGTTTTTTGGATCAACAAAGTGAAGTTCGCCGTTATCGGCTATACGGTTTTCAGGTTGAAACGACGGGCTCAAAAAAAAGTATCAATTTAGCTGGTTGAAAAAATGTCCCGCAACCGGATGACACGCAGACCGATGTTTACCGTATTTACACCCACCTACAACAGAAAGCACACGCTTCACCGAGTATATGAGAGCCTTGTCCGTCAGACATGCACCGATTTCGAGTGGCTTGTGGTGGACGATGGTTCGATAGACGGCACGCGGCAGTTGGTGGATTTTTGGAAACACCAGGCACCTTTTCCCATCCGATACTACTATCAACAAAATGGCGGCAAACACCGCGCCTTTAACAAAGCCGTCCTTAAAGCCAAAGGATATCTATTCTTATGTCTTGATTCCGATGATGCCTGCCTGCCACAGACGCTTGAAAAGTTCAAGACTCACTGGAAGGCCATTTCAGAAGAAAAAAGAGAGGAATTCTCCGGGATAATAGTACACTGTTTGGATAGTTGCGGTAAGCTTATCGGCAATCGGTTCCCCCGGGATTGTATGGACCTGCGCCCAGCTGAGATGAATGCCAAATTCCATATTCGCGGAGAAAAATGGGGTCTTTACCGAACCGATGTGCTGCGACGCTATCCTTATCCTGAGTTTGAAGGGGAAAGGTTTATCCCCGAAGGCGTTGTGTGGAACCGAATCGGTAACGATTATCAGATTCGATATGTGAACGAGGCATTGCGCATATATTACAAATCCTCACGGGGGCTTGATGCCAGGTCCAGAAAGATACGGATTCAAAATCCGAGGGGAGCGCGGCTGTATTACAGGGAAGCCCTGATGCAGCCTTATAGGTGGCTGCCCCGAATGAAACACAGACTGAATTTTATTGCATTCTCTCTTCACACCCGCATTCCTCCGGCCAGGCTGTGTGAGGAATCCGACTCCTATTTTACGACAATGCTTTTTCTTCCCCTTGGTTACCTGGTTTACGTCCTGGACAAGAAGATCAGTTAAGCAAGCTGTCGTGTGCCAGTGGCATTTTGAAGGTCTTCTATGGCCTGAATGCGTTTGAGAATCGGCGGGTGAGAATAATTCAGCAATACATAAAAAGGATGAGGGGTTAAATTTGATAGATTATGAATGGACAGTTTCTTTAGGGCATCAATCATGGCCGAAGGATTGCCGGTCGTCTCAACCGCAAATCGATCGGCGGTGTACTCGTTTTTTCGGGACAACATCCGCGTAAACAATCCAATGAAAAATTCAAGCGGCGTATACAGCATGCCAAAAAAAATGAGCCCCGCATAAACCGATTGATTATCCATGTAAAAGGCGTCAAACAATCCCTGATATGAAATGAAAAATGACAACAAGAAAAACATAACCCCCACCTGGGCAATCCCCATGAGGGTTGCCAGCAACACATGCTTTTTTTTGTAATGCCCCATCTCATGGGCCAAAACCGCCACCAGCTCTGCTATGGCATGTTTTCCGATTAGGGTATCAAACAAAACGATCCTTTTATGCCGGCCGAAACCGGTAAAAAAAGCGTTTGATTTACCGGAACGTTTGGAGCCGTCCATGACAAAAACATTTTCCAATGAAAATTGGATGGATCGCGCATAGGACAGAATAGCTGCTTTCAGCTCTCCTTCTTCAAGCGGGGTAAATTTATTAAACAGAGGCATAATCCAGGTGGGAGCGATGAATTGAATACCCAGAATAAATAAGGAAACCGCAATCCAGCAATACCACCATGCGTTTGAACCGGCATATTGAAAAAATGCCAGCACTCCTGCTAAAAGCGGCCCCCCCAGCAACACGGAAAGGCAAAACACCTTGAGCAGATCCAGCAGAAAGGTCTGAGGCGTCATCTTGTTGAACCCGAAACGTTCCTCGATGACAAAGGTATCGTAAATACGAAAAGGAATCGATAGAATCGCCCTGAGCAGCATCAAAGCGCCGGTATAAACAAGCCCTGTTAGAATCGGTCCCAGCCCTAAAGAGCGCACCCAGTGATCAAGAGCCGGAAACCCTTTCAAAAACCAGAAACCAAGCAGTACTATCAAATTGAACGAACCGGTAACCCAGCCGAATCTGGTATTTACCAGCAGGTACTGTTGAGATTTCCTGTACTGATCAGGATCGTATAATCCGCGGAAGGCCCCTGGCAGATCTGTTTTCAGGCTTCTAAGGTTAAGGTAATCAGCTGCAAGATGTAAAATATAATCGGCAAAAACCGTTATGAGAATTATAATGGCAACGGCGTTCATCCGTTAATTCCAGCGCAAGTGGGTATAAATTTAAGGTTCTGTGTGCCTGCCTGTGCATGGCCGCACGCAGACAGGGAATGTTGGAACTATGGCCCCAGTGAAATATTGTGAAAAAAGATTTCACGGGATAAAAATATTGGATAACAAAAGTTGAAGAGAATAATTTTAAATAGACAGAATTCCTTCAAACCCATCGTTCCACCATTCCATCACTCCACCATTCCAATTGGGGCGAAGCTCTTAACTTGATACCGTTAATCAATAGTCCATGGAAATCCCTTAAAGATGTATGATGTCACTGCACCGATCCTGCTGTGCAATGATCATACGAGTGTTGTTCCTGCTCAGAGCCGATTTTACAGTTTCCATGGCCATCTGCGGGGTGTTGTTGATTTCGCTTAAATGCGCCAATATGACGTGTGTTAACCGATCGTGGCTGACTTCTTCAAGAAGGCTTCTTAAGTCCGCATTGGAAAGGTGTCCGGTGCGACCCTTGATCCGCTGCTTTATGAACCATGGATAAGGACCTTCCATCAGCATCGTTGCATCATGATTTGCTTCAACAATAAGCAATGCGCAATCTTTGAGATGATATTTCACCATGGACGTTGCAATTCCCAGGTCCGTTGCAATGCCGATTTTTACCCCGTTTTGCTTGATCGTAAATCCTGCGGGATCTTCGGCATCGTGGGATATGGAAAAGGGATGGATGGTCAGTGTTTTAAGCAAAAAGCTCTCACCGCTGTTAAAGAAAATCGGATCCTTAATCCGTCCGATCTGAGAGCCGATGGCATTTCCGGCTTTTTGAGACATGTATACCGGCAATGCAAATTTTCTGGAAAGCACCCCGACTCCCTGGATATGATCTGAGTGCTCATGGGTAACAAGAACTGCATCAAGGTTCTCTGCGCTAAGACCTTTTAATTTCATTCGCCGTACAATCTCGTTACCCGACAGACCGGCATCTATTAAGATAGCGGTCTGTCCGTCTGAAACATAGATTGCATTACCTTTGCTTCCGCTTGCCAGCACACAGACAGCCAGCCGGAATCGTCGATTGCCTGCAGCGGGGGTCATGCCCATTGCCCTTGCCTTTCATACGCCTGTATGTCCGAAACCACCGTGTCCACGCCCGGTCTCATCCAGCCTGTCGACAATATCGATCCCCGCCCTATAAATTCGATTGATAATCATCTGGGCTATCCGATCCCCTCTTCTTACCGTATAGGGTTGTTTGCCGAAATTGACAAGGGCGATCATCACCTCGCCCCGATAATCAGCATCGATGGTACCCGGCGAATTAACAAGCCCGATACCATGCTTTACGGCCAATCCGCTACGAGGCCGAATCTGCGCCTCGAACCCCTCCGGCAGTGCCATGGCAAATCCTGTGGGGATAAGACAAATGGACCCGGGTTCCAGAGTAACCTCTTTTCCACAAGCCGCAAAAATGTCCATACCCGCTGCTTGCGGTGTCATGTAACGGGGAAGAGGAATGTCCTCATCAGTGTTTGGCCTTAATCGAAAAAATTTGATGATCGGTGTGTCGCTTGCCATTCAAACGTTTAAAATGCTTTCGTATGCTCCTTTATCCTTTGCAGGACCCAGCATGGTCAACACGAGATGGTTGTTTTGAAACAGCGTTTGCGCCAACTCAAGAATATTTTCCTGAGTCACAGATTCAATGTGGCCCAGGACCTCATGCAGCGGCACGTACCTGCCGAAGTGAATTTCATTTTGAGCCAGCCGTACCATCTGATTATCCACGCTCTCTGAAGCCATTAGAAGGTTTCCTTTTAGAAATTCTTTGGCGCCTCTCAGTTCGGATGGATCTACAGGGGTGGTTTTAAGTTTTCGCAACTCACTTACGATGACCTCGATGCTCTCTTTTGCCTTTTTGGGTGCAACCCCGGCATAGATGCCGAACATGCCCGTATCGATAAGAGAGTTGATATAGGAGTACACCGCATAGGCAAGCCCCCTTTTTTCTCGAATCTCCTGAAACAGTCGAGAACTCATGTTGCCGCCGATAATGGTATTCATGACGGAAAACGTGTAGCGGCGAGGATCGGTGATTGAAAGCCCCTGAGTTCCCAGGCAAATATGGAGCTGTTCCAGATCACGATAGTGCAGGCAAACCCTGAAGCTACACCGGGGAGCCTCCCGCTCTGATAGGCCATCCCGGGGTTGAACCGATTGAAACGCATCGCCGATAAGATCTACAAGGTGATCGTGATCGAGGTTGCCTGCTGCTGATATCACTATTCGATCCGGCAGATAGTATCGCAAAAAAAAATCCTTTATTCTTTCGGCACTAAACCCGATCACGTTTTCCCGGGTACCTAAGATGGATCGACCCAGAGGGTGGTCACCCCAGAATCCTTTTCCAGCCAAAATATGGATATAATCATCCGGGCTGTCCTCCACCATGCCGATCTCCTGAAGAATCACCGGACGCTCTGTCTGGACATCTCTTTCGTGAAACTGAGAGTTCAAGAAGATATCGGACATGATATCCGTCATGATCGCCAGATGCGAGTCCAATACCCGCGCATGATAACAGGTATGCTCCATGGATGTGTATGCATTGGTCTGGCCGCCGATGGCATCGAACTCTTTGGCGATCTGGAAACCGGTGCGTTTCTTGGTGCCTTTGAAAATCATGTGTTCGATAAAATGAGACAACCCGCTTTCTTCGGGGGACTCATCCCTGGCGCCGACGCTGACCCAAACACCCATAGAAACGGATCGTACATGTGGCATCTTCTTTGTCAAAATGCGAACACCGTTGGCGAGAGTGGTTTTTCTGACAGTATTCTCGGTTTCCATCATTCATTGCTCTTATCAAGAACAGCCTTGTGGCTGAGACGGATTTTGCCGTCCTTTGTGATTTCAAGCACCTTAACCTTTATGTGATCTCCTTCTTTCACGATATCGGAAACCCTGCGAATTCGATGGGGGGCGAGCTGTGAGATGTGAACCAGTCCGTCTGTTCCCGGAAATATCTCAACAAAAGCACCGAAATCGGTCACCTTCTGGACAACTCCTTCATAGATGGAACCCACTTCCGGCTCTTTTACGATCTCATGAATCATTTTAGTTGCCATGTCCGCCTCCTCCCCGGAGGTGGCAAAAATTTTTACAAGACCAGAATCCTCGATTTCGATTCGCGTGTTGGTCTCACTTTGAATGCTGCGAATCACTTTGCCTCCGGGGCCGATGACTTCCCTGATTTTTTCTGGATTAATCTCGATGGTAATGATCTTCGGGGCGTAAAGAGAAATTTCCCTCCTGGGCTCCTTTAAGGTTTCCAGCATCTTGTCAAGAATAAATATTCTTCCCACACGGGCCTGTTCAAGCGCTTTTTGCAAAATGTCCCGGGACAGTTCGCTTATTTTTATGTCCATCTGCACAGCGGTGATACCATCTCTTGTACCGGCGATCTTAAAATCCATATCACCTGTATGGTCCTCATCACCCAGAATATCGGACAAAATGACAACCCGGTCATCTTCTTTTATCAGCCCCATGGCGATACCGGAAACCGGTGCCGTAATGGGAACACCCCCGTCCATCAATGCCAGGGTTCCGGCACAAACCGTCGCCATGGATGAAGAACCATTGGATTCAAGGACTTCCGAAACGATCCGTATGGTATAGTCAAAGTCCTCCTTGTTTGGTAGCACTGGCTCAAGGGCACGGGTGGAAAGCCCTCCATGACCGATGTCTCTGCGGCTTGGACCACCCAGGCGTCTGACTTCGCCGACAGAATAAGGAGGAAAGTTGTAATGAAGCATAAAGGGTCTGAACTCCTCCCCCAGCAGTGTTTCAACACGCTGCTCATCGGGACCCGAACCAAGGGTCAATACACCCAGAACCTGCGTCTCTCCCCTGGTGAACAGGGCGCTTCCATGGGGCCTTGGAAGTATGCCGACCTCACAGGTAATCGGTCGAATTTCATCGAATTTTCGGCCGTCGATTCGCCGACCCTCATTAAGAATAATATCTCGGCAAATTTTTTTCTGAAGATCGTCCAGTATGTCATAAACCTCGAATTTCCTATCAGTATATTCTTCACCTAGTGATTCTAATATTTCCGATTTAAGCTTCCGAATGGCGTTACCGCGCTCCTTTTTGGTGGGAATGAGAATCGCTTCGCGCATCTTCGTGGTTGCCTGGGAATGAATTTTCTGCACAAGCGATTCTTCCTTTTCCGGCGGTGTAAAGGGACGCTTTGCAAGCCCAAGCACTTCCTTAAGCTTGCTCTGGATATCTATCAGCGGTTGCATGGCCTCGTGTCCGAAAAATATGGCCTCCAGCATATCGGCCTCATTTACCATTTTTCCACCGCCTTCAACCATCACAACCCCTGTTTTCGTGCCGGCAACAATGATATTGAGATCGGATTCCGCGCAGTCCTGTATGGTAGGGTTGATCTTGAGTTTCCCATCGATGCGCCCTACACGAACGCCGGCGATGGGGCCTTCAAAGGGTATATCGGACATTTCAAGAGCCGCCGAAGCACCGATCATGGCAAGAATATCCGGATCGTTTTCATGATCCATTGACAGCACGGTGGCAATCACCTGGGTTTCGTAACAATAGCCTTTGGGAAACAACGGACGAATGGGACGATCGATCAAACGGGCTGTCAGGGTTTCCTTTTCGCTTGGCCGGCCGATTTCACGCCTGAAATAATTACCGGGAATCCGGCCTGCAGCATAAATCTTTTCCTGATATTCCACCGATAAAGGCAAGAAGTCAATATCCGCCTTGGGTTCCAGCGCAGAAACCACTGCAACAAGCACTACGGTATCTGCATACTGGACAAGTACTGAGCCGGAAGCCTGCCTGGCAACCTTCCCTGCATGAATTTTCAGGGGTTTGCCCCCTATTTCTGCTTTAAACGATAATTCCACGATCCTCTCCTCGAAACAAAATATTCATTATAAATAAACCTCATCACCAAATCCAGATACCTGGTATATGGCACGGCATAAAATATCTAATCTCCGGTAACAGAACTTCAAAAGACTATCTTCTTAATCCGAGAGCATCTATAATATTTCGATATCGTTTGACATCTTTGCTCTTTACATAGTTCAAAAGCCTGCGTCGCCTGCCTACCAGCATCAAAAGGCCCCTTCTGGAATGATGATCCTTTTTGTGTTCTTTCAGATGTTCGGTAAGATACTGAATCCGATGGGTCAAAAGCCCTATTTGAACCTCAGGAGATCCAGTATCGTGCTCGTGCAACTTAAATCGATCGATAAGTTCTTTTTTTTGCTCTGCAGATAGAACCACTTTCTTTTAGCCTCCTGTAACCGAAATTAACCATTGAATTTTCTCCCGTGGAAAAGAGACATGGGAAAGATTCGCTGTCTCCACCCACTTCCACTTAGCCCTGTTAGCGAATTCAGCTGACCTTTGATAACGATCTCTAATCATAAAAATTCATAAATAGTGTTAAAATATTCACAATATCTCATTGAAAATGTTTTTTAGCAAGCCTCACGCTGCCGAAGCAGCAATTTTAAGTGAACCCTGTTGTTGAACCGAAACAGCGAGTACACTGCCCTTCAAGGCTTGTCAAAGCCAAGCCTAAGATCCCGCTCAACGGGAGCTGCGCAGGATCTTTAAACATGCAATGATATTCACTGTGGAAACACCCGGCAGTACCTGTATTGTCCGGACTTCGGGTTTACATCCAACACTGCATACAGACGGTTTTTTTCATCAACAACCTTGAGATAGCCTTTGCTTTCGGGCATTCTTCCGGAATGAAAATCCTCACTGTTCAGCCTTTTGCCGTTAATGATTTTTCCAACCAAACCTCGGTCTGCAATATAAGACGGCATCTTCCGCAGCGCATCGGCCATGCCGATTATCAAGTTCTCCAATCTTCCCTCTTTAACACAATTTTCAAGCTCCTTTAGCGAAACGGCTTCGTCTATCCGAAAACCACTGCTTTCAAGACGCCTTAACTCTTTCAGGTGCCCTCCGCAGCCCAGCGCTTTTCCGATATCCGCACACAGAGCCCGCACATACGTTCCAGCCGAACAACACACCTCCAGACAGATGGAGGGAAGTTCGACTTTAAGTAAATCGATAGATGAGATGAAAATCTCTCTAGGCTCTTTTTGGATGGGCTTCCCCTCTCTGGCAAGCTTGTAAAGCGGTATTCCTTTGTGTTTTAATGCTGAAAATACGGGTGGTTGCTGCAACGATACCCCTTTGAATTGCTTTACCACAGATCGTAAGACTTCCACTGAAAAACGGGGGTTTTCCGCAACGGCGATCACCGTGCCTGTGGCATCCTGGGTATCCGTCTCCACCCCGAGATGACAAACCGCCCTGTAAACCTTATCTCCGCCCAGTAAAAATCGCGCCAGCCGGGTTGCCTGGTTTATGCAGCATACCAGCACACCAGTCGCATATGGGTCCAGTGTGCCGGCATGCCCGACTTTTTTTGCTTTCAATGAACGCTTTATGAATTCCACCACCCTGGCCGAGGTCATGTCGGCGGGTTTGTCGATGACGATTACGCCACTTGGTTCCCCCTGCATTATCAGAATTTCTCAGCCAGAGCAAAGATCTTGCTTTTCAGCTCAGACAAGTCGGATTCGACATTAAACCCCGAGGCACTGTAATGGCCACCGCCGCCGAAAGAAGCGGCGATGGCTCCCACATCCACCGTGCCATCTGAACGTAAGCTTACATGGTATCGGCTCGGAAAGCCTCCGTTAATCTTACCGTCTGTGTATTCCTGGATCAACACAGCGACTTTGACATCCTTAATTCCTCTGGCATAATTGATCAGACCATCTGCATCCTGTGGTTGTGTTCCGGTTTCCTTGAGCATATCCCGGGTGACAGTCATCATGGAAATTTTGCCATTTTCTGATATCTCAATGGAATCAAGGGCAAGGTTCAGCAGCTTAATACGCCCCAGGGAATACGTTCCATAGACATACTGGGCGATTTGATAGGGATTGACCCCATAGCAAACCATCTCTTCGCAAATGGCAAAGGCCGCTCGATTGGTGTTTGAGAACCGAAAAGATCCGGTATCGGTCAAAATACCGGTGTATATCGCCGTTGCCATCTGTTTGGTAATGGTAACAGAAAGCTCCTTGATAATACGATAGATGATCTCTGCGGTGGCACAAGCAGCGGTATCGATTCGTTGAAGATGCCCAAACCGTTTATTGGTGCTGTGATGATCGATATTGATGACTACAGGAACTCGAGAGGCCGTGTCAGCCCCTAGCGCACCGATCCTGTCCAGATCGCCGCAATCCAGTACAACCACTGTATCATAGGTCGCAGGGCCGTCAAAAGTTCGGACCACCCTATTTACAGAAGGTAAGAAACGGTATACTGCCGGTATGGGGCTTTCATTGTATAATGTGATGTTTTTATTCAAAGCATCAAGACAGAGCCCCATTGCGATCAAAGAACCAATGGCATCACCATCAGGATTTCTATGGGATGCAAGCAACACATATTTACTGCTTTTCAATTGTTGTATGATCGGATCCATTCTTTTCTTTTATCGATGTGAGCAGCCTTTCAATATGAAAACCGTAATCAACAGATTCGTCCAAAAAAAATTGAAGATCCGGCATATATCTCAAACTAATCTCCCGCGCAAGAGAGCGTTTGAAAAAACCGGTGGCTTTTTCAAAACCCTCAGCAGCCTTCCGCCTGCTTTTTTCATCCCCTGGTGCCGTGTAATAGATCTTTGCGGTTTTCAGATCGGCCGACATTTTCACAGCGGAAATCACCGTCATTTTAAGCCGGGGGTCATTGATGTTTTTTCGCAACACGTCGGATAAAACCTGCTGTATGAGTATTCCCACTCTTACGGCACGCGTATAAGATCTCATAAATGTATGATCTCCATTTCCGTGTCGATGACCTCGGCCAGCCCCAAGGCATCCACCAAATTAAATACCTTGTCTACTTTTGAATTAATCATCGCATGGCTGTTGCCAACCAGGGCAAACCCGATCTCAGCCCGCTGGTACGCATCGTTGGATCCCACTTCCGCCACCGAAGCATTGAAGTGATTGCGCATCTGGCTGATGATGGATTTAACTACCCTTCTTTTACCTTTCAGGGAACGGCAGTCATGCAGCCTGAAAGTAATAACGCCGAAGCCAATAACCATATCTCAACTCAGTATTTCGGTGCCAGCACTGTGTATCAGTGCTTTCATCGGTTTAAAACCCCATACACTGGCTCCCCGAGTGGGCTGCGATTTCGGTGCAATATCCTGTTAGGCGTTCAATTGGGGTTTAACTTCTTCCAGATAAAAGCACTCCAGGATGTCACCAACTTTGATATCGTTGTAATTTTCGATCCCGATCCCGCACTCATAACCGCTGGCGACCTCTCTGGCGTCATCCTTGTATCGCCGCAACGATGCAATCTTTCCTTCATAGCTTACCACCCCGTCCCGAAGCACCCTTATCTGTCGCCCGCGTTCAATCTTTCCGTGCGTCACATAGCACCCGGCAATGGTGCCGACCTTCGGTATTTGGAATATTTGACGAACTTCCGCTCTGCCAAGGATTCTTTCTTCGAATCTTGATGCCATCATGCCGACAAGCGCATCTTGAACATCCTTTATGACCTCATAAATAACGTTGTAAAACCGCATATCGACGTTTTCTTCAGCAGCTAATTCCTGAACCTTGAGGGTCGGTCGAACGTTGAACCCTATGATAATTGCATCCGACACTGCTGCCAGAGAAACATCCGATTCTGTGATGGTTCCTGTGGCAGAATGTATGATATTTATTTTTACCTCTTCGTTGGACAGCTTGGTCAGAGAGTCTCTGAGCGCTTCGATGGATCCGTTCACATCGGCTTTGATAATGATGTTCAAATCTTTGACTTCGCCTTCCTTGAGATTCTCAAAAAGCTTATCCAGGCTCAACCGTGAACTTCTGGCAAGTTCTTTGGCTCGCTGTTTTTGCATTCGGTGCGCGCTGACCTGCTTGGCGATCTTTTCATCTTCCAGTGCGTTCAATTCATCCCCTGCCATGGGTACTCCGGATAAACCCAACACCTCAACCGGCATGGAAGGGCCGGCTTCTTGAACCGGCTCACCCCGGTCGTTCAACATGGCACGAACTTTTCCGAAATGAACCCCGCAAACAATCGAATCCCCGGTTCGCAGGGTGCCTTCTCGTATCAGAACGGTAGCGACCGGTCCCCTGCCGGCATCCAGTTTGGCTTCAATCACATGCCCTTCGGCCAGCTTGGATGGATTCGCCTTAAGTTCCAGGATCTCCGCTTGAAGGGAAATCATCTCAAGCAGCTCATCAAGCCCTTCATGCGTTTTTGCCGACACCTTCACGAAAATCGTTTCACCGCCCCAATCTTCCGGGACCAATCCCTCCTCTGCCAGCTCTCTTATAACCCGATCTGGATCGGCATTGGCCTTATCGATCTTATTGATGGCTACAATAATGGACACGTCGGCAGCCCTGGCATGGTTAATGGCCTCAATGGTCTGGGCCATCACACCGTCATCTGCCGCAACCACCAAAACCACGATATCCGTAACCTGAGCGCCACGGGACCTCATGGCAGTGAAAGCTTCATGTCCCGGAGTGTCCAGGAAAACGATCCGGCCTTTATCCGTTTCCACAAGGTAAGCGCCGATATGCTGGGTGATCCCTCCTGCTTCGGCTTCTGTGACTCTTGTTTTTCGAATAACGTCCAGAAGAGATGTTTTCCCGTGATCCACATGTCCCATTATCGTCACAACAGGAGGTCTTTCAATAAGTTTTCCCGGTTCGTCTCGGACAACCTTCAAGAATGCTTCCTCTTCAAAGGATGCTTTTTCCACCTCATAGTCGAACTCAGAGGCAACCAGTGCGGCAGTCTCGAAATCGATGGTCTGGTTGACCGTTGCCATCACACCCAGAGACATGAGTTTTGCGATCATCTCATTTGCTTTGATACCCATGCGTTTGGCCAGGTCGGCAAGGACGATGGTCTCGTCTATTTTGATTCTGCGCTTTATGGCCTTTGGCGTCGTAATATGAGGTTTCTGCCCTTTTGCCACCGCCGCTTTGGCGGCCGGGCGGGCTTTTCTTGTGCGCTTCGGAATATCTGCATAAAGATCCTCGCCTTCGATTACTTCTTTTTTCCTGAAGGAGATTTTCTTCTTGAAAAACTTGGCGTCCTTAAAATCCTCTTCCTCTTTCTTCTTGCCCTTCTTTTTCTTCTTTTCCTTTACCGGAGCTTTTTCAGGAACAGGAACTTCTTCCGGCAAGGCTTCTTTGGCAGGGGGCAATTCGGCTATTTCCGCTTCCTGTTCTTTGGAAACGACCGGTTCCGGTGCTGGTTTCTCTTCCTCCGGCTCAACTTTGGGTTTTACGGGAAGTTTGATAATTTTAGCTGGAGTTTCCCTCTTCTCTTTTCGCTTTCTTACCGGCTTTGGCTTTTCTTTTAAAACAGGTGCTTCAGGCTCGACAGCGGGAGGTGCTTTTTCCTTGGGTTTTTCGGCTTCAACCACCTCTGGTTCTATTTTCGTCGGTATTTCTCGGTCAAGTCGCTCCACCGCAGGGGGTGCTTCAGGCGTTGGTTTCTGTTCGGCAATGGCTTCCGCCTCGACCCTGACAGCCTCTTTAGGCGCTGGTTTCGCTTCTTCTTTGGAAACTTCTTCTGCAGGCTCTTTGAGAGCTTCTTGAGATTCCGCTATGGCTTCCGGTTCGGCTGCTTGCACTTCCTCGATCTGGATACGCTTTTTTCTCCTTCGGATAACCGTGGGTTTTACGCGCGTCACCTCGATCATATCCGTTTGTTTGCCAAAGATGTTGGTTTTGATTTTTGCAACCACATCATCCTCCAATGAGCTCATATGGCTTTTGACAGAAATGTTCATCTCGGCAATTTTCTCAAGAAGCGCCTTGTTGTCTAAATTCAGATCTCTGGCAAGTTCATATACTCTGATCTTCGCCATTCATCCCCCTTCAGATACCTTTTATCTATCGCAATTCTCACCCCTGATATTTTCCAGCCCGCCTATGTTTTTTCTTCTTTATCGGGCTGATGGGTTCTATCTATTTCTTGTTCTTCAGTAGGAAGGTTCTGCTGAATCTCCTCGGTAACCACCGCCTCCATCTCGGGTTGCCCGGAAGCCTGCTCTTCGGGCTCTGTATTCGCCTCCTGTTCTGCCGCTGCTTCAGCTTCCGCCTCCTGTACCGCTTTTGCGGCCAACTCGATCAATTCAGCTGCTTTTTTTTCGTCGATGCCTCGTACCTGCATCAAATCCTCGATTGGAGCTTTACTCAGCTCTTCAGCGCTGTAAAATCCTTGTTCGTACAGCGCATCGGCAAGACTAATTCCCACATTAGGCAATGCAACCAAAGAATCGTAACCGTCTTTCATGGCTTCGCTGTAACGGGTTTCGCTTTTCACATCCAGATGCCATCCCGTAAGTTTTGAAGCGAGTCTAACATTCTGTCCGCGCTTTCCGATGGCAACAGACAGATGTTCGTCAGGAACAATTACTTCCATCGACATATTCTCTTCATCGATAATCACCCTGGATATCTCCGCAGGAGCCAATGCGTTGCAGACATATTTCGCCGCATCAGCGTGCCAGGGAATGATATCGATCTTCTCTCCCTTGAGTTCCTGAACCACATTTTGCACTCTACTGCCCTTCATACCCACACAGGCGCCTACCGGATCGATATCCGGATCGCTTGAAGCCACCGCGAATTTAGACCGGCTGCCAGGCTCGCGTGCCGCTCCCATGACCTTAACGATACCCTCACTGATCTCAGGGACCTCTGTCTTAAAGAGGTTTATCAAAAAATCCGGATGTGTCCTGGACAGAACGATCTGGGGTCCTCGGGTTTCATGGAGCACGTCCAAGATAAGCGCTCGAATCCGATCACCGCGCCGATATGTTTCATTGGGCACCTGCTCTCTTAGGGGAAGAATGCCTTCGGTTTGACCCAAATTTACGATGATGTCACCCCGGTCGATTCGCTGACAGATTCCATTAATTATCTCTCCTTTGCGACCGATGAAGCTTGAATAGACCGCATCCTTCTCGGCATCCTTCATTTTTTGAATGATTACCTGCTTGGCCGACTGTGCGGCGATTCTGCCAAAGGTGGCCGTATCCATCTTTGTACCGATGCTATCGCCGATTTCGCACCCCGGGTCCAGCTTGAGAGCTTCTTCAAGGGTAATTTGAAGATCCGGTTCGGTTATCTTTTCCACTACCTCTTTAAATTGAAAGACCTCGATCTCACCAGTATCGTCGTCATACTGGACTTCGATATCAATCTTATTGCCGTATTTTTTTCTGGCAGCGGATTTTAGAGCTTCCTCCAATGCTTTAATCAGCACTTCACGATCAATACCCTTGTCTCGGCTTACCTGATCGACTACACGTTTTATGTCTGCGATGAACATGGAATCTCTCCGTGAAAATTAATTAACCGCGCTTTTTGGATTTCCTTTAACGGAATCGCAACGGTTCTCTCATCAACCATCAAATTGATACGCTCATCCGATAACCCCTTTAGAATACCACTGAAATTCTTTCTGCCTTCAATAGGATGAAGGGTTTTGATCTTTGCCCTACACCCTTTGAATCTCTCATAATCCTCAATTTTACCTATGGGTCGATCCGGTCCGGGTGATGTTACTTCAAGGTGATACGGCCCGATGTCTCCAAGATAGACATCAAGCAGATCTCCAAGCTGACGGCTGACACGGACACAATCATCGAGCTTAACCCCTTCTGAATTGTCAATGTACAGCCGAAGGACTTTGCCGCTAGATTCTCTTTGGTATTCCACAAAAATCAGTTCCAGTCCTTCTGCTTCACATAGTGGTTCAGCGATGGTCTTGACTTTTTCAACAACAGCATCCTCTTTTAAAGATAAAGACTGTGTTGTGCTCATTGTCGATGGCACAAAGCTTTTTTTCTTCTGTTTTCCTTTACCCATCAGTCATATCCCAAAACACAGAAACGGGCGATCGCCCGTTTCTTCGTTTGTTCGGTAGACTCTTTAAGGCGGATGAAAATGTTATCAGTTCATGACATCTTCCAATCGCATAAGTAAACCCAGCCACACAAACCGACAAAAAGTGCTACCCGACCTTTTCCTCATCGATGAAAAGGGCGAACAGGCTATGGAGCGGGCAACGAGATTCGAACTCGCGACTCCAAGCTTGGGAAGCTTGTACTCTACCAGCTGAGTTATGCCCGCTATCTAGCCGATCAATAAATTTATGACAAATTAAAGGGCTTGTCAATAATTTTCATCCATGCACAGCAATTCTCGGTGAACAATAAAACCGTTTAATGTCGCCGAATAACCGGATTTTTACGCGCTTAAAACTCCCATATCAGTGAGCCTAAAACTAAGTTTAGGCGAGAAGGTTCCGAATGTCCTCCAGCTCTGAACGGATCTCATCAAGCGTTGAGAAGGGGTCTTTTTGAACTTTCTCCATGGTCTTTAAGTACCGCTTTGCGCCCTGGATAGTATACTTTTTACTGTACAGCAGATCCTTTATCAAGAGAATCATTTCTATTTCACGTTTCCGGTAAAGTCTTTGACCGGAAGGGGTACGTTTCGGTCGTATCTGAAAAAACTCTGTCTCCCAGAATCTTAAAACAGAAGCAGGAACCCCTGCAAGCTTGCTCACCTCTCCAATCTTAAAGTAGAGTTTATCCGGTATGTTCTGTTGAGAAGCGCTGCCTGTTTTCATTCCAACTGAGTTTCTGCGCTTTTTGGGCATCACTTAAGGAAGCGCAGCATTGAACGACTGGACCAGCCGTTCCGTAAGATCTTTATGGAGCCTGTTTATTGTCTCATCCTGTAGAGTTCCTTCTATTGATCGATAGGTAATCCTGAACGAGACACTCTTTTTTCCATCTGGAATGGGATCGCCTTCAAACACATCGAATAAGTGAATACTTTCTATCAGCTCTTCCCCAAAATTTTCCACTTCCTTTATGATACGGCCCGTTTCGACATCCTTACCCGCAATGAGGGTCACATCTCTTGAGGTGGCAGGAAATTTGGAGATGGTCTTTGCCTTGAGAATATCCGGGACATGGGCCAAAAGTTTGTGAACATCCAGCTCAAAAATATACGCCGGTTGTTTGATATCCAGAGCTTTAAGCACCTCTGCGCGAATCTCTCCCGTCTGACCTACCGGAATATTCTCGATATATATTTCAGCAGCGTACCCCGGTTTTAAATAATGGCATGCATCACTTGAAAGTTTAGTGAAAACAGGTGGTTTTACCTTTAGAGCATGTAAGAGGCCTTCGACAGATCCTTTGATGTCAAAAAAATCGCAGGATGCCTCTTTTTCCCTCCAATAGTCCGGCGTTCTCGCTCCTGTCCACAACCCCCCGAGCATCTCGACCTCTTGCGGCAGCTTCTTCCGCCCCCTGTTGATAAATACCTTGCCGATCTCAAAAAGCTTGAGATTTTTGACTTGCTGGAAGATGTTTCGGCGCATGGTCATCAAAAGCCCTGGTACCAATGTCGTCCGCAGCAGTGTTTGATCATCTGTCAAAGGGTTCATGATCTTAACGGTTCGACGTCTTGGATCATCGTCAGGAAGCCTTAAAAGGTTGCATGCCAGAGGGTTCATAAAACTGTAATTGATCGTTTCCGTATATCCCAGACCCATCAGCAGCCGTTTGATCTTTTCCCTGAGATCCAATTCCCTATGAGGAAGCTTGGTAGCAGCGGAAATGCAAGGAAACGTCGTGGGAATCGCATCATAACCGGACAGACGGGCCACCTCTTCCATGAGATCTTCAGGCCTGTTGATATCCACCCGAAAAGAAGGAGGCATCACCTCAAGCGTATCGCCGTCCCCGGTTTGAACTGCAAACTCGATGGATTCTAAATGGCGCCTGATAACGTCAATGGGAAGCTCTGTTCCCAGAAAGCGATTGGTACGCTCTATACTCAACCGAATCTGTTTTTTGTTTGGCCTTATGGGGCGTTCATCAACGACTCCGCCAATTAACACTGCACCGCTCACTTCCGCCATGAGCTGAGCCGCTCTGTTTATGGCCGTCAGGGTGCCTTCCGGATCGACCCCCCTTTCGAAGCGATGGGATGCATCCGTACCGAGGCCCAGGCGCCTGGAGGTTCTTCGGATGCTGGGTGGGCTAAAATACGCGCCTTCGATCAACACTCTTCTTGTTGAAGGTTCAACTTCCGAATTAAGCCCTCCCATCACACCGCCAATGGCAACCGGCTTCTTTCCATCGCATATCATCAGCATGTCAGTGGTTAATTGCCGTTTTTTCCCATCAAGCGTATAGAACGATTCTCCTTCTCTTGCCGTTCGGACAACGATTCTATGTTCTTCCAGTCGATCAAAATCGAACGCGTGAAGCGGCTGACCGGTCTCCATCATAACATAGTTGGTGACATCCACAATATTGTTTATGGGCCTTAACCCTACCGACATCAGCCTGTCTTGAATCCAGAACGGTGATGGGGCAACCGTAACCTCTGTCAACAACCTTGCGGCGTAACGGGGACAGTGCTCCGGATTCTCAATGGTAACAGAGGTATAGCGGGTGATATCATCAGAAGGATTCGGCAGATTTACAGTAGGATATTTAAGCTTTTTGGATTGGATGGCGGCAATCTCACGGGCAATACCAAGAATACTCAAACAATCAGGCCGGTTAGGAGTAAGGTCGATTTCTATGACCGGATCTGAAAGTCCCAGCGCTTTGGCAAGGCACTCTCCCACAGACACCCCTTGCTTTAAAGTCATAACCCCGCCCCTGTCGATCCCCAATGCCAATTCTCCCTCGCTGCAAAGCATGCCCTCTGATATTTGGCCTCTAATGACGGTTTCTTGCAATATCGTTCCATCGGGAAAAACGGTGCCCGGCAATGCCAGCGCCGAGAGCATTCCCTTGCTGACATTGGGCGCACCGCAGACCACTGAAACCATGCGATCACCAATATCTACCGTGCAAATCTTAAGATGCTCTGCATCGGGATGGGGGACTACGCTTACAACCCTGCCCACTCTGACCGTCTTTAGATAGTCGTATTTATCGGTAAGCGCTTCCACTTCTAAACCCACCATTGTAAGCGCCTCTGCCAGATCCGGAGGCGACATTTCAATGACAACATATTCTTTTAACCAACCGAAGCTTGCTTTCATCTTAAAACTGCCACAAGAATCTCATATCATTTTCAAAAAATTTACGAATATCATCAATGCCGAACTTTAACATGGCGATTCGCTCAACCCCCATCCCAAAGGCGAAACCTGTATAACGCCCTGCTTCATATCCAACATTTTCATATAAAGCCGGATGCACCATTCCAGAGCCAAGGATTTCAAGCCACCCCGTTTGAGAGCACACCCGGCATCCTTTGCCTCGACAGATGACGCACAGGATATCCACCTCCGCACTGGGTTCGGTAAATGGGAAAAAACTGGGACGGAACCGAAGGCTGGTTTGAGGATCAAACATCTGATGGACAAAAACCGTCAAAATTCCCTTCAAGTCTCCAAACGAAACGTTTTCATCTACAAGCAAACCTTCCACCTGGTTGAACATGGGGGTATGGGTTAAATCCGAATCGCAACGGAAAACCTTACCCGGCATGATGATTCTTAAGGGGGGAGCGTATTTTTCCATGGTTCTGATCTGAAGGGGCGAGGTGTGTGTTCTCAATACAATGGTATCGGACACGAAAAACGTGTCCTGCATATCTCTGGCCGGGTGATCCTTCGGGAAATTAAGGGCTTCAAAATTGTAATAATCGGTTTCCACCTCGGGGCCTTCTGCAACATCAAACCCAAGGTGTTTAAAAATATCGCATATCTCGTTCGTTACCTGGGTGATGGGGTGTAACGAACCTGGAAGGGACGGTCTTCCAGGAAGCGACACGTCGATGCCCCCATCTTCAATTCGATCTTGTCGCTTAAAATTCTCAACCGCCTGGGCAATGGCTTTTTCCAGAGTCTGTTTTGCTTGATTTGCCTTTTTACCGGCTGCTGGACGCTGTTCTTTTGGCAGGCTTGAGATATTTCGCAAGAAATGAGTAATGATCCCTTTCCGCCCCAAATACCTTATAGATATGGCCTCCAGGGTCTTTCTATCTGTAGCGGCCTTAATTTCCTTAAGTGCCTCCTGCATAATCTGCTCAATCGATTTGTTCATGATGTCCTTACAAAACCCGATCTGTTCTTGTTTTGGGTGCCTCCCTTACAACAAAGGCCGGCGCACTTTTACAGGACCCGTTTCATTGGGCGGCTAATTTCACCAGTTGTGCAAACCCGGCAGGATCGGATATGGCGATTTCAGCCAGTACTTTTCGATCCAGTTCAATGTTCGCCGCCTTCAGCCCGCTCATAAATTTACTGTAACTCAGGTTGTTCATCCGGACAGCCGCGTTAATCCTGGCAATCCAAAGCCTTCGAAAATCACGTTTCCGCCACCGGCGATCACGGTAAGCATACATCAAAGCTTTATCTACGGCGTCTGCAGCGGAGCGATACAGTTTACTGCGCCCCCCCCTGAACCCTTTGGCCAGTTTCAAAACCTTTTTACGGCGTCTTCTCGCCTTATATCCTCTTTTGATTCGCATATACTAACTCCTTCACATATCAATTACGGCTCCGAGCATGGTAACGCTCGGCCTGGTATGCCAGTTCATACGTTCGGCAGCAGCCGCATGAGCTGTTTTCTGTTTGTCTTATCAATAAGCCGGCTTTTCCTCAAGGATCGTTTTCGTTTTGAACTCTTTTTCGTTAAGATATGACTTCCGCACGATTTTGAGTAAACGTACTTCCCTGAGGCCGTTTTCTTGAATCGTTTGGCAGCGGCTCGATTTGTCTTTATCTTAGGCATTTATTTGGCTCCTCAAATCATTTTTATTTTATAAAAATTACCCGTCAATCATTCCCGGGTTGTTAGTTTGGGAAAATTGATTTTTTTGTCTCTAAATAATAATCAGCTCCTTTTCACAAAAAGACATGGCGTGAGTGATGCATGCTACCATCCCACGCCACCATCATTGCCGTAGCAATAAAGAAGATCCCTCGGTTGAAATCTTTGTCCTTCGGCCGGAATCGGCCCGGGTTCATTTTGGAGATAGAACCATGACCATGGTACGGCCTTCAAATTTCGGGTTTTGTTCTACGACAGAGAGTTCTGCTGTTTCTTCGGCAATCTGTTCCAGCAATTCCCTGCCGCGGTCTTTCAGTGATATTTCTCTGCCCCTGAAAACCACCGTGACTTTCACCTTGTCCTTTTTCCCGAGAAACTTTTTGATATGGCCCGTCTTAACCTGTAGATCATGTTCGCCGGTTCCTGGTCTGATCTTAATCTCTTTTACCTGAAATGTGGTCTGCTTCTTTTTTGCCTCCTGCTGCTTTTTCGTCTGTTCATACTTATATCGGCCATAATCCATGATTTTGCACACAGGTGGATTGGCATTGGGTGAAACCTCCACAAGATCAAGGCCGAAATCTGACGCTTTGCTTAAGGCCTCAAGCCTTGTAAGAATACCGATTTGCTGGCCTTCGGGATCGATAACCCGGACTTCCTTTGCTCTTATCGCTTCGTTTATTTTCGTTCGATCGACACTGGATCCTCTGGTACGTTTCGAAACAGCTATGTTGACACCTCCCCTGAAAGCTCCATGTGGTTAAAAACAACTATCATCCATCTTAGATGGACCCCGACAGTACATAACCGGCGGATGCTATTTGCCCCTCTCTGCTGCATCTTCCTGCTGATTATAGTTGTGTAATGGATATATAACCACGTAAAAAAATGCAAGAAAAAAATGTAACACCGCAATTTAAGTCTTCAGTTTGCGGTTAAACAATCTGGCGGTCGGCCATAAAAGCAGCCACCCACATCATCACACCCATAAAAATCAGTATTGACCCTGCTGTGTCATCTCTTCTGTTAACAAACCATTTGCGACATACTATAGCCTGCATATGCTATCATCACAGGGGCAACTTCCATCCACTTCAAAAGCGTACAGAATTCTGGATTCCATTTCGGCTCGCTTTTTTGAAACCAATGGAAAACAATTCGATGCAGCCTTTTTTATAAGAGCCGATCTTTGGGGAACCCCCTCCAGACCGCTTGCCACCACCTTTCCATTCTGTGCATCGAGCACTTCGGCTGTCTCACCGTTTGTTACGACAACAACCGGCACCTGGTAGTAAGCCACCAATCGGGAAGCAGCCAGTGCCGGCCGTCTGCGACTTACTATGGATCCAGGGCCATATTTAATAATCATGCAAATCTTCTCATTCAATGTAACACAAAAATCTACCTTTACGACCGCGCACTTGACCCCGGCCCGAACAAATAAATCCAGCCTCGGCGTGATCTCGGATTTTAAGAATCCTTTCCGTTCCACCAGCAACCGTGCAATCTTCTGTCGATATCGCTCATCATGGGTATCATCCAGCATTATACCTGTAATGAAGTCATTCAGTTTTCCCATAATGAGGTAATGGCTGTTCATAATATCACTATATCGTTGTTCAAACGAAATTAAAATCGTGGTAAGATTTCAATTGATCCCTCTTGGTTAAGCGATACGCTTAAATATTAGTGGGGGTATTTTCATGCGTTTTTATATCCTGGAAACGCATGCTTTAAATTTAACACATTGACCGGAAAAAGAAAAATCTAATGAAAACCCAAACCGATCGGTTTTCAGGTTCAGGGTTCGGGGCTGGAGGGTTATAATAGCTTCAAATCACCCATGATACATGTTAACCCTTTGAAAAACTACGATTGTTTCAAAAAACTAAATTGATATCGGTTCACGAATATATGACAAACCCTATGGGCTTGGCGAAGAAACTGAAGGGGATGATCATGATATCAAAAAAAATGCACAGCGATCGAAATGCTATCCCTTTCCCTGTTTCATTGAAACACCTGCTGTCTGAAGTTGACGTATCATCAGCTTTTTTAACGAGCCTTAAACTTCTTTACGATGAAATGGACAGAAAGTATCAACAGGCCGCATCATATTATGGTTTTGTGTGTAATGGATGTGAGGACAATTGCTGTCGCAGCCAGTTTTATCACCACACTTTGGTGGAATATCTTTATCTGCATAAAGGTTTTAGAACCCTTCCCGAGAAAATGAGACAGGAAACAATGGATAGAGCCCGGGATGTGTATCAGCGATTGGCATCTGAAACCGAGAAACCAGCTCTTATTATGTGTCCGTTGAATGAAAACGGCAGGTGTATTCTTTATCTGTATCGCCCCATGATCTGTAGACTTCACGGCATTCCCCACGAACTGCGGAAACCTGGCACATGGGTTCAGCATCACCCGGGCTGCAAAGCCTTTCACGATAGGCTGAAAAGTCTGCCTTATTTCAGATTTGATCGAACACCGTTTTATTTAAAATTAGCGTATCTGGAGAAAACATTTAGAGACAAAATTGGAAATACTGAAAGAATACGGCTGACGGTCGCAGAGATGCTGCTTGTATAAGTGAGTTCTGAAACAGATGAAAAATGGAATTCCTGTAACATTTTAGCCCTTATTTTCGAATCTTTCACCAAGGAAATAAGGGAATCTCAACGGTGGCGGGACATTTTTTCAAAAAGCCGAATTGATACGAATTTTTATGTTAATTTCAACACCATGATTTTTTATCCAAAAATCCTTGACAAGCGCCAGGGTGAATGATAGGCGTAATCCCTTTAATAAGTAAAACTATCGATTGATATATTATTTTGGAGCCGATATTTTTTTGTTTAATTGCGTATTTTTAGTAGTCTCTGGGGGGAAACTCGGCTTATTTCATCCTGATAACAACAGGTCGGATGACCTTTTAAACTATAGTGATGAAATGATGTCACGAAAAGAGAGGAGGTGTCACATCAGTATTTGTTCATTATTGGATCAGTATTTGTTCATTATTGGAAAGGATTGATTTTTTTCTGAACAACTAATTTTAACTTAACAGGAGGTAATGTACATGCCAAGTTTTGTAATTGAAGAAAAATGCGACGGTTGCAAAGGAGGGGATAGAACCGCATGCCTCTATATCTGCCCCAACGATCTTATGGTACTGGACGAGGAGCGGATGAAGGCATATAACTGCGAGCCTGATATGTGCTGGGAATGTTATAATTGTGTAAAGATTTGCCCCACCCAGGCCATAGAAGTCCGGGGTTATGCAGACTTTACACCGCTTGGGGCCAATGTTGTTCCCATGAGAGGGACCGAAGACATCATGTGGACCGTCAAATTCAGAGGCGGCACAATCAAACGGTTTAAGTTCCCGATCAGAACTACACCGGAGGGAGAGGCAAAACCGGATGGCGGTTTTGGAGTCGGACCAGGTACCCTGAATGATCAACTCCTGTTCACAGAACCAGCATCCCTTAAAGCAGATAAACTTTGGACACTCGGAGACTAAAGGAGGTAGTGAATTATGCAAGAATTCAAGACTATTGAGGTCACCACAGATCTTTTGATTATCGGCCCTGGGATGTCAGGAAGTGGTGCCTGCGTCGAGGGTGCTCATTGGGCCAAGGAAAATAACGTGAAAATCACGGTTGTGGACAAGGCCGCCATGGAGCGAAGCGGCGCTGTGGCCATGGGCCTTTCCGCTATCAATCAATATACGGGTGATAATACCCCTATCGATTATCTAAGCTATGTCCGGCAGGATCTCATGGGCCTTTGCCGGGACGACCTGGTCATGGATATTGCCAGGCATGTCAATGGAACAGTTCACATGTTTGAGGGATTCGGGCTTCCCATCTGGAAAGATGCAGAAGGAAACTATGTCCATGAAGGCCGATGGCAGCTTATGATCAATGGCGAATCTTACAAGGCTATCGTTGCTGAAGCCGCCAAAAATGCTGTTGGAATCGATAACATAATCGAGCGTGTTTTCATTGTGCAGCTATTGCTGGATAAGAACGATAAGAACAGAGTGGCAGGAGCCATAGGCTTCAGTGTAAGAGAACCCGAAATTTATGTGTTCAAGTTCAAGGCCTGTATCGTGTGTACAGGAGGCGCGGTTCACGTCTTCAGACCGCGATCAACCGGAGAGGGTCTCGGCAGGGCATGGTATCCCCCCTGGAACGCCGGGAGCACTTCTTATCTGACGACAACAGCGGGAGCAGAAATGACATCCCAGGAAGTCATATTTGTCCCGGCAAGATTTAAGGATGGCTATGGCCCTGTTGGGGCATGGTTTTTGTTGTTTAAAGCTGCGGCCACCTCGGCCACGGGTTTTAACTACATGGCCGAAGGACTGTCTGAAGGTGGAGAGCTTCACAACTGGCCGCCTTATGGAAAGGTCAAACCGATTCCCACCTGTCTGAGAAATCACCTGATGATGATCGAGATGTTCAGGAAAGGTGAGGGCCCCATCCTGATGCATACAGATAAGGCGATCCAGGCTATTGCTGAAAAGGCACCGGATGAAAGAGCCAAAAAGAGGGAATTGAAGAAGCTTGAGGCCGAGGCATGGGAAGACTTTCTGGACATGACCATAAGCCAGGCGATTATATGGGCAGCCAAGGATGTGTTCCCCGAGAAGGGACCTTCTGAAATTATGCCGTCTGAACCTTATTTTATCGGCTCCCATTCCGGAGCATCCGGAGCATGGGTCAGCGGACCTGAAGATCTTCAAAGCGAAGAATCCAAGAGCGATTATTTCTGGGGTTACAACCGAATGACTACGGTAAAGGGCCTGTTTACGGCCGGTGACGGGGTTGGTGCTTCCAGCCACAAGTTCTCCTCTGGTTCCTTTACCGAGGGACGAATTGCGGCCAAGGCGGCTGTCAAGTTCTGCGTTGAGAACCCAGAGATGCCTGAAATCGACATGGCAGAGGTGGAAAAGCTGAAGGAAAAAATTATCGCTCCTTTAAAACACTATGAAGAGCATAAAAAATACACCACCCTGGGAACTGTCACAAAGAAATATGATCTGCCCATTGAAGAGGTCAACCCGAACTATATCACACCCAAAATGGCCATGTTCCGACTTAACAAAATCATGGATGAATACGTTGCAGGCTGGGGCTCCCAGTATAACTGCAGTGCCACAACGCTTAACATTGCCCTTGATCTGCTGCAACTTCTCAAGGAGGATTTCTCCAAACTGGCTGCTCGGAACCTCCATGAGCTGATGCGGTGCTGGGAAAATATACATCGTACCCAGATTGCCGAGGCCCATACACGGCATAAGCTGTTCCGCGAGGAAACCAGATGGCCAGGGTATTATTACCGCTCGGACTTCCCGAAAATGGATGAGGAAAAATGGGGCGATGTGTTCGTAAACTCTGTTTACGATGCTGAAAAAGACGAGTTTAAAGTATTCACAAAGCCCAAGCACAAGATCGTTGATATCAAAGAGGTTGTGGGCATGTAGTAAACGCTCCTTTCCGGCTTCTGGCACCGCGTTGCGGTGCCAGAAGCATTTATGTGATCATAGACAAACAACAACCAAGAAAGGCTTTCTCATACAGCCGCATAAATGTTAGAGCATTATGCGGCTGTTGTGTTTTCTTAAAGTCAGCATTATATTGAGATGAAACTAAACCTCGCTGAGGGGTGACAAGTCTATTACATTACCATACCGAAAGGCTTAAAATAGTGACCCCAAAGGACAGGAACCACGATTACAATGAAAGATGGTTTCAGGAGGGCTACAGAAAGGGGGCTCTGTTTGCTCAGCATGAGGCGGATTTTGAAGAACTGGCTGCAATTTACAGAGCCAAGGGAATTCCCACCAACTGGGATATTTTCCGGGCTGAAATTTTAAATACGTACCTTGGGGAAAAGAACTTTGATTTTTCGTCATATGAGGCGGGTTTTGTCAAAGCGTGCATTCAATTTTTTGAAAAAATTTAATTATATAGGGAGAATTTAGAGTGAACAAGCAGAAGAAATTGATGTTCGATGCCATATCAGAGGAACAGATCAAGCCCGTATTAGAACTGCTTCAAGGGGGAGATCCGGACCTGATCGCTAAAAATGCGGGGATTTCCAAAGAAAGACTGTTTAAGCTGCGTGATGAACTGCTTGCCAGAGCGGAACGACAGAAAGCTGCAGAACAACCAGTTGCCCCTTTAAGGAAAGTTGGAAGAAACCAACCCTGTCCTTGCGGCTCGGGGAAAAAATACAAGCATTGCTGCATCGAGAAACATGAAGCAGCAAAACAATCGAGCGACTCCTCGGAAGTAAAACAAATCAAGGCCAGGGAAAAAGAGCAAAAACAGCTGATTGACGGCATTGATAAAGCTTTCGGTCTGCTTGCTTCCGGCCTGTATCACGAGGCGATCCGATCGGCCTCAAAACTGCTCAAACGATATCCTAATGAAGACCGGCTTCATGATATCGTTGCCAGCAGTTATATGTATGCCAAAGAATCCGAGAAGGCCATCGAGATCTGCAGGTGCCGGTGGGAGACGGCCAAGTCGGAAAAGGCGTACTTCGTTGAACACGGGCGGTATCGAGATGCAGAAGTGGATAAGCCGGCCTTATCTTATTATTATCCGCCAATGACATGGTTGCAGAAATTATGGGTAGCTTTGAAGTATAGAGATTACCAGGCGCTGTACCCTGAGAGTGAAGATCCCGATATTGTTTCATTGATAAGCACACTTCAAACCGCGGATAATCCGATTAGCTTTCCTGAAAAACATTCAAGGGGTCTTGAAATAAGAAAAACCGCTTTAAAGGCGACCATAGACAGGCTGAAGGCTATCGGCCCGCAAGTTGTTCCTTACTTGTTGCCACTGGCCTGTAAATATTCCTGGACAGGGCTTTTTGTGCCCGAGATTCTTTTCAGTTACAAATCGGAACTGGCTATCCGCAGCCTTATCGACATATCGATGTTCGGTTTTGCATATGCCTCAGGCGCAAGCCTCCATTATTTAGAACAGCTTGGTGAAGAAGTCATACCTTACATCGAGGAAGCTTTTAACAAAGAGAGAACTTTCGATCCCATTAAAACGGGAATTGTATCTGTGCTCGGCAATGTTCGGGTTCCTGCTGCCTATGAGCTTCTGCTGCGGCTTCTTGACCATAATAGCCCCCATATCGTCAACTGGGCGGGAGACGCACTCGGCAAATTCAATAACCCCCGGGCTCTTCCCGCCATGGTCGCTGCCAATAAGAGAATAGGGGGAGAGCAGATGATCGATGCTGCTATCCAGAAGTTAAAAAACCTGTAAGCAAAGAAATCTTTTCTCTTTCGTCAGCCGGCTGACCGGCCGAGTATGATTCCCGGCTTTCAAACACTATGGCCGATTTTCGCCCTGAATGCTGAAAATTTGGGGGATTTTCGGATGTGACTCTTAACCAATTTCAGGGTGGCTTCACTGTCACAGATAATTTGATTACAATGACATCTTCTGTTGCATTTTTCACAGAAGTAATCCTCCTCAAGAGCATTGCCACAAGCACAGTAAGGCCTCATGACAAGCGAGCCATTTTCGATCGCAGCCTTATAGTAGTCGCTGGGAGTGGCGTTTTTTTCGATGATGGTGGTCATGTGTTTGATCCTTTCTTTTTTATATGGTTTAATAAATCACCTGCCGGCTTCAGCCGGTAGCTTTTGTAAAACTCTTCAATGAAGAAATCAACCTTCTTTCTATGAAAGGAGAAAAGACAATGACAGATGCCAAAACACCGCAGTGTCCCCACTGCCATCAGGAGATGAAAAAATGGCGTGTTCCCATAGGCTCTACGTGGGCACATGATTTTTTCTATGTTTGCTTCAATGACGGCTGTCCGTATTTTGTAAAAGGCTGGGAGCATATGTGGAAAAATCAGGCAATCAGAGCCTCTTACCGATGCAAGATGGACCCTGAGACAAACAAGTGTTCTCCGCTTCCGGTCTGGTCCTATGACGCCCTGAAGAACGATATTATCCCGTAACGCATGAGTGACTATTTAGCGGTTGCACAGCGTCACGGTTCTATCGCCGAATAATGCAAATCGAAGCCAGCGAAATGCAAACTTCAGCAGTTCTATATCATCGCCTTTAAGTCGTATCTGGAGCTCATGGGAAATGTAAAATCTATCAAGGAATGTTGTTTCAAATACGAAACGCCTGAAATCGTCCACACTGTAGCATGCCATATAAAACATCTTAAGTTTCTGATCACTCAGTGTGTTAATTGTTCTTATATGACAGCCCGCTATGATATCCTGAAAAAGGTCATTCATGTAATTATACTCGCAAAGCCCCTGGTCCATAATCCACTGCCGAAGTGTCCATTTTTTACCTTCATTCCATCCCATACAGTGGGATTCGGCTACAAGAAAATAAGATTCACCCGCCCGAAGCCCTTCATGGACCTTTAATGCTGCTCGTCCCAGTGGATAAATACGACAGGCGCCAGGCCGATCCTCATATACACTGCATCCATTGGCGGTCACGAAAGGACACCGATGCGATTCGTCGGTGTTCATCTTAAGTTTGATTACCGGCATGCCATATGATTGCTCAACAGAAGCGGCCGTATATTTTTCCAAAAAGGTATCCGACGATAGACCAAGCCTTGCCTTGAGACGTACAACATCATACGGCGTTAAAACAAGTTCAAGGTCAGCACAGCATTTAGTGAAGCAAGGAAGCGATTTATGACAGGCGAACCTGAAGGTCCCTTCTTGGGGGAGGGGACTTATCTTTGTTTCGTGGTTCATTTGAACCGGAGTTGTTCTTTTTTGGCTTTTATCACCTCTGGCTTTAGTTTAAGCACATGTTGGCCCAACAGCCCGTATTCGAGCCATTTCATGGCAAACCTATATAATTCAAGGTCATCATACTTCATTTTTTCTACTGTTTCTGGATCTGTTTCGAAAAGCTGCAGAAATTTGCTTTCAAAAACGAACCTCCTGAATCTATCCAGGTCATAGCATGCCATGTAGTACATCTCCTGGATTTTTTTGTTGACAATTTTCTGGCTGGAAAAAAGTTCGCTCATAGTAATTTTCTTTATAAGCTGCTCCATTTCCTCATAGACAGGAATCCCCTGCTCTTTTTTCCACTCTGTCACGGTTACGACCTTGTCTTCGGAAAGACCACGGCAGAACGGAATATTCATGATAGAATAATATTTTTTGCCTGCCCTTTCGGTGATCTTGGTGGTTTCAGGCTGCAACGGATAGATACGACAGGACCAGGGGCGATCCTGATAAATAGTGCACCCGTCCGGTGTTACAAAAGGACAGCTTTTTTGTTTGTCGTCGTTCATCTTCAAAACAACGATTGGTAACCCCAAATCGCCGATAAGCGTTACGGTATATTTGTGTAAAAACTCTCCAGATGAAACACCAAGTGCTGTTTTTATACGAATGATATCATAGGGGGTTAGAAAAATGGTGGTATCATGGCAACACCGAGTGAAGCAGTCCAGGGTGTTGTGGCAAAAAAAACGGAAATTATCTTCAGGCTTCAGCACGTTAAGCCCGCTTTTACTGATTGTACCGGTATGTGTGTCCATTGTTGTCTGTTCTCCCTTTAAAACATCAAGTTGAATTTAAGTTATACACTATTTTCATTCTTGACAAGAAAAATTTAGGCTGATAGTTAATTACCTTTTTAATTTTCACGAAATAATTTTTGAAAAAATGTCCTGTCGCAGGTGAGATTCACCTGTTTTCTAATGCGGACATCATCCGATACTTATGATACATAATGATACTAAAACGATTTCCCGAATGAAACGAATAAAGCACGGAGGAATGTCATGACGCAAGACAAAACAGCTCCAACCAGCGAGATCATTTTGGTTGTTGGTGGGGGAATCAGCGGTCTGACATCGGCTCTGGAAGCTGCCGAAGTCGGCTATGAAGTATTTTTGGTGGAAAAAGAAGCATCGCTCGGTGGTAGAGTCGCGCAACTGAACAAATATTTCCCCAAACTGTGCCCGCCGACCTGCGGGCTGGAAATCAATTTTCGAAGAGTAAAGGAAAACCCTCTGATCAAAGTCTTCACATTGACGGAGGTTGAAAAAGTCGAAGGTGGTCCTGGTAATTATCATGTGACCTTAAGAATCAATCCTCGATATGTAAATGACAATATAACAGGCTATGACGATTTGGAGGAAAGCCTGCAAACTGAGATTCCCAACGAATTCAACTTAGGCATCAATACCACCAAAGGGCTTTACGTTCCCCATGAAATGGCATTCCCGTATAAGTATGTAATCTCTCCCAAAATAATCGGCACCCGCGATGCCGATCGCATCAAAGAGGATCTGCCCGAGGGGGCCGTTGACCTGGAAGCTCAACCCAAGACCATGACTGTAAACGTAGGTGCCATTATCTGGGCTACCGGGTGGGTTCCTTACGACGCAACCCGGATCGACAATCTTGGTTTCGGCAAATTTGACAACGTCATCACCAACATGATGATGGAACGATACGCATCACCCAGCGGCCCGACTTGTGGCAAAATTTTCAGACCCTCTGATAAGAAGGCACCCCAAAGCGTTGCATTTGTCCAGTGTGCCGGGTCACGGGATGAGAATCATCTTCCCTACTGTTCATACATTTGCTGTATGGCCTCTTTGAAACAGGCCACTTACATCAGGGAGCAGCACCCGGATACCAAAGTTTATATTTTCTATATCGATTTGAGAACCCCCGGCCAGCGGTACGAAAAATTCTATAAACAGATAAAAGAGGATGAAAATATCTTTTTCATAAAAGGCAAAGTGGCCGAGATAACCGAGCACCCGGATTCTAAAAATCTTACCGTTGTTGCGGAAAATGCGGTTACAGGAGAAAAGATTCATCAAACCGTTGAAATGGTCGTTCTGGCTACAGGCATGCAACCCACTGCCAAAGACAATCCGCTTCCCGCAGATCTACAATATGATGAAAACGGTTTTATCGTCAACAACCTCGATAAAGGCGGCATGTTCGCTGCCGGATGCGCCAACAAACCCCTTGACGTGGTGTCATCTAACCAAAGTGCCACCGGCATGGCATTAAGAGCCATTCAAACGCTGGTGAATCGGCAGGAGGGATAATCCATGGATAAGAAATATGCAGTGTATATCTGTACAGGTTGCGGCATCGGAGATGCCCTGGATGTAGAAGCACTGAGCGCAATCCCAAAAGAAGAGGGGATGCCGGTTCAGACCCATTCGCTTCTTTGCGGAAAACAGGGGGTTGCATCCATTAAGAAGGATATCGAGCGGGAGGGAATCAACACCATTGTGATTGCCGCCTGTTCTCGAAGGGTCAACTGGGATGTATTTAAGTTTGAAGGCTGCATTGTGGAGCGTGTGAATTTAAGAGAACAGGTTGTATGGTCACACCCGAGATCCGAATTTCCGGCCCTTACCGAAGAACAAAAGCAAGATGCTGATAGTTTTGACCCTGTTCAATTGATGGCTGAAGACTACCTGAAGATGGGTATGGCCAAAGTTGAAAGAATTGATCTTCCCCAGCCTTATAAGCTTGAGATTGTCAATAGAAGAATTTTGATCATCGGCGGTGGCATTACCGGTATTTCGGCCGCCATTGAAGCTGCCAGGGCCGGGTATGACGTTACCCTGGTGGAAAAAGAAAAGGAACTGGGAGGACATGCAAGACGGTGGCGCAAACAATTACCAGAGGCCAGCCCTTATGAGAATCTCATTCCACCCGTTATCACGGATAAAATCAAATCCCTTGAACAATATCCCAATATTGAGGTGAAAACCGAGACGGTAGTTGCGCGGGTGGCGGGCCAGCCGGGTGATTATACCGTCACATTCAAAAAACCTGGTGAAAAAATCGAGTTTGACGTTCCATACCCTCTGCCCGATGAAATGAAGGTGGACGAAAACGGCAAGGAACTCGATCCTGAAACCTTGCATGAACGATTCATGGAGTATAACAAGGGCAAGAAAGATATTTTAACCCTCGATCCCAACGGAGAGAAGTTTGGGGCCGTCATTCTGGCAGCAGGCTGGCGGCCGTGGGAGCCCAAAGGAGATGAGCTGGCTCACTATGGCTACGGCAAGCTTGAAGATGTGGTTACCAACAGCCTTTTTGAAGAGATTGCCGCTGAGGGGAAAATCAAAAGGATTTCAGACGGCAAAGAAGCAAAATCGGTGGTGTTCATTCAAACTCCCGGCAACGGAGATGATTCGGATTTTGAGTATACCGGGGCGGTTACCAGCCTGGTAGCATTGAAGCAGGCCAAGTACGTGCGGGAGGATTACACATCAGACGGCAAAGCCTTTATCTTTTACCAGCACATGAGAACCACGGGGTTGCTGGAAAATTTTTACAAGAGCATCCAGCAGGATGAAGGTATTTTTATGACAAAAGGCGATGTGGTCAGTGTTTCTAAAGACGGGGATGGTTTGATTGTGGAAGCCAACGATACTCTTTTAGGGGAAAAGGTGCGGGTAAAAGCCGATATGGTAGTGCTGGCAACCGGCATGGTTCCGGTAACGGTGGATGATCCTGTGGTAAACATGGCATATCGCCAGGGTCCCGCGTTTCGGGATATCGACCTGTTTAACGGGTATGTGGATTCAAACTTCATCTGCTTCCCCTATGAAACTCAGAGAACCGGTATTTACGCTGCAGGAGCCGTTCGACGTGCCATGACCGCAGAAGAGTCCATGATAGATGCAGCAGGTGCTGTGCTGAAAGCGATACAGTGCATTGAATCGGTAAACAGAGGCGTTTCCGTGCATCCACGATACGGCGATATGACATTTCCGGATTTTTTCTTCCAAAGATGCACCCAATGCAAACGGTGCACGGAAGAATGTCCGTTCGGTGCCATAGATGACGATGCCAAAGGAACCCCAAAACCCAATCCGACCAGGTGCAGGCGCTGCGGCACCTGTATGGGGGCCTGTCCGGAGCGCATCATAAACTTTGTGGACTACAGTATCGACAGTATCAGTTCTATGATCAAGGCCATCGGAGTTCCAACCGAAGAGGATTATACGGAGCCGCCGCTTAGGGTTCTGGGCCTTGTCTGCGAAAACGATGCTTATCCGGCACTGGATATCACCGGAATAAATCGGCTTTCTTATTCGGCAGATGTTCGAATAATACCGGTACGATGCCTTGGTTCCGTAAACGTAGTCTGGATCAAGGATGCACTTTCCAAAGGCATAGACGGTATATTTCTGCTGGGCTGCAAGCATGGGGATGACTATCAATGTCACTTTATAAAGGGAAGCGAGCTTGCCAGCATCAGAGTAACAAAAATCGGCGATGCGCTTGAAAGTCTGGCTTTAGAAAACGAACGGGTCGCCCAATTCGATGTCGCCATCGATGACTATGACAGGCTTCCTAAAATCATCAACGATTTTGTAGCTAGCATCGAAGAGCTGGGGCCAAACCCGTTCAAGGGATTCTAATTATTTTCCATCTTTAGGAGGTAGGTTCAATGGCGGAAGCACAAATTTTAGATCCTGATTTAAACTTTATCAGGGAAGTGGGAGCGCTCGGAGGAGAAGACTTAAAGAAATGTTACCAGTGTGCCACCTGCTCTGTGGCATGTGCCATTGCCCCGGACAATCATCCGTTTCCCAGAAAAGAGATGATCGCTGCCTCCTGGGGTTTAAAAGACAAACTGGTTAAAAATGGGGATATCTGGTTGTGTCATAACTGCGGGGACTGTTCCACGAAATGCCCTCGCACTGCAAAGCCGGGAGATGTGCTGGCAGCTGTTAGGGCCTATGCCGTGTCTGAATACGCCGTCCCAAAGACTCTGGCAAAGGCGGTCAATAATCCAAAAAATTTACCTTTTCTTTTAGCAATTCCTGCAGTGGTCTTTCTTGTGTTGGGTCTTATCACCGGTTTGCTTGATTTTACGCCCGAAGGAGACATGATAGTTTATGAACATTTCTTTTCCACATGGCTGGTAGACATTATTTTTATTCCGCTGGCTATTTGGAATTTCGTGATCTTCGCAAATGGTATCAAAAGGTTTTTAGGGGATATTCATGAAAACGCCGTTCAGGAGGGAAAGACTAATCGAAAGGATCTAAACGCCAAGGATTTTATCGTCTCACTTATAAAGGTAATTCCCACTATACTGAAACACAATCGGTTTAACGATTGCACCGAAAACAATGAGCGCTCCACTGCCCACATGATGGTATTTTTCTCATTTATAGGGCTTTTTGTTGTTACCAGCTGCTTTTTTATTTCACTATACATCCTGCAGCAGCCCGGTCCCTATTCACAGTTGAACCCACTAAAATGGCTTGCGAATGTCAGCGGCATATGCCTTATCGTGGGAAGTGCCCTTTTAATCAGGGCCCGAATCAAAAAACCCGACCAGGTTTCCACCTATAAGGACTGGGCTTTACTGGGACTGGTACTGGCGCTGGGGTTAACCGGTATGTGCACGGAAATCGCCCGGCTTATTGGAATCGGATTTCTCTCTTATTTTTTCTATTTTATTCATTTGATGTCCGTGTTCAGCCTGTTTGCTTATTTGCCGTTCTCCAAGCTGGCCCACCTGGTGTACCGCACGCTGGCCATCGCTTATGCTGATTATTCGCAAAGAGGGTTTAAGCTCGACTGATGTTAAAATTACATTAATGCCGCATCAATGCATCAGGCCAATGCGGGAGGCTTACGAACTCCTTCATCAATACGGCCATTGGAGATCGGAGCCTTAAATGAGGGCTTAAGATCCCTCTGCCTGTTTATAAACCAATGATAATAGCCGATCTGCACCATCAGCGCGTGTCAGCGCTGGGTGAAATTGGATTTTCCATGGTTGAAGCTTGATTTTTTGTTGAATTATAGGACATTCTGCCTTATTATTAAAACGTTAAATCACCAGTTTCTCCCCTTTGTTTGAAAAAGCAATTTTTAACGCTTCATTAAGGCCGTACCATGACATCACAAAATAAAAAAATATAACTCGTTTACAAACCCCCGATACGAGGAGGTGTAAGCGATGGGAACCCCACAGCTGGTTAGTGACACCGGCCATCGGTCCAAATTGTTTAAGGCGGGGCTAAAACGGAATAAAGACAATCGCCACACCTGCAAGTACCATCTGAGCAATTTCAACCGGGCATACAGGAGCTGGCTGATCCCTTATTTGAAATCGCGATATTATTCCGAGCAATTCCGACCCGTACTATCCTTTCTTTATACGGATCTTAATTGCAACCTCAACTGTCATTACTGCTACAGCCGGGGAAGGAAGATTCCCGGCATGAGCATGGAAATGGCACAAGAGGCGATCAATTTTTTACATTCTCATGGATGCAGGGTTCTGGCCTATATGGGAGGGGAGCCGCTGGTGAGAAAGAAGTTCATTATCGCGCTGACCCGCTATGCTGTCCAAAAAGGTTTCTTCGTTTACCTGCCCACAAACGGCATCCTTATGGATGAGTATTTTATCGATGAAATTGGAAAGGCCGGTGTTTCCACCATCAATCTGGCCGTGGATGCGGTAAACGGCTGCAAGGGACTGCCAAAGTATTTCAATCGCATCAAAAAACAATTTGAATACCTGGTTCAACAGGAAAAAAAATATGGTTACATTACCTTTTTCAACATCAACATCACAAAAAATAATATCCAAGACGTAAAAGAACTTACAGAAATCGCCCACGGCTACGGGATTGCCACCGATTATCACATCAACGAGCCTCCCCAGGTCCGTTACAAGAACTACGAACATGAACCGGAAGGAGGATGGATAACCGAAAAGGAATATCAGGCGGTGGATGAACTCGTGGACTGGTTGATCGAAAAGAACCTTAAGGGTTATACCATGGTCAATTCAATTGACCATTTAAAGGCAATAAAGCAATTTATTCGCCATCAACTGCCGGCCTGGCCCTGTCAGGCAGGCAGCTTGTCCATGATTATTCGGCTGGATGGTACATTTGCACCATGCTTTGAACTTTACGGAGATCAACAGGACTGGGGCAGTCTGAAGGACGGTGCAAAATTCGATCCCGCCAAACTGGCCCGACAGAAAGAAAAGTGCAGCCCTCATTGTCTGTCCACCTGCAACTACCAGGTAAAGCATTATACACAGTCGTTGCTTTACTTATTTCAGTGGGTTGCCAAGCATGCATATTCTCATTTTTTAGGTGTTTCATAGACGGGTAACATTCCAATACAACCGGATTTAAAGGAAAAACGACATGACACACAGCTCACCGGCACAGGTAGCAGAATTGTTGAAAAAACAAATTCAAGATTTTATCAATCTATCTCCAGAAAACACGCTTAATACCAATCGGCCAGAAAAAGCTTTCAGCACCCCGCTTGTGGGATTCTCAAGGGGGGATGACTCTATTTTCGAAGACTACAAAGAGCATGTGGGACCGTTTCACCTAACGCCGCTGGAAGTGTTTTCCGATTCATTTCCAACGGTTTCGGTTACAGCTCGAGATCTTACGGTCATAAGCTGGATATTGCCCCACACCGAGGTGACGAAAAAAGACAATCGGAAAGAAACCTCTTATCCTTCCGAGCGCTGGGCGAGGGCGCGGATTTTTGGAGAAGAGGTGAATAATAAGCTTCGAAAACACGTTTTGGTCCAATTGCAAAAAGCCGGATATGAGGCCGTCGCCCCTGTATTCTCCCCTCTGTGGAAAACCAGCATCTCTTCGCGCTTTGGTCGTGCCTCTACCTGGTCTGAACGACACGCAGCCTATGCCTCAGGGCTTGGTACGTTCGGACTCTGTGACGGGCTGATCACTCCCGCTGGAAAAGCCATGCGTACAGGATCGGTGGTTGCCCGTATTCAGGCACAACCCACCGCTCGCCCCTATGAACATCACCGGCAATATTGTCTTTATTTTACCAGCGGTACATGCGGAAAATGTATCAAACGCTGTCCGGTGGATGCCATTTCCAAAGAAGGCCACGACAAGGAAAAATGTTTTGCATACCTTAAACCCGTCACAGCAGATTACGTAAAAACCCACTTCAAGTTCGATGGATACGGCTGTGGTCTATGCCAGACAAAGGTTCCCTGTGAATCCAAAATCCCAGAGCCCGGAGATCTGAAAGCTTATGAGGAATAGAAAACCCGATTAGAATGATCAGGCTAACGATATAAAATGGCGGAGAGAGAGGGATTCGAACCCTCGGTGGAGCTTTCACCCCACACTCGCTTAGCAGGCGAGCGCCTTCAGCCGGCTCGGCCATCTCTCCTGGATTTTGATTAATTAAAATACCGTTGGCCGGTGGCGATTTGCCTTTGTGACAGCAGGATATCAGCACCTTACTGGATGCGTCAACATTAATTTCGCCATCCGCCAACAGCTATCGGCCATATTGGAAATTCAACACGGTTTATTTCCTGGCGGAGGGAGTAGGATTCGAACCCACGGAGCTTTGACGCTCAACGGTTTTCAAGACCGCCGCCTTAAACCACTCGGCCATCCCTCCTTTGTACAGTAACTGAACTTTTTAACACATATTTACCATTCCGGTGCAATTTAATCAATATTTTTATGCCTTTCGAAATTGACTCCATCTTTAGAAAAAATTAAACTATTATTTACAAATTGTGTTGACAAGACCTTTTTTTTATGGTTTCCAAGTACCCCTCAAAAAGCAGGCTCATGGCATCGATCCGTAATGTTTGCTGTAGATGCTCGATAATATAGAATATACTTTATTGCAGCCGGTACTATGGAAAGCTGGGGGTTAGCTGCCGGCTTTGATGCTCTGAAAAAAAACCATGGTCTTTGGAGGAGATCTTTCATGAAACAAAAATACGTCATCAAAAAGCAAGACGATTCTGAGCTGGTAATCCAGGAATTTGCAGAATTGGATAAAGACAGCATGACTTTGCTGTGCGAAGAGGTCTATGACAAAAAGAAAATTGAATCTGCACTCAAAAAAAATAAAGAATCGCTTATTGAGGCCCTGCGGACTCCAAACCTGTATCCTGCCGGCATATTTGCAGAAAAAATAGCCGACTCCGTAATGGCGTTATTCGAATCCGAAGACCGTAATTCCCTGGAACTCTTTTTTGACGATTACGACTATATCGCAGGCGGTCGTAAGAAACCTGCAAGAATAGAGCAGACAGAGGGAGAGACCGCAGACATTACCAATTTGCTTGAAGAGGAATTTGAAGAAGGGTTCGATGAAAAACCTGCCGTCGACAAATTAAATTCCACGATCAAGGTGGATGAAGACGATCTTACCGAATTTGATGAAGAAAGTTGATTGAAAAGGGAATCAATCATCAATTCTGGTGTACAATCTGCGAGATGGGATTAGCCAGGGGCGGTAGACAAACCGCCCTTGCTGTTTTTAGGTGGTGTCAGGAAAAAAAATGAAAGAATTTTTCAAGGTTAAAACGCTGGATGAAGTTTTAGCTCTCAGCCAAGGTGTGGAACCATGTGAAAGGGAAACGATTCCCATCACGGAAGCCATCGGCAGGGTTCTGGCTGAAGATATCGTTTCCGATATCAATCTACCGGATTTTGCTCGCTCAACGGTTGATGGATATGCGGTTCGTGCTGCATCCACTTACGGTGCTTCTGAGAGCAGCCCTGCGTTTCTCACGGTAAAAGACAACGTTATCATGGGTGAACCACCTACGGTTTCCATCAGCCCCGGTGAGGCTGCAGGGATATCAACCGGGGGGATGCTGCCGGATGGAACCGACAGCGTGGTTATGATTGAGCATACAGAGGCCATCGATGATTCAACCATCGAAGTCTATCGAGGCGTCGCTCCGGGCCAGAATGTTATCGAAATCGGGGAGGACATCCGAAAGGGTGAAATTATTCTTGACAAGGGATTGAGGCTGCGACCGCAAGAACTGGGGATGCTGGCAGCACTGGGTAAAGAGACCGCAAGCGTATACCGAAAACCGCTGATCGGTATAATATCCACCGGGGACGAAGTGGTTTCTGTTACCGAAACTCCCAAGCCGGGACAAATCAGGGATATCAATACATATACGCTCCTTGGGCTTATCATTGAAGCAGGGGGAATCCCTGTTCCCCTCGGTATTGTGAAAGATGATTATCACGCGCTTTTAAACACGTGCACACTTGCCCTTGAGAGGTCGGATATGGTTCTTATTTCCGGTGGAAGCTCTGTAGGTTTCCGTGACTATACCATCGATGTGCTATCAACACTGCCGGATCCGGAAATCCTGGTACACGGAATATCCATCAGCCCCGGTAAACCCACAATACTGGCAAAATCCGGTAAGAAGGTGATCTGGGGACTTCCCGGACATGTGGTCTCGGCCATGATCGTATTTAAGATGGTGGTCCGTCCGTTTATAGACCGCCTAAGCGGCCTCAGCAGCAAGTATGAACCCTCGTTGAGGGTTCCTGCTCGCCTGAGCAGGAATCTGGCCTCGGCCCAGGGCCGAACCGATTATGTGCGCGTGCAGATCGTGGAAAAGGAAGATTGTCTTTGGGCCGAGCCGATCCTTGGTAAATCCGGGTTGATTAACACGATGATCAAGGCAAACGGGTTGATCGAGATCGAATTGAACACAGAGGGGCTTAATAAGGGCTCACCTGTTTGGGTCATTCCGATGTAAGCAGCGTTTGCGTTGCAACAAAAAGTTTCTATCTATTCAAAAAATATGCTGCCTGCAGGTGGTTTTTAAAGGGCAAAACTGATATTCTCTTTTCACTTGGATAGATACCGGGAAGCAAAATGAGTGCAGAACGCAATATTTACCTGAAAATGAAAACCTTGAAGGAAGCACGAGAGATTTTGTTCCAACAGTTTGCTGTTTCCGGAATCCTTTCAGAGGAATCGATTCCTGTACCCGAATCCATCGGCCGTGTGCTTTCTCAACCGGTTTTTGCAAAGCTTTGCTCTCCAAATTTTCATTCGGCCGCCATGGATGGTATAGCAGTCAGGGCCGAGGTAACCTTCGGAGCCAGCGATGCAAAACCCAAGAAACTTAAGATCGGCAAAGACGCCTTTTTTCTGAACACTGGCAATGTTTTGCCTGAAAATACCGATGCCGTGATTATGATCGAACATGTTCATAAACTGGATGAAAACCATGTGCAAATAGAGGCGCCCGCCTTTCCCTGGCAATATGTTCGGAAGATGGGGGAAGATATCGTTGCCACAGAGCTTTTGTTTCCCCAAAATCACGTAATAACCCCTTACTGTGTAGGAGCGCTTCTTTCCGGTGGTATATTTACCGTATCGGTACGTAAAAAACCCCTGGTCCATATTATCCCAACTGGTTGCGAGCTTGTAAACTGGCGGCAAATCGATATTACGAATTTAAAACCGGGGCAGATTCTTGAAACCAATTCTTATGTGCTGGGCGGACTGGTGGATGCGGCAGGAGGAACTTATATTCGAAACGAGATTCTGCCGGATGATGTGGAAACGCTTAAGCGGGCAGTGTATGATGCGGTGCAAAGCGATGCTAATATCATTTTAACCGTGGGTGGATCATCGGCAGGCTCCGAGGACTATACAAGAAAGGTCATTGAAGAGCTTGGTGAGATCCTCGTCCATGGAGTTACCATAATGCCCGGCAAGCCCGTTATTATTGGGAAAATTAACCATAAGCCCGTATTTGGAATGCCGGGTTATCCGGTTTCAAACATTGTGGCCTTCGAACAGTTTGTTCAACCGATCATCTGTCGAATGCTCGGACAGCCTGAAATAAAAAGACCTACCATTCAGGTTGAACCTACCCGAAAAATTCCGTCAAAACTTGGGGTGGAGGAATTTTTGCGGGTAAAGCTGGGCCAGGTAAAAAACCGGGTAGTGGCGACTCCACTTCCAAGGGGAGCCGGATCTATTACCAGCATAACAGAAGCAGATGGTATCATTCGCATTCCCAATCACATCGAGGGGCTGAGGGAGCATGAACCCGTGGCTGCAGAACTGCTACGGCCGCTGGATTCGATTCAAAACACCATAGTTATCGTTGGAAGCCACGACAACACCCTTGATATTCTGGCAGACGAACTGCGTGCAAAAAAGAGTGATATGAGTCTCTCATCCAGTCATGTGGGAAGCATCGGTGGATTGATGGCCATAAGAAGGGGGGGCTGCCATCTGGCAGGCTCTCACCTGCTTGATACCAAGGATGGTTCCTACAATATCTCCTATATACGAAAATACATCCCCAACATCCCCGTAAAGTTAGTAAACCTTGTCATGAGGCAACAGGGGCTGATCATTCCTCCCGGCAACCCAAAGAAAATAAAGGGAATTGAAGATTTGAAGCGCACCGATATCCGCTTTATCAATCGCCAGACGGGATCGGGCACACGAATATTACTGGATTACAAACTTGAACAACTTCAGATCGACCCGGCAAGCATCATTGGATATGATTCCGAAGAGTTCACCCATATGTCCGTTGCTGTGGCGGTGCTCGGTGGAAGGGCAGATGTGGGACTGGGAATTTATGCAGCAGCCAAGGCGCTGGGACTCGATTTTATCCCTGTTGTCACCGAACAGTATGATCTTGTTATACCGCAAGAGCATTTTGAGTCGAAGAATATTCAAATTCTTCTTGAGACCATATGTTCGCGGGAATTCAAAACCCGGGTCGATGCCCTGGGAGGATACAGCACCGAAAAGACGGGCACCATAATTCTGTAAAAACCGGATTGAAAAACACATGAAATACAAACTTATTGATCATACGGCTGATTTCGGCATCCATGTATTCGGATCGGATATCAAGGCGCTTTTTGAAAATGCGGCGCATGCCATGTTCGAGCTCATGATCGATACAGGTGAACTGAAAAGTTTAACAAAGCGGCAAATCGTTGTACAGGGAGATGATTGGCCCGATCTGATGGTGAATTGGCTGCGCGAACTGCTTGCCATCTGGAATATTGACCAGCTTGTAGTGAAAGATACTGAAATTTTGTCCACCGCAGATTTTAAAATCGATGCCATCGTGAAAGCGGATCCATTCGATCCAACAAAACATGAGATTAAAATGGAGATAAAGGCGGTCACCTATCATCAAATTGATGTACACAGGGGCTCGACAGGATGGGAATCGAAAATTATATTTGATGTATAGTCACAAGCCTGCATGTCGTTAAGAGATAAAACATGAACTACTGACTTAAGCAGGCTGTCCGCCGCGGCTATGTTTACAATGGCCGCTGTGTGAGGTGGCGTTTAACTGCTGTTGCTTTGGGCCAAATAACGCTTCTGGCCTTTGTTAATAACTTTAAAACCCAATGGAATTTTAAAAAATGATCGGACAATTAAAAAAAATAGACGAATATTGCTGGGAGCTGCCGAAAACAGGGCCCATGCGGGTGCCCGGCCGGGTTTATTGTAAGGATGACATGCTTAAAACCGCCGACCAGGGAGAACCTTTAAAACAGGTGGCCAACGTTGCCACGTTGCCTGGTATTGTCAGGGTTTCCCTTGCAATGCCTGATATTCACTGGGGATACGGCTTTCCAATCGGTGGAGTGGCTGCTTTTAACTGGGAATCGGGGATCGTATCTCCCGGAGGGGTAGGCTACGACATCAACTGCGGGGTGCGCCTTGCCACCACGTCATTGACCGAGAAGGAAGTGAGAGAAAAACTCGCAGATCTCATCAACGTACTCTATCAAGACATTCCCTCTGGTGTGGGATCGACCGGTTTTATCAAGCTTTCCAGCCAGGAAGAAAAAAAAGTGCTCACCCAGGGAAGCCTCTGGGCCTTGAGACAGGGGTTTGGTGAAGATGCCGATATTGAACACACCGAGGACCGTGGCTGTTTATCTGGCGCAGATCCCGAAATTATAAGTCAAAGGGCAATGGAAAGGGGCCAAAAACAGCTTGGTACGCTGGGTTCCGGGAATCATTTTCTTGAAGTCGCGGTTGTGGAAAAAATTTACGACCCCACGACCGCGGATGTATTCGGACTGTTTGAAGGCCAAGTCACCGTGATGCTTCATACAGGTTCAAGAGGATTCGGCTATCAGGTGTGTGATGACTTTTTGGCCTTTATGACCAAGCATATGAAAAATATGGGCATTGAACTGCCGGATCGTCAGCTTGCCTGTGCCTGGATACAATCCGAAGAGGGTCGCCGCTATTTAAGTGCAATGGCCTGTGCGGCAAATTATGCCTGGGCCAACCGTCAAATCCTGCTTCACAGGGCAAGAGAGATTTTTCAAAAAGTGTTTCAAATCCCACCGCGCGATCTTCAGATGAACCTGCTGTACGATGTTTGTCATAACATAGCAAAAAAAGAGGTTCACCTTATCGACGGCAAGGAGATGACCGTATGTGTCCATCGAAAGGGTGCCACCCGGGCATTCCCCCCCGGTCATCCCGGGTTGAATGAAAAATACCGCACCGTCGGCCAGCCCATTCTCATACCGGGCGATATGGGAACCTCCTCCTATGTGCTGGTGGGCACCGACAAAGCAATGAAGGAAACGTTCGGATCCACCTGCCATGGTGCCGGTCGGGTGTTGAGCCGAAAGGCAGCAAAAAAGAAAAGCAAGGGAAGAGCCATTCATCGTGAACTGGAAGATCGTGGAATTGTGGTGAAATGGACCGGTCGATCGACTCTGGCAGAGGAAATGCCCGATGCTTACAAGGACGTCAACGAGGTGGTCGATGTGGTTCACGGTGCTGGAATATCCCGCAAGGTGGCCAAGCTGCGGCCGATTGGAGTGGTGAAAGGATAATCTTGACACATGAAATGCAAGATATGAAATCGAAGCGCTTTGGCCGGCTGAAAAACCACGACTCAACCAACAGGGTGTTCGGCTTATGAACCCGTTACAGGCGATCGCTCTGGGAGTTCTCCAGGGATTGACCGAGTTTCTACCGGTAAGCAGCTCCGGTCATCTCGTCTTGCTTCAACACCTTTTCGGCATCAAAGAACCCGAGCTTCTGTTTGATATCAGCCTGCACCTGGGAACCCTGATCGCTGTTTGTGTCATTTTTTTCAAAGAAATCCGCTCCCTGCTCCTCACCCTGCTTCATCTGCCAGCCGTGGTTCAATCTTCTGACCGCCTTGTGAGCGTCTACAAAGACAATGAAGATGTCCGCATGATTGCATTTATCGGGCTGGGAAGCACCCCCACTGCAATCATCGGAATTCTCTTACACAAAAAAGCGAATCAACTGTTCGTAAATATATGGATGGTTGGTGTCATGCTGGTGATAACCGGCATCTTTTTGTGGACCACACGGTTTGCTTTGCCCGAAGGTAGAACTCCCCGACGGATGAATGCAGGGCATGCTTTAACCATCGGCCTTGTCCAGGGAATGGCAATCTTGCCGGGTGTCTCTAGATCCGGCTCGACCATATCCGTAGCGCTATTGTTGGGAATCAAGCGTGAAAATTCCGCAAGATATTCGTTTTTATTATCAATTCCAGCAATTGTCGGTGCCTTGATCATGGAGCTGAATTCAGATAGAATGCATTCATCGGTATCGATAGAGGCGCTTCTTTCAGGAACCGCAGCAGCGGCAATCGTGGGATTCATGGCATTGAAAATCCTGCTGCGTGTCATCAAAGGCGGGCATTTATATTTCTTTTCACCTTACTGCTGGCTGATAGGGTGTGTTGCTATCGTTTCGGCCGCTATACAGGGATGAAGATTCATCTAAGCTGAAAGGGAGAAACGGAATGAATCCAGAAATTTTCAGAGAGTATGATATCAGGGGTATTGCAGGCAAGGACATGACCGAAACCGATGTTTTTGAGATCGGAAAAGCGGTAGGAACATACCTTGTTCAGCGAGGACGTCGAAAACTTACGGTAGGAAAGGACTGCCGGACAACCTCCGATTCCTATGCTGAAAAAATCACTGAGGGTTTGCTCTCAACAGGCTGTGATGTGGTTCAGCTGGGAACATGTCCCACACCGGTGTTTTATTTCTCTATAAAGCACCTTGAAAAAGAGGGGGGAGTGATGGTGACCGCCAGCCACAATCCACCTGAATACAATGGGTTTAAGCTTTGTATCGGGCTTGACTCCATTCACGGCTCAGGGATACAGGAAATTCGGAAGATCGTAGACAACAAGGCTTACGAACACGGAAGCGGCTCGCTGTCCTCGGTGGATGTGATTACTCCATACAGGAAATTTATCGAAAGCAATATAAAAATAACCCGCCCCCTCAGGGTTGGCGTTGACGCGGGCAACGGTACCGCCGGGGTGGTGGCCGTGCCTATTATGAAAAACCTCAACTGCGAAGTCCATGATATCTACTGTGAGATGGACGGCACTTTTCCCAATCATGAAGCAGACCCAACGGTACTTGAGAACATGAAAGGTCTGATCGCACTGGTTACGGAAAATGCACTGGATATCGGCATCGGTTACGATGGGGACGGCGATCGTCTCGGTGTTGTGGACAAATCGGGAAACATCGTGTTTGGAGATAAACTGCTTATTATTTTCTCAAGAGAGATTCTTTCCCGCAAACCGGGCGCTACCTTTATATCCGAGGTTAAATGCTCTCAAACCTTGTATGACGATATAGAAAAACACGGCGGCCGTGCGATTATGTGGAAGACAGGGCATTCTCTTATAAAGAAAAAAATGAAAGAGGAAAAAGCTGAGCTGGCAGGGGAGATGAGCGGGCATATGTTCTTTGCAGACCGGTACTTTGGATACGATGATGCCATCTATGCGTCTTGCAGGCTCCTTGAAATTTTATCTGATACCGGAAAAGATGTTTCAGAGCTTTTATCGGATGTGCCCAAAACATATACGACCCCGGAAATCCGGATCGAGTGTCCGGACCACATCAAATTTGAAGTGGTAAGGCGGGTGACCGAGCACTTTCGTAAACGTAACAAGATTATCGATATCGATGGGGTTCGCGTTCTGTTCGATGATGGCTGGGGATTGGTTCGGGCCTCCAATACACAGCCGGTGTTGGTGCTTAGATTCGAAGCACGCTCGGAACAGCGGCTTAAGGAAATAAAAGATCATGTGGGATCCGTTCTGGCCGAGATTAAAAAAGACGTATAAAATCAGATTGTTAAAAATTCATACGGCGGCAGCAGGATTAAGCCTCAACAGAAGAGGCGCTCTGTTTTTGAAGAAGTCTGTTCCACAGACCGTCGTCTGAGTTGTACCAATTGGCGGATTTTTCATGGGTGTCTATTAAGCAAACGATATGGTCGGGTTTCCGGTTGAGCTCGAAATGAAATGAAACTTCTTCGTAACCATTAACACACTCATCTAAATATAACATACGGCTTAACTCCCCCTCCAAGCTTCTTAGATAATGATACAAGCAAGAAAAACGAACAACCTGAAGCGAAGAATTTAAAGAATATCCAGGCTCCTCGTTTAGTTATATATCGGCACTCATTGAAAATACCTTAGCGGCAAGTACTAAAATCAGCTGTTACCTGAATCTTGCATGAAAATTAATGAGAACTTAGGATACCCCCCAAATTGAAAGAGTTTGCTTAAATTTGAGCTGTAATTCCAAGTATCTAAAAAGTAAAAAGGAAGGTAGTCGATTTTATCTCATTAATTTTCACCTTTCAGGCGAGCCGGAGGCTTCCATCTGCTGTGTTATTAAGGGCTCGCAATAGGTACACTATGGCTTCGCCCTTAAGTGCCCCCGCTTGAGGCGGGATCACACATCTGATTTTTTCAGACTAAAGTGTACGACTTGCAGATGAAACCCTCCGACTCGTGCAAAATCCAGGTGTTAACTTAGGGGGGAACAAAAACCGGAAACCAAATGGAGCAGCTCCGGTCCAACGCATGCATTCATGCACCGCCTGACAGCTCAGCAACCTCTTTGCGGATCATGATCGATGATCCACTGAACAGCATCAAGAAGATCATCGGCCACGTGATCAACAAGGCTTTTCTCAGCAAGCATCTTCTCTGGGCTTCTTCCATTTCCGGTTCTAACCAAAACAGCAAAGCCACAGCCTGCATTCCGGGCGCACTGCATATCTTTAACACTGTCACCTACAAGATAAGCATTTGAAAGTTTGATATCATAACGGCTTTGTGCCTCAAAAATCAGACCCGGCTTGGGTTTTCTGCAATTGCATTCTTCTTCCGGTAGATGGGGACAGAAAAAAATATCTTCGATTCGCCCCCCGCAACTTACCACGGCATGCAGCATTTTCACATGTATGTGTTCCAGCTCGGCCAGTGACATAAGCTTCCGATGAACCGCCGACTGATTGGTAATAAGGAAAGTTGTAAATCCATGTACCGTAAGACGCCGCAGTGCTTCCAGACTGCCGGGGATGAAATGAAACTCCGCCCAGCTTTTTATATAATCCGCAGAGTCCTCATTTATGACGCCGTCCCGATCTAAAAACACAACTTTTGTTAACATTTTCAAATCTTCCGGGAACAATCAAAAGTTTAAGAAAACAAATCATTGCTCGGCCACTGCGAAAGCATCCGGGAATCCTCTTTGCACAAGGAACGATTCGTGTTCTTCGGCTGTTCTCAGATTCGAGAACTTACCAACCCGAACCCGGTAAAAAACACCGGCTCCGGAATCAAAGACAGAGATTCGAACATTCTTGAACTTATTTTCAAGCCGACGCTTCAGTTCCTCTGCATTTTTTCGGTTTTCAAACGAACCCACCTGGATGGTGAAGTTTCCGGAATAAAAATCCGTCGGGATATACGATCTCTTGCTGCCCGAACCGGAAACCGCTCTGCCCAATGCCACCACTTCAACCGGTGCCGTGCCGGGACCGACGATATCGATTTTCTTGGCCGCTGTATACGACAAATCGATAATTCTTCCCCGAACAAACGGTCCCCGATCGTTTATTCTCACCTCAACCGTTCTGTTGTTCTTAAGATTACGAACCCGAACGTAAGTGCCCAGGGGCAAGGTCTTATGAGCACCTGTCATGGCGTACATGTCATATATTTCACCATTGGCGGTTTTTCTTCCGTGAAATTCTTTTCCATACCAGGAGGCGATTCCGCGTTGTTTAAAACCAGTTGCATCAGGAAGCGGCTGATACCATTTACCAAAAACTTTATATGGCTTCGGGTAGTGTGGAGGAGTTGGGGGGGGAGAAACCACAGAACAGCTTGCAGAAACAATCACCATTGAGCAGCCAAGAGCCAGGAACCGGGGCAGCTTCGGAATGCTGTAAATTAGAACCGTCAGATTTTTTCGAAAATGATGCCTTAGTTTCAAGTCCATTCAAGAATGTATCTGTAACTAACCCGACAGCGCGAGTTTCAAAACATCCATCATTTTGTCCACGAAGTGAAACTTGAAATCTTTTCGAACCTTTTTAGGAATCTCTTCGAGATCCTTTTTGTTCCATTTGGGCAGGATCAACGTTTTTATTCCCGCTCTATGAGCAGAAAGCACCTTTTCCTTGATACCCCCAACGGGCAATACCTGACCCCTTAGAGTAATCTCACCCGTCATGGCAAGATCTTTTCGTATGGTTTTATTTGTGAGAAGAGACACCAATGCCGTCAACATGGTAACCCCGGCAGATGGACCATCCTTTGGAATGGCTCCGGCAGGAACATGAATATGAATATCGTGTTTCTCAAAAAAATCTTCATCAATCCCCAGCGATGCCGCATTGGAGCGAATAAAACTCAGTGCCGTCGATGCAGATTCTTTCATCACATCTCCGAGGTGTCCCGTAAGTGTGAGGTTTTTGTTACCTTTCATTGCCGTTGCCTCAACGAACAGAAGCTCACCTCCGGCCTGTGTCCAGGCAAGTCCCATGGCAATGCCGGGAGTGGATATTCTTTCCTTTGCTTCTGAGATGAAACGAACCGGGCCTAGATACTTTTGAATATTGCCGACCGTTATGGTCTCATGACCGGTTCCTTTTTCTGCAACCTTGCTGGCCACCCCTCGACAGATATTGGCGATTTCCCGCTCAAGGTTGCGCAGGCCTGCTTCCCGGGTATAGCCGGATATGATTTGTTTGACAGCGCCCTTGGTGAAGGTAATGTGTTCGGCCTTCAGGCCATGGGCTTTTCGCTGCCGGGGAATAAGATACCGGTTGGCGATGATGATTTTTTCGTCTAGCGTGTATCCCAGAAGCTCCAGCACCTCCATACGATCCCTTAATGCGGGTGGTATGGTGTCGAGAATATTTGCCGTTGTGATAAACATAACCTTCGAAAGGTCGAAGCACACATCCAGGTAGTGGTCTGAGAAAGAGAAGTTTTGCTCGGGATCCAGTACTTCCAGCAGTGCAGAGGACGGATCTCCCCGGAAATCGCTGCCGACCTTGTCTATTTCATCCAGCATAAACACGGGATTGTTGGACTGAGCCCGGCGAATCCCCTGAATAATCCGCCCCGGCAGAGCACCCACGTAAGTGCGTCGATGCCCCCTGATCTCAGCTTCGTCTCTGACACCCCCTAAAGATATTCGTACAAATTTACGGCCCATTGCCCTGGCAATGGACTTGCCCAAAGAGGTTTTGCCTGTACCGGGAGGACCAACAAAACAAAGAATGGGACCTTTAGAATCCGGTTTTAACTTTCGTACCGCAAGAAATTCGATGATCCTGCGCTTGGCTTTTTCCAGCCCGTAATGATCCTCTTCCAGTATCTTTCTGGCCTTTTTGATATCAAGCGTATCTTGTGTGCTTTCGTTCCATGGAAGCCCTGTGAGCCAATCAAGATAGGTCAGTGCCACTGAATATTCCGCAGAAGACGGGTGCATTTTAGAAAGACGACTGAGTTCCCGCAAAGCCTCTTTCTTAGCTTCTTCAGGAAGGTTTTTTTCCTTTATTTTTGCACGATATTCCTCCAGCTCAATAGTAGTTTCATCTTTTTCTCCAAGCTCTTCCTTTATGGCTTCAAGCTGCTGTCGCAGATAATACTCCCGCTGTCGCTTGTCCATGTCCACTTTGACCTGGGACTGGATTTTGTGACCCAGTTCCAGAATCTCAAGCTGATAGTTCAGCAGCCTCGTGACCTCTTTCAATCGAACATTAACATTATCGATTTCCAGAATTTTCTGTTTTTCTTCAACTGTGGCATTGATGGTAGAGGCGATCATATCCGCAAGAATACCCGGATCTTGAATGGTTTTCGCCAGGGAACCAACCTCTTTTGGCAACCCTGGAGCAAGTTCAACGACCCGTGCAAATAATCCGAGCAGATTTGAGACAAGCGCTTCTGTCTCCTTGTCCTTGTGACCCACATCTGTCAGATATTCCACATAAGCCTGGAGATAGGGCTTGCCTGTAATAAAATCCCTGACTCTGAACCTGGCAAGGCCCTGAACCAGCAACTGCGCTCGATTGTCTTCGGTTTTGGCCATGCGCAGTATTGTCGCACTCGTACCAATCCGGTAAAGATCTTTCTCAGGGTCTGTTTTCTTCACCTCACCGCCTGAGGCAGGCTTGGCTTCTGGTGATTCTGCGGCCTGCCCCGAACCCTTGGAAGAAGCTTCAGCAGATGTGGTTTTAGAAACCAAAAGCCCGATGACTCGATTTTTTGTCATGGCTTCATCCACAAGCTTTACGGATTCTCCCTGCATGACGACCAGGGGCAACACCATTTTAGGAAACAGAACCGCATCAAACAAAGGCAGTATGGGGAGCAACTCGGGTTGCTTTTCTTTTGGAGCATCCACAGGCGGTTGTGATTCTGACATTTTAACCTCCAATCCTATTCCTTACCTATTCCTCCGATATGTGTACTCTGTGTGCGACATCTTTTGGCAGCTTTACAAGACGGATTTCCAGGAATCCATTTATAAGGGTTGCCGAAACCTTTTCCCTGGCTACCGGTGAGGGAAGGTACAGGATCCTTTCGAATGCTCCATACTGAATCTCTGCAAGCCGGTAAGTTGTATTCTCGGTACAGGGAAGCTCGCGCCTAATTCCGGAAATTCTTAAGGCATTGCTGCTGAGCTCCACCTCAAGATTAGTCTTGTCAACCCCTGGAATTTCGGCTCGAATAACGATCTCTTCGGGCGTATCGTACATATCCATCTGAGGCATCCATGTCCGTTCAGATAGAAAAAACACCGGCCCCATGGATCTAAACACCGTTTCGAGCCTGTACTCAAGTCGATCAAAATCATCACCAAATCGAATCTTTATGTAATCCATATCCATCTCCTGCTCACTTGCGGGTCATGTACCATTAACTTACAGGTTCGATGATAAATCTACGCTCCCCCGAAGTTTTCAGCTTCTTTATGATTTACCTGCACACATCCGTTGGAGGAGCAAGATATACATCTTGATTTTTTTTAAAAGAAAAGTAACATCCTTAAAAAAAATTGTAAAGATGCGGGCAATATACTGTTGATATGACGTTGATAAGCGCCTAAAGGCATCGAAAGTTTGTCGACCAGAAGCTATGATGAAAAAGCCGATAGGCTGGAGTGAGGTTGTACAGGGCATCGGCTGCCAGCAGCACAGCCGCATTTGTCCATGTTAATTTATCTTCCGGCCAGATGGTTCCGTCCGGTATGGTAAATCCACACCAGAAAGATCCATCTTCATACCGCCTGTCAAAGATCCAGTTCAATGTTATGTGCGCAAGCGCATGGTTTCCCATGGACGCCAGCGCGAGTGAAAGTTCCGCTGTCTCTGCGATCGTAACCCACGGCCTGTCAGATACGCAACGTACCCCCTGGGTGTTAACTACAAATCTTTTCCAGTACCGATTGATTCTTTCATGGGATTCTTGCCCCGTTAAAGCACCACATAGGACCGGATAAAACCAATCCATGGCATATCTGGACTTGGTCATGTTAAACCGATGGGGTTTTTGTCGAATAACATCGCCAAGCTTGTCAAGAGCAGTTTTCCACGATGGCATATCACGATTCAAAAAATGGGCAATTGCCAGAGCGCATTTTAGACTCATGTAAATCGAACAGGATCCTGTCAGTAATGCCATGCGATCAATCAGCCCTTGTGGGCTTATTGCCCAAAATATTTCACCGCCATCCGCCTGCAGGCTCAATGTAAAACCGATAGCACGTTTTATGGTATTCCACATACGGGAAAGAAAATGGATATCTTTGCTTATCAGGTAATAATGCAACAGCCCCACGGCTATGTAGGCAGACATATTCGCATCCTGGGTGGTATCCAGCGGAACTCCCTTACGGTATGAAGCATACCAGCTTCCGTTTTCAAGCTGGATGTCCGCCAACCATTCATAAGCGGCTTTAGCGGCTTCGAGGTGCCCACCAACGCTCAACCCCATGGCGGCTTCAACATGATCCCATGGATCTGTTTTTCCTCCCACAAACCATGGGATCTCCCCGCTTTGTCTCTGTGCGTTCAGGATACAGCCAACAGCAGATTCAATATCGATCGAAACTTCATTTCTGGCGGACGAAACTCGAAAATCCATAAGGTAACCGGTCCTTCCATATCCGAAACTTGTTGAAATTTCGTATAAAAACTCGACCAAACTGTCAACTAATAATCCCACAGATCTCCGGGTGGCCTTTTCATCGAAATATGAAAACCACTTCTTGTGTTTCAGCAACCATTCAGCACATAGCAAATTGGACTCATAGCCAGAATTTCGCTTAAAGTACGTGTAAACCGATGGCTTATTGAAAGCAAATGTGCGATCATAATATCCAATATACAGGCAACACTGGATAAAAAAGGGTTTCAGGGAATGGAAATGAAAAGACAACTTCCGATTGTACTGGTTATTGTGACAATTTTCTTTGCTTCCACCGGCTATGGCAGCAGAAGGGAACATGTTATATCCGGAAAAACCATGGGTACAACTTACCACATAAAGATGGTCACCGGTGTTTTGGGCTCCACAGCGGGAATAAAAGATAAAATCGATAAGCGGCTGCTTGAAATAAACCAAAGCATGTCCACCTACATCAAAGACAGCGAAATCAGCCGGTTCAACGCTTTTGAGCGTGTGGGTGAACCATTTGCCATTTCAGAGGACTTCTGGAAGGTCATCAGGGTGGGGCAGCAGCTTTATGAATTGACCCAGGGCGCCTGGGATGCCACCGTAAACCCTCTGGTCAATCGATGGGGATTCGGGGCTGCAGGGAAGAGAGGGACCTTCCCAACACGTAAGGAAATCGAAAACCTGCTTCAGGATGTGGGTTTCAAAAATATAGAGCTTTCTGCGGATCGATATCTCGTTAAGCACAAAGCTTCGGTATCTCTTGATCTCGGCTCCATTGCCAAAGGCTATGCCGTTGATGAAGTGGCAAGGCTTATTCGTGAAAACGATATAGATCATTTCCTGGTTGAGATCGGTGGAGAGGTGTTGACGTCTGGCTTGCGCATTGACGGAAGCCCGTGGCGAGTTGGCATCAACACCCCTCGAATCGACGCCCCCTTAAACCAGGTGTACCGAATTGTGAAACTCAGTAACATGGCACTTGCCACCAGTGGCAATTATAGGAACTACTTCATTAGAGATGGTATCAGGTACTCGCATATCCTGGATCCTAGAAGCGGCTATCCTGTTGCTAACGGCGTTGTGAGCGCATCTGTAATAGCCGATAGCTGTACGTTCGCAGATGGTCTTGCAACCGCTCTGGTAGTCTTAGGCCCTGATAAGGGTATTGCGCTTGTGGATCGCCTTGCAGCAGTTGAGTGTATGATCGTACGTGAAAACAAAGACGGTTCCCTTAGAGATTATGAGTCAAAAGGATTTTTCTTTTTTACTGCAGAGCCATAACCCAGGGTTTGCTTCCTTGATAAACTCCAGAGGGGTAAACCTCCTCTGGCTCTTCTGGCGCGGCAGCTTGAATGAAACATTGCGGCTCGTTGTCTTAATTCCATAAAGAATTGCTGCTCGGGTATCAAATGTTATTGACAGAAATGACGATATTTTATAGAAATAATCTTTTGTTATCATTTAGAACTTAGTTCGCTTCGCTCACAATTGGAAAGATGGAGTGATGGAGTGATGGGTTTGAAGGAATTCTTTCTAATTAAAAATGATCTTTTTCAATTTTTATTACCCAATATTTTTACGCGTGAAATCTTTTTTCACAATATTTCACTGGGGCCATAGTTCCAATATTCCAGATGTATGGGGTTTCGACATAATCCTTGATAATCCTATAATTTCAATAGGTTATAGATATTCCGAAACGTTTAATCATTGTTTTTTAAAAAGCTTAGCTGTTCTTTTGAGTTGTTGATTTGAGCTCATAAAATGATCGGGCGTCATGTTTACTTTTTTACCGGCCCATTTTTTCGATATGAAAGGATAGCACATTGGAAGTTGTTGTTTTACTAAAACAGGTACCGGCAACAGAGTCGGATATTCAAATCGCACCGGATGGCGTCAGCATCAGCACCGAGGACATCAAATGGGTGGTTAATCCCTACGATGAATTTGCGGTAGAAGAAGCGCTCAGAATAAAAGAAGCCCATGGAGGAACGGTAACCATCGTTTCGGTAGGGCCGGAACGCACCCTGGAAGCGATCCGCTCTGCTCTGGCAATGGGCGCTGATAGAGGCATCCTTGTAAACGACAATGGCAACTGCGGGTATGACGGTTTGAAGACCGCACGAATAATTGCCGGTCTATTTAAACAGATCCCATTTGATGTGATCATCGCTGGGCAGCGTGCTGTTGACGACGACAATTATCAGGTGGGGGCTGCAGTCGCTGAATTTCTGGGCATCCCGATGATCCCGATGGTTATTAAGGAAAGGATTGTGGAGGGCAAAATCCTGTGTCACCGGTCTGTTGAAGGAGGCTCGGCGTTGCTGGAAGCACCACTGCCCGTTCTGTTTACAACACAAAAGGGGCTGAATGAACCTCGATATGCCTCTTTGCCCGGTATCATGAAAGCCAAGAAGAAGCCGCTGGAAATCAAAACACCCCGGGATGCCGGCGCAGACAATATCCTTTTGGAAACTCGCACGATCCGGATCCTCTCATTGAGTCTGCCGCCTAAGCGTAAGGCTGGAAAAATCATCGAAGGTAATACGGCCGAGGCGAAAGCAGCCGAATTGGTAAGGCTTTTGCACGAAGAAGCAAAGGTGATTTAATATCTGGGATCATCGCTTGATAAAAAGACCTCCCAAGGGCTGGCCCAACCACCGTAATCGTAGTTGAGGCGAAGGGCTGTCATGCCGTGTTTATGCGTGATAGGCTTGTAGCAGCAAAGGGGGTAAAACCTTTATTCCTCAAAAAAACATTACTCACAGGAGAAACTATCTATCATGCCGAACAATGTACTTGTTATAGCCGAACACTCCGATGCTCGTTTCAGGAAAGTCACCTATGAAGCGCTCAGCGAAGGTCGGCGCCTTGCAAATAAACTTGGCTGTGAGCTTATAGCTTCCGCTATTGGACTTGTAGATAGAAACGTAATATCGGAAATTAATCGTTATGGTGTCGATAAGACCATTAAAGTTGAGTGCGGAAATATAAATGAATATCTGACCGATGCTCAAACGCAGCTGCTGACCAGGATCATTCAAAGAGAGAAACCTTCAACAATTATTATTGGAGCCACCGCAGTAGGAAAAGATATTGCCGCTCGGCTTTCCGCGCGGCTTAATGCGCCTCTGGCGATGGATTGCGTCGCATTTCGGCTGCAAAACAGCGACATTGTCGCCACCCGGCCCATGTTTGGCGGAAAGATCTTAGCAGAGGTATCTCTTGAAGGCTCTCCTAGGATTTTTGCCATTCGACCCAATTCCATGCCTGTGGAGACCGCCAGGGGTAAAGGGGTTATCGAAGAGATAACGGAGTCGGCCGAAGACTGCAAATTACAATTTGTCGAAAAAACGGTGGATACAAGCAGGGTTGAACTAACAGAAGCCGAAATAGTTGTATCCGGCGGCCGGGGTATTGGTGGAGAGGATTATTCCATTTTAGAGGAATTAGCCGCCTTGCTTAACGGAGCAGTGGGCGCCTCCCGTTCTGCTGTGGATGAAGGGTGGCGACCTTATACGGATCAGGTGGGTCAGACCGGAAAAGTGGTCTCCCCTCGGCTATATATTGCCTGCGGCATCTCCGGAGCCGTTCAACATCTGGCAGGTATGTCTTCATCCAAAGTGATCGTGGCCATCAACAAAGATCCGGATGCTCCCATTTTTTCGAAAGCAGATTACGGAATTGTGGGAGATCTTTTTGAAATCGTACCTCTCATTTCAAAAGAGATCCGGAAATTAAAGGCAAAAGAGAGCTGATGGGCAAGAAAAAACTATACCTGGAAACTCTCGGTTGCGCCCGAAATACGGTTGACAGTGAACGTATGCTGGCTCAATTGAAGTCCGCCGGATGGACCATAACAACACAGCCTGATTATGCGGATACCATTATCGTGAATACCTGCAGTTTCATCGAACCGGCCATTGACGAATCCATCGACACGATACTTGAACTTGTCCGGTTCAAACAAACCGGAGCGTGTCGCCGATTCATTGTTGCCGGGTGCCTGCCAGAACGGTTCAGAGAGGCCATCGTACCGGCTCTTGGGGAGGTGGATTTATTCATTGGAACAGGGGGATTCGAAAACATCGTCGCCGCTGCAAATGGCGGTTTTCATGCGACAAAATGCTTCCTTCCAGATCCCAATGCTTCTTTGCACCAAGAATTTGGAAGGTCCCTTCTTCAACCAGACTCTTCTTTCGCCTATTTGAAAATATCAGAAGGCTGCGACAGACACTGCACGTATTGCATCATTCCGAAATTGCGGGGCCGACAAAAAAGCCGCTCCCTGCACCGCATTGTTTCAGAAGCTCAAGAGCTGATAGCTTCGGGTATCAAGGAAATAATTCTTATTGCACAGGATTCGACGGCCTATGGAAAGGACCTGAGGCCTTCGCTGGACATAGGAATTTTGCTTGAGACACTTTCGGAAAAGTTCCATGACGTTTGGTTTCGCGTTCTTTACGGACACCCTGAAAGTATCGACGAGCATTTTATTCAAACCGTCGCCGGTCACTCCAACGTATGTTCGTATTTTGATATACCGATCCAACATTCGAGCAATTTAGTCCTGAAAAAAATGGGACGAAATTACACGGAGGATGATCTGTACCGGTTGTTTGACAACATTAGAACCGTTGTGCCGGGAGCATCGATAAGAACGACCATCATCACCGGATTCCCCGGAGAAACAGAGGCGGACTGCCAACGATTGCTTGATTTCATGAACCATATTCGATTTGACCATTTAGGTGTATTTATCTATTCGGATTCAAATGATTTAGCCTCCCACCGGTTACCGGATCATGTGGACAAAAAAACCGCCCAGGCTCGGTACGACAGGCTCATGTTCCATCAGAAAAAAATATCTTTTAAAAACAATAAGAACCATATCGGCCGGCTGTATGACGCCATTGTGGAAGAGAAAATTGAAACAGGCTTATATTCAGGGCGAACCTATTTTCAGGCCCCGGAGGTGGACGGCATCACCTACATCTATTCAAGCGAGCCTTTTCAACCCGGCAGCTTTGTTCGGGTAACCGTAACGGATGCTCTGGAATACGACCTTGTGAGTGAACCTGAATGAGTGAGTTGAGAAAAAAAATACTGCACATGGTGAATTCTGACCTTTCGGATATTGAAACAGCCCTCATGGAGAATCTCAACCCGCATCTTGATCTGGTCACCCAAACCGCAAGACATATCCTGTTCAGCGGAGGCAAGCGGTTAAGGCCCTTGTTGATGGTCCTGTGCGCAAGAATTTGCGGGTACACACAGGAAGATGCAAAGGATTTTGCCACCGTGTTTGAATACCTGCATGCGGCTACCCTGTTGCATGACGACCTTGTGGACGGGGCCACAATGCGTCGCGGTACCCCGGTGGCTCATTCGATTTGGGGAAATTCCACAACGGTACTCGTGGGGGATTTTCTTCTGGCAAGAGCCCTTTCAATCTCGGCACAAACCGGGCGACCTAAGATCATCAAGGTTATCTCCGAAATCGCTGAAGAAATGTCGCAGGGAGAGATTCATCAACTGATGCGTAAAGGGAAATTGGATATTTCACACTCCGAGTATCTCGAGATCATTACCCGTAAAACAGCCGTGCTCATTCAGGGTGCATGCCGTGTGGGAGCTATTCTTGCAAAAGCATCGGATCGGATGGAAACATCTCTTTCGGAATACGGCCTGAATATTGGAATAGCTTATCAGATAATCGACGACCTACTGGACTATACGGCAGATTCCACCATACTAGGAAAAGAAATCGGTGCAGACTTAAAAGAGGGAAAAGTAACGCTTCCCGTAATCCACGCCTTATCCGTGGCAACCCCAAAGGATCGCGCCTGCATGGAAGATATCATCCGGAAACAAGCGTTTAGTGCCGATGAGTTCAAAACCATTGTAAAGATGCTCAACGATTGCGGTGCAATCGCCTATGCTCAACAACTGGCATCAGAAAAGATTGAGGCAGCAAAGGCCGCATTATCGGTTTTCCCGCAAACAAACACTAAGGATCTGCTATCATATATCGCAGATTATGTGGTGAATCGAAACATGTAAAGGATTGCGGCCATGCAGAATTATATCATCACCGCAGGAGCTAAAAGATGTCTTTATTTTTATTAAGCGTTAAACAATATCGCATGTATGCCTGCCTTATTATCTCTGCGCTTATCTTGTGGGGGGAGTCGATGGCGGTTGAGACGACCACAAACAAAGTGGTAAATGCCATGGGCTATGCAGTTATTCACGGGGACAAAATTGCAGAGGCAAGAGAGCAGGCCATTTTGAACAGCTTGATTTTAGCTATCGATTCCGTTGTGCTTGACATGGTGCCGCTGGAATATCTCATAGAACATTTTCAGGTGACAAATGAAATACTATCGGATTACAGGGATGATTTTATTGCAGGATATAAAGTTCTTGCCGAGATGAAACACAAAAATATCTATAAAGTGGCCATTGAGACGACCGTCTCTATTGAACAACTGGAAAAGCGGTTGGCCGAAGCAGGAATCGTACTGGGGAAAAAAGCACTGCCCAAGCTTATTTTCTTTATATCAGAATCTAAATTAGATGACGTCACTGCACGATATTGGTGGGGAGAAGATTTTCCTTACTTTAAAGCAGCAACAGAGATGACCATTGCTGGTATCATGAAAAAAAAGGGTTTTGAGGTTATCGATCCACAAAAAGCCCTTCAATCTGTTGACATCGCAACTGAAGAGAATCAGCCGGTTCTTGATGATGAACGCGCAATATCCTTAGGCAGTCGTTTCGGCGCAGATATCGTTGTGGTCGGCCAATCCAGGGTTGAAAGAACAGGCAACATCATGGGTACCAGTGTTCGCTCTTTTCAAGCTTCGGTGACCGTTCGAGCCCTTCAGGTTCAAACGGGAATGGAGATTGCCTCAACCAGCCAAACCGCTGTCACCAGCCATGTGGATGAATTTGAAGGCGGCAGTGAAGCACTTAAAAAGGTTGGAATTCTCGCCGCAGAAGCCCTTTCCACACAAATCGCCGCTGTCTGGCAAAGACGATTGAAAAAATCAACCCCGATAATGCTCGTTGTCGAAGGAACTCGAAATCTCGAGAACTTTGTATTGTTTCGCAAAACCCTGAATGCTATAGTGGGTGTCGAAGGGATGAAAATTCGGGAGATGAAACCCGACACTTCAACGCTCGTGGTGAATTATTCGGGAACACCGGTTGCTCTTGCCGATGCGTTGCTGTTAAAAACATTTGACGATTTTGGTATTAATATTACCGAAGTCTCTGAAGAACACTTGAGGATCGAGATTGTTTCAAGACAATAAGGATAAATCACTGTAAACCTCGCTTCTGATGTTGGCACAACGGGGCTGGTAAAAACCGAAAGACACACGATCTGCGTTGAAGCATAAGAACTTACCCATCAATATACCTAACATTCTTACTGTCAGCAGGATTCTGCTGATCCCGCTTTTTATCATTCTTTTACTAAAGGATTTAATGCTCTTCGCCCTTCTGATCTTCGCTTATGCAGCCATCAGCGATGGACTTGATGGGCTTCTGGCAAGATATTTCAAGCAGCAATCCACCCTGGGCTCCTACCTTGACCCGATCGCAGATAAACTGCTTTTGACATCCGCATACATAAGTCTTGCGGTTCTAAAATATATTCCAGGCTGGCTTGCTGTGCTGGTCATCAGCCGTGATGTATTTATCGTGCTGGCCTTTGCCATATTTGTGCTTTTCGACATCCGGGTAGAATCAAACCCCTCCCTTATCAGCAAATGGACAACTGCGGCTCAGCTGACGACAGTGCTGGTCACCCTGCTTGCTCTTGAATTTCCCGTGGCTATACTGCTTAAACGGCCGCTTTTCTGGACGACTGCTACGTTAACCATCCTGTCCGGTTTCCATTACGTTTACATCGGCCTGAATATCCTCCAACTCGCCTCAAACAATCGTAATAAGGAGTAAAGGAAATGGGTTAATCTTATTTTTCTTTTTCTTGACAGATCGGTTAAATGGTATTAATCATAATAATCGATTAAAGGCACGTAGCTCAGGGGGAGAGCGCTACCCTGACACGGTAGAGGTCATGAGTTCAAATCTCATCGTGCCTACCATGATTTTTTAAAGGGTTTACAGCCAATTAAGGCTGTAGCCCTTTTTTAATTTTGACGGTATTTTCTATTCTTTTATGGGCTTGAATCTGGTGCTAAAGGGCGGTAAGGAATGCAAAATCTGCCTGTTCGCGTAATCTATGCCGCCGCTTGCCGCTTTTCGACTAACCCTGTGGTGGTTGTACAAGAACGATCAAGCACCCATTACAGCCCTGCTTTTAATAGCCTTCCCGGCTCATCTCTTAATCTTGGCGACCACTTTTCTTATGATATCCAACGCCTCCTCGATATGGGAGCGGGTTACATCAAGATGGGTGACCGCACGAACACGCGTAGCCCCTATAGTTGAAACACTGAGCCCGCATTCTGCCAGCAGTCCGGCAAACCGCTCTGAGCTGATACCAAAAGCGGCGATATCGAAAAACACCATGTTGGTCTGTGGAGGATCTACCTCAATACCTTCGATCCTGGCAAGACCTTCGTACAGGAACCTGGCATTTTCGTGATCTTCTGCAAGGCGTTCAACATGATGCGTAAGTGCATAAACGGCTCCTGCCGCAATAATCCCCGCCTGTCGCATGGCTCCGCCAAACTGATGCTTCCACCGCCAGGCCTCATCAATAAACTGCTTTGAACCGGCCAGAGCGGCCCCCACCGGCGCTCCCAGCCCCTTGCTGAAATCGATCCATACAGAATCAAAATAAGAGGCATATTCCTTTGCCGAGACCCCGCTTGCTACCACCGCATTAAGAAGCCGGGCGCCATCCATGTGGCATGCCAGGCCATTTTCTCTGGCAATTGCGCAGATTTCCCGGATGGTTTCAAGCGGCCAAATAGACCCGCCCCCGAGATTGGATGTCTGCTCGATAAGAACTGCCCGCGATCTTGGAAAATGACGATTTTCTGGCCTGATGGCCGCTTTGAATTGATCTGCAGAAAAAATCCCCCGCTTTCCCTCAAGCGGAAATACCATAGCACCGCTCAGCGCTGCGGGTCCACCTGTTTCAAAGTGTCTGGTGTGAGCGGTGGTATCCATGATGAGTTCATCGCCTGCACGGCAGTAAACGCGCCAGGCGATTTGATTACACATCGTGCCGGAAGGAAGATAGATGGCATCTTCCTTGCCCAGCAATTCACAAACCATCTGAACCAATCGATTGACCGTGGGGTCTGCCTGCTGCTGCTCGTCTCCCACTTCAGCGTTCGACATAAAGCGGCGCATTTCCGCAGTGGGTTTTGTATGCGTATCACTGTACAGATCGATTCGAATCTCATCCATGATACAAGCTCCCTTCGATCCATTATCGTTTCAGACGCCGGATTTCAAAAACCACCGGGTTCTTGGCATCCGGACAGGCATGGGTTGACACATCCTTGCTGTCTTCTTTAAGCCACGGAAAGTTTGCCCCATAGCGCATGGCAAAAACCTTGGGCAGAAAGCTGTACAGGGCACTTAAGCAAATTCTGCCCTGTATGGTTTCTCCGTCAAATATCACATCATCTCCCACTTTATGACCAAACGAACATATCCCCTCCTGGCTGATCACCCGGGTAACCACCGTATATCCGCCATCGTCAAACCCTTTTTTCACATTATTTTCCATAAGTTTTTCTCCTTGTCCGGCTATCACATGATATCCTAAAAAAACGGGGCGGCTTATGAGAAAGCCGCCCCGGTAAAAAAGGTTAATATGCACTGCATGCACCCACCACATACAGCATATCTATTATCGGCATACTTTTCATCTCACTTAAATAAATTGTTCACCCTTCGATTATTAGATCCAAAACCGATCGGTTCCAGGTTCAGGGTTTGCAATAAGAGGGTTACGGGATAAACCGCTTAATCCGGGTAATGTTCTACTCTTTCCAGGTATGGCGAATAACCCGAAACCAGTTTTGATGTGTCAGTTTATGCAGTTCATGCTCACCATATCCGTAATCTCTTAACGCCATTACAAGCTTTGGCAGCCCCGCTGCGTCGCTAAGTTCCCCGGGCATTGTCGCACCATCGAAATCAGAACCAAACGCAACGTGATCAATTCCGATTCTCTCTGCAATATATGTAATATGACGAATGATTTCTCCTATCTGTGTGTTTTCATCAAGCCTGCCATCCGCGCGCAGAAAAGCGACATGAAAATTCACACCGACCACCCCGCCTGAGGCTTGAATAGCGTCCAGCTGCTTGTCCGTTAAGTTGCGAGTCGTTGGGCAAAGCGCGTGTACCCCCGAGTGTGTTGCCACAAGCGGTGCACTGGATAATTTCTCAACATCCCAGAAACCTTTTTCATTGAGGTGAGAGACATCAACAATGACCCCCAGCTCATTGCAGGCAAGAATCAATCTGCGGCCGGCTTCACTTAAACCCGGGCCGATGTCCGGGGAGTGGGGAAACCTGTATGGCACCCCGTGTGCGAACTCGTTGATTCTGCTCCATGAAACAGCAAGGCCGCGCAAACCGGAATTGTAAAATACGTAAAGCGCATCCAGGTCGGTATCAATGGCATCGGCCCCCTCAATATGCAATACCACGGCAAGGATGCCGCGATTAAAACATTCTTCCAGTTCATCGGTGGTGCGAACCACCTTTATCCTTTCTTCGGAGGCGGCCTCAAGCCGAAAAAGGTTTGCCATACCTTTCAAAGTAAGCTTCTGCGCATAAGCAAGATCAATGGAATGGGCCATCGGAATCTCATAGCTTTTGTTGATGTCGCTCAAATTCTCTCCGGGCCTAGACCCTCCGGTCGTCTGTGACGGAACGAAAATGGAAAACAACCCTCCGCATAAGCCTCCCTCTTTGGCCCGCGGATAATCAATGTGCCCCACTTTGCTCCGGTTAAAAAATGAATCATCCCTTCTTTTTTTGGGAATATACAGCATTTGCAGCGTATCGTTATGGCCGTCAAAAATGGGTAGCCGCTCCATTTCAATCAACCTTTCTATCGGCGCTTTTTCACAAGAAAGCAGATCAACGTTAAAATCTCCAATCCTCTCAAAAATATCAACCTTCGTGCAGCCTTTTAAAGATAATTAAACTTTTCTTAAAATATTAACCCTAATTTTTCTTCAGACCACTGTCAAGGAACAATAATGTTTTATCGGCACATCTTTTATTGACAAAATTTTCCTATATGTTTTAAGAATATAATCATATAAAGTGGTTTCAAACCTTTTTCTCTCCGGTTTGCCCATTTGATTTGAATATAGAGTGGAGTTCTGTTCCTATAACGGGACTGTGGTAAGGAGCCTGTTTCTGCAGGAAAGGTGTGGTGCTCCTCTTGCAACCTGTTACCGTGTGTTTGGAAAGAGGTTTGCAAACCTCAGATTTAAAGGCAGTGGAAAGGAGGTGATTCGGATAAACGCCTCTGCGAATCGTTTCGCTGATACGTTTGCACCAAATCTTATCTTAATCGCAACAACGAAGGTTTCAACAAAAGGAGGTGTCAGTATGAGAAAGCTTATGTTTGCTGTTATCACATGTCTCTTCCTGGTGATGTCCGCTGCGGCTCCCAATGCGTTTGCTGTTGCCAGGACCGACGTGTTGGTTATTGGAATGGCAACCAGCGACATTATTTCGCTTGATCCTGCAAAGGCATTTGAATTTTCCGGTGTGGGCATCATCAACCAGGTGTATGACAAGCTTCTGGACTTCCCGGCCGGTAGATTCGACAAACCGGAATTATCCCTGGCAAAATCCTGGACGGTATCTGCCGATGGAAAGGTGTGGACCTTCAAGCTGCGGGAAGGAGTGAAGTTCCATAGCGGCAATGAGGTTACGGCCGAAGATATTGTTTATTCTTTTCAACGGGTGGTCTACCTGAAAGATCAGCCGGCTTTTATCTTGCTCCAATTCGGCATCACAGAAGATTCCATTAAGGCGATAGACAAATACACGGTACAGATTACCCTGGACAAACAGTACGCCGGGGGGCTTTTCTTCTCCTGCCTGGCTGCCGGGGTAGCCAGCATCGTGGATTCAAAGGTCGTCAAACAACATGAGCAAAAGACAGATAAATATCCAGATGGTGATAGAGGACTTACCTGGCTTTCCCGCAACTCCGCTGGTTCTGGTCCCTTTATTTTGCGGAAATGGGAAAAGAACGACAGGGTTGTCCTGGATGCCTTTGAGAAGCATTTCCGGCATCCGCCCAAAGTTAAGCGGGTGATCATCAAGGAAATCGTTGAGGCCACAAGCCGCAGGCTTCAGGTGGAAAAAGGCGACATTGATGTGGCATGGGAAATGTTTCCTGATCAGGTCAGGGAGCTTGAAGGAAATCCGGACATCAAAATCGCGCGCATTGCCGCCCTTCAGATATGGTATTTGGGTATGAACGTAAGCAAAGGGCCGCTGGCAGATAACCGGGTGAGAAAAGCCATCCGCTATGCCATCGACTATGACGGAATCATCAAAAATATCATGGCTGGAGCCGGTGTTCCCACCAACACCTTTATCCCCAAAGGATTTGCAGGTTACGAAGATAAAATCATTTATCGGACAGATCTGGAAAAGGCGCGGCAACTTTTAAAGGAGGCCGGATATCCTAATGGATTCGAAGTTACCATGAACCATGGCGATCAGACACCCTATCCTGAAGTCGCCCAGGTCATTCAAAATTCTCTGGCACGAATTGGCATCAAGGTGAAACTTCACAAACTTGTATCCGCTCAGCTCTGGCCCACGTATCGAGCCCAGAAGCATGAACTGATCCTTGCTCGCTGGGGTCCGGACTACATCGATCCTCACACCAACGCTCAGCCGTTTGCCGATTACAAGGCCAAACAGCTTGCATGGAGAAATGTATATTACAATGACAAAACCTCGGAGCTGATTCAAAAAGCCGGTGTGGAAATGGATAACGAAAAGCGCATTGCGCTCTATCAGCTGGCAAACAGAATCATTCAGGAAGAAGGACCGTATGCCTTCCTGTTCCAGCCGCTTTATCAGCATGCGGTTCGAAAAAATGTAGTTGGCTTCTATGCCGCACCGACGTTCAGTCTATGGAAGCTCTATTCGGTAAGCAAGAAATAAGTGGGCAAAAGAGTCAAGCCCGGTTCCGAGAGGAACCGGGCTCTTTTTGGTTTTCAACCCTGCTTGCAGATACGCTTTATATTCAGAACCTGTGCTTTTTGCAAAATAACGGAAAATTCGAAGGCTGCAGAGTTTCACACAGCGAAACGAGGGACACACTTTCTGTTTCGGTTCAATCAGGGATCCATACAGTTTGAGATTTTGAAAAAATGTTCCGTCACCGGTTACGGTACCGGACAATCCATAACACTATTTTTTCGAAAGGCTAAAATTTTACAAGATAGGGAAAAGACAGGGAAATGGGGCAGTATCTCACCCGCAGGCTCGGCACATTGACCATTACTTTGATCGGCATCATGATCATGACCTTTTTCATCTCCCTTGTGGTGCCGCTTGATCCGCTTGCCGCCATTGCCGGCCCCCAGGCACCGGAGGAGACGGTGCAACGATTGCGCCGTCTGTACGGGTTTGACCAGCCGATCTACATTCAATTCGCCCGGTATGTTCAGCGATTGGCTCACGGCGACCTCGGCACATCGTTTCAAACAGGACGGCCCGTGTTGGAGGACATTCTAAAGTTCTTTCCCGCTACCATTGAACTGGCCACCCTTGCTTTGCTCATCGCCATTGTCATCGGGATACCTCTGGGGGTGCTATCTGCTGTATATCGCAATTCTCCCATCGATCATTTTTCCCGTATACTTAGCCTCATCGGGGTTTCAATGCCCGTCTTTTGGCTTGGCCTTGTACTTTTATTGATTTTCTACTTTAAACTCGGCTGGTTTCCGGAGCCAGGGCGGCTTGATATCATGCTCATTGAACCGGAGCGGGTAACCGGTATCCTTCTTATCGACAGTGTGATTGCCCGGGACTGGGAGGTATTGTGGGATGCGATCAAACACATGTTTCTTCCGGCAACGGTGCTTGGTCTTTTCGGGCTGGCGGGAATTGCCCGTATCGTCAGATCCAGCATGCTTGATGTGCTATCGCAGGAATATATCAAAACAGCCCGGATAAAAGGATTGAGTGAATTCTGGGTGTTGACCCGGCATGCCTTGAGAAACGCGCTGGTGCCCGCTACAACCGTAATCGGGTTGACTTATGGAGGGCTTCTGGAGGGATCGGTACTTACGGAAACCATCTTTTCCTGGCCGGGGCTGGGGCGATATATGGCAACGGCTTTTTTAACCCTCGATTTGAACGCCGTGGTAGGCGGCACTATGCTTGTTGCGTTTACCTTTTCAGTGGTAAACCTGATTGTCGATCTTATATATGCCTTTTTAAATCCGAGAATTACCTATACGGAATAATGAACCATCACCGTTTCCTGACTAAATCCGAGGTTCGACATAAGAGATTTGAAGCGAAAATCCGCTACCTGAAAGATAGCTTTACTCTGTGGCGGCGAAATAGTTTAATGGTAATCGGAACGGTGATAATCCTGCTGCTCATCCTTGTAGCCGTCTTTGCTCCGCTGCTGGCCACCCACGATCCATACGATCAGGTGTTGCCGAATCGCCTGGCACCCCCATCCAGAGCGCATTACTTTGGTACAGACAGCCTGGGACGGGATATTTTTTCACGGGTCGTATATGGAGCTCGGGTCACTTTGACCATCGCATTTCTTGTGGCCATGATCAGCACGCCAATTGGAATGATAATCGGAGTTACGGCAGGGTATTTTGGGGGAGCGCTTGATGAAATCCTGATGCGCTTATCAGACGTATTTCTTGCGTTTCCAAAACTTATCCTTGCCATTGCCTTTGCCGCTGCCCTTGGACCTGGTGTGGAAAACGCTATTGTGGCCATTGCCGTTGCAAACTGGCCGGGTTATGCCAGGCTGGCGCGAGCAGAAACGTTAATTGTAAAAAACAACGACTATATTCAGGTCATTCGCACAATGGGAGCAAGTAATTTGCGCATCATGGCAGGACATATCGCCCCCATGTGCATCTCTTCGGTGATCGTGCGGATGAGCCTGGACATGGGAACCATTATTCTCACGGCAGCGGGACTGGGGTTTCTCGGGTTGGGTGCACAGCCCCCCACACCTGAATGGGGGCTTATGGTCAGCGATGGCCGGCAGTTTTTGGTGGATCAATGGTGGGTGTCCACATTGCCGGGATTCGCAATTTTACTTGTGGTAATGGGGTTTAACCTGGTCGGGGATGGGATCCGGGACATCCTAGATCCGCATCAACGACAGAAATAAACGCCTGTGCCAGTGGAAGGCACCGCTGAGGGTCCTTTTTGTCCACAAAGAGTGCTTTTGGATTTTCTTTTGTAAAAAATGAGCATCAACAACCTCTTATTAAGAGTACAGGATCTGAAGGTACGTTTCTATACCCTTCGTGGTGTCGTTCATGCGCTGGAAAGAGTGACATTTCATTTGAATCGACAGGAAACCCTGGGGATTGCAGGTGAGACAGGGTGTGGGAAATCGGTTACCGCCCGAGCAGTTTTGCGGCTTATCGATCCACCGGGCCGTATTGTAAGCGGCTCCATATTTTTCGAAGATAAAAATCTCCTTGAGCTTGATGAAGCGGCCATCCGAAAAATTCGGGGCAGCGAAATCTCAATGATTATGCAGGAGCCCAAGGTTTCTTTGAACCCAGTGATCCGGGTAGGGGATCAGGTAGCTGAGACCTTGCTTGTTCACGATTCATCGCTTAATCGAAGGTCCGCCCGCAGACATGCAATTGACATGCTGGCCCAGCTGGGAATACCCGATGCATCCAAGATGTCCCGCCGATTCCCTCATGAGTTAAGCGGCGGTATGTCTCAACGAATCATGATTGCCATGATGCTGGTAACACGGCCGAAGCTGCTCATTGCCGATGAACCGACTTCCGCATTGGATGTTACCATCCAGGCGCAGATTCTTGAGCTTATGAAAGCACTGGTAAGAGAAATTAAAACCGCGGTTTTGATGATTACCCATGACCTGGGGGTGATGGCCGAAACCTGTGACAGGGTTGCGGTCATGTATGCGGGAAATGTTGTGGAAATGGGTTCGGTTCGAGATGTTCTCAAAAACCCTCAACACCCCTATACGCAAAGCCTGCTGCGAACGGTGCCGGATAATGCAAACCCGGAGCAACCCTTATATTCGATTCGGGGAAATGTACCCAGTTTGCTGGAACCTCAGACAAACTGTGTATTTGCTCCCCGATGCGAGCACATAATGAGACGTTGTGAGCAGGAAATTCCACCCGTATACGATATTGACGACCATCATCAGGCGGCCTGTTTCCTTGTTGAGAAGCAATAAGAAAAAAATCGATGCCATCAGCATATCAACAAACAGAGAACTCTTTGCTTAAAATTCAGGACTTACACGTATACTTTCCCATTCGCGAAGGGGTGATGCGCCGGCACAGAGGTGCTGTCAAAGCGGTAAACGATGTATCAATTACATTGCAACGGGGTGAAGTCTTCGGGCTTGTGGGAGAATCGGGTTGCGGGAAAACCACTCTGGGACGTGCAATTGTCGGGCTTGCGCCTATAACCTCAGGGAATATTTTTTTCAACGGTAAAAGTATCAAAAATCTAACCGGCCAGGAAGCCCGAAAACGTGCAAGACAAATTCAGCTCATCTTCCAGGATCCTCATTCTTCCCTGCATCCGCGCAAAACCGTCTGTGACATCGTCGGTGTGGGGCTCAAACTTCACAATCTGGCGCAAGGATACGAAGTGGATGAACAGGTACTGGCCATGCTCAAACGGGTGGGTTTCAGTGCAGAACACCTTTATCGTTTTGCCCATGAGTTCTCCGGCGGGCAAAGGCAGCGGATCGCGCTTGCACGGGCTCTTGTGCTCCACCCAGAATTGCTGATACTGGATGAACCCACATCTGCTTTGGATGTCTCGGTACAGGCGCAAATACTGAACCTTCTAAAGGAACTGCAACGAGAGTTTTATCTCACCTATATGTTTATCTCCCATGATCTGGGGGTGGTCCGGTACATGAGTAACCGCATAGGCGTCATGTACCTGGGGCACATTGTAGAGCTGGGGGAGACCTTGGAAGTATTTCAAAAACCTCAACATCCATATACGCGGGTGTTGCTGTCATCTTTACCATCGCTTGATCCGGATACACCGCCCCATCGCGTTGTTCTTGAGGGCGATCCTCCGACTCCCATCAATCCGCCACCTGGCTGTCCGTTTGCTCCCCGATGCCCTGAAGCTAAAGACCTGTGTCGAAAAGACATTCCCGAGCTTCTCAACAGGGCTGGGAGTTCATCTCATCTTTCCGCCTGTCATTACCCTCATATAGACGAACCCTGTAGTTGTTAAATCAATACCCCAAATCTACCATTATGCAATGAAAAAGTCCCTCACCTAAGATTAAATAAAGACAGCTACTTCATTGAAAGGCTTTTTTGTAATGTCGGGAACGACGGCGTCTGCGGAAGGGTAGCCGACCACAAGGATCAGAAACGGTCTTTCATTTTTGGGTCGTGATAAAATTCGGTTCAAAAATCCCATCCTGGCCGGTGTGTAAGTAAGGCAGGCAAGGCCGGAATGATGTATAGCGGTAATTAGAATTCCGGTTGCAATACCGACAGACTCGATTACATAATAATGTTTTCGCTTACCCCCGTCCGGCAGCAGGCTGTAGTATCTGGAAAAAACAACAATCAGATACGGCGCGGTTTCAAGGAAAGGCTTTTCGGGGCCGGTCCCCAGCGGTTTTAATTCCTTTACCCATTTCCTTGTTCCGTTTTGAGAGTAAAAAGCCTGCTCAACCTTTTCGGATGCCTCCCGGATCTTTCTTTTTACAGCAGGATCGGAAACAATAACAAAATACCAGGGCTGCATATTCGCCCCGCTGGGTGCTGTGGCGGCGGCCCGCAGACAATTTTCAATGATCGTGCGGTCAACGGGTCGATCCGAAAAATTACGCACCGATCGTCTTTTTTCCATTGCTTTGTAAAATTCATAAGAGCGCTGTTTCATCAGCTCTTGGGGGTATTGAGGGTAATCTGAAAGTAAAGAAAAGCGAGGCTTAACCATTTATCACTCCTCCGGACATCTTAAAACTAATCGGAACTGTTCAACAAATGGCGACATCTGCCAGTCAGAGCTGAAAGAAAACGTCTTTGCTACCGCCGCCAGTCTTATTATCCCAGCCTCTGGCATCTTGATGCCGTCCCTTTTTCCCTGGTCAACGCCCTATTGACAGACGGGACATATTTTGCGGCATTCCGTGCAAAGGATGTGGAGGGCAGGGCAGCAGTAAATGTCGGCCGTGCTCGCTCCGCAGCCCTTGCATACGAGAGGGTCGATGGCTTTTACGATCGGGTTATAGATGAAAGAAAGGGTTTTACGCGTTCCCGGCGCCGCCATGCTGTAAAGTATTTTCACCGCAGGAGTCGTGATAAAAAGGATCGCACAGGGAGCTATCCTGATCCTGATGCTGTATTTCTTGAACAGGTCATCCTTTTTTCTTTTCAATTCACGGGGAAGCAGTGCTATTTTCTCTTTCCGGTCCTGGATGAGTTCATCAGAGAGTCCCTGCCGCTTGAGGTTTGACCTCATCTCCTTTTCAAGAGCCCTGTAGTATTCCTCCAGATGACCTGCATCTCTCCTGAAACGCCGGGCCATGCTTTCCCTGAAAGGGACGATCTGCTTCATAATGATCTCCCTTGATCGCTTCTGGACCTGTTTCAGAATTTGGTGAAAGCGTTTTTCGTCATGCAGGATTTGCGCGGCTGTTCTGAAGACCTTGTCCACCGAAGAGAGCATGTCGGCCAGGTGCGGAATAAACGCCCCTGTTTCATGGTTGAAGCCCAGGTGGATCAAGCCCTCCTTCTGTTCGTCACTCTGGGCCGTATAGCGGCAGGTAAGCAGAAGGTAATCCGTTCTAACCTTTGCGGAAGACTGAAATCGTACCGATAGGTCGTGAAAATGGAATTGTTCCCTGATCAACCGATCGAATCCGTCGCTTTTTATATACTCAAACCTAAGCGCACAGGACAGCAAAGGAGTTTCGGCGCTGGCAGCTTCGATCATCTTCTCTATAAGCGTCGAGCCGTAATGGATGGAATAAGTGTCAGTCGTTTCATCCCCGGAATCGCTCTTGATCCGGAAATATTCGGGCACCTCCAGCAATTCGGATAATTCCTCCGGGAGCACGGCCTCCAGTTCACCGTTTTTGCCCTCCAAAATTGCCCCCCTGGATCCAAGGAAACGGGCGGCAAACCGCATCAGTTCATTTTCCGGATCAGAGTTCATAGTCCTCTCCAAAAAGCTTTTCATCCAGTGATTTTGTTTTTTCATAGCTGGTCTTGGCCCTTTTCAGCCGGGTCCCCAGCCTGTCAAAAGCCTTCTTCCTGTCCCCTCCTGGTCCTGAAGAGACCCATATTTCATAGATCGTGTCTGAAAAGTCACGCTCCCCCTCAATCCGACCCAGAATCATATCGATTTCTCCGATCACCATCTCGAACATGTTGATTTTTTTGTCCAGCAAATCAAGGATGTAATCCTCGATGCTCCCCGCGGCGCACAGGTTTTCTATGAGCACCTCCTTTTCCTGTCCGATCCGGTGAAGACGTCCGATCCGCTGCTCGATCTTCATGGGGTTCCAGGGGAGATCATAATTGATCATCCTGTGGCAGAACTGAAGATTCCGGCCCTCCCCACCTATTTCAGTGGTCAACAGGATGTCCTTTTCCTCCCTGAAAAGCCTGATCTGTTCCTCTTTCATCCGGTTGTCCAGGCCGCCGTGAAAAAGGGCATGGGGTATCTCATGCTGGGCCAGAAATTCGGACACATGTTGGAGGGTGCCGAGATACTTGACAAAGATAATCTTCTTGACAGCGGATTGGTTGATTATTTCAAGAAGTCTTGTGTTTTTGCTGCTCTTATCAAGGCTTCGGCACATGTCATGGATCACCCGAATCTCCCTTTCAAAGGCAAGGAGCGGTGCCCGTTTGTCAAGCACTCTTTCCAGAGTTAGGCTGACAGCGCGCGGGGAAGAGCCGGCTTCTTCAAGGAGGGTTTTAAGCAGCAGCCTTTGGCCATGGCCGTTGGCTGCCGCGATATCTTTCACCAGGGCCGAGATCCTTTCGTAGAGCTCAAGTTCCAATGGCAGCGGAGTCACCCGAATTGTCCGGGCAAATCGGGGTGGAATATCCAACCGGGCCACTGCCCGGGTATTGCGGATCATAACCTGGCCGAGGAGTTCCCTGAGCCTTTCCCGGTTTCTTGGATCCGTCGGGTCGCCCCGGGTCATGAACTGCTGGCGAAAATCGGAAGCTGTTTTTAACTGGCCCGGCTTAAGCAGGGTAACCAGGTTGTATATTTCTATCAGGTTGTTTTCCACCGGTGTGGCGGTTAACAAAAGCAGGAATCGCTTTTTAAGGGCATTGACAAGTTTCCAGTTGAGGGTGTTGCGGTTTTTAAGATGGTGCGCCTCATCCACGATCACCATGTCGTATTCCCTTTCGGTCACAAACGGAAAATTTCTCTTTGATTTGGCGATGTTGATGGACGCAAGGACAAACGGCTTTTTCCAGAAATCGGCTTGCTCTGTGCGGTAATCAGGGTCATTTGTTGAGGGAAATTCAAGGTCGAATTTGCTGCGCAGCTCCTCCTGCCATTGACTCACAAGCGGTGTGGGGGTCAATATCAGGGCGCTTTTCACCATGCCGCGCTGGATATATTCCTTGAGCGCCATGAGCGCTTCTATGGTTTTGCCAAGACCCACCTCGTCGGCAAGGAGCGCCCTTCCTCTGAAGCCTTTCAGGATCTTCCGGACCGTCTCCTCCTGGTACCAGAAGGACCGAACCTCTCTCAGCGAATGGAGAGAGATGAGATTTTCGAAGGTCTCCCTGAACCGGACTTTCTGCGCCTCCAGAGCCAGTTCATATCGCTCTGGCGACGCGAAGCTCCCCTTTAGGAATGCATTTTCAAACACCTGCGCATTCAGCTCAACGGATATATCTATCTGCGGAAGATTGGCACCTGTTAAGGATGTAGGGGAAAAAACAGCATCAGAAGGTTTTGCCGCCGGGGGCCCTTCCTTTTCCCCTTTCCGTTCAAGCGGATAGGGGTGTTCTTTTTTCTGCCTGTTAACCCTGGTATTTTCAGCGGCTTCGATTTGAAACTGGCAGTACTTTTGCTCCCGGATGAGAGATGCCCTGAGGGTTCTTTTATTGCGGACTTTCATTTCGGAAATAAGCGGAAGTGTCTTTTTTATGAGCTCCAGGGCCTGTTCGTACTTTTTGTCCATACTCAGAAGAATGCACAGGTCCGGCATCATTTCAACGGGCAACAGATCCATGAAATACAGCTTGAGAAGAGCTTTCAGCTCCACATCCGGTCTTTCCATCTCATGTGCGAGGCTGGCCAGAGTCCTTAAGAAATCCTCATTGGTCGGATCCAGTCTCAAGGCTCTTTTCATAAAATTGAGGGCCTTGTCCACGTTTCCCTTATTCCAATGCCATGTTGCTTCATAAAAAAGAAAATCCGCCTTTTCCCTTTTTGCGGCATGATCCAGTTTCCTGCGGCGCTCTTTGAGCTTTTTATCTCTCTTGGTGTTTCTTTTCTGTTTTTTGGTTTTCATGGAGGTCATGGGATAATCGCAGCAGATCAGCAACGAGCAAGTGGGCAGGCTTTCTTGTCTGTACGCGCTGTCGGCAGTGCCGACTGATTAGCTGTTTTCCTTTGCTCTTAATTTCCTCAACCCATGCTTGATACTTTGGGGATAATTGTTTTTACTTTGCCATGTTTCTTTGTATTTTTCCTGAAATCCAACGTTGCTCTTAAGCATGTGCGGCTTTTTGTGATCCGCTGGCAGTTTTTTTCTACGCCCGGCATGGACGTGAACTTATGGGATGTAAATACCCTATGTGTAAATCACATGGTATTGTATAATCAACAAAAAAATGAGCTGAAAAGCAAGTCTTTCACGGCACGGTAAATTTGTTCTAATTTTCAAAGGCACCCACGCGCAAGTTTTCAGTCATAAGCAGATAGTCAAAGACCGAGCGCACATTTAGGGTGAGCTGTCACATTTTTTGCGCCACACTGCGTACCCCTTTGGATTTAATGATGCTAATGGCCAAGCGACGTAAGCGCGTGATATTTTCCGGGCCATGGCCGGGTGCGTATCCGGCTGCGGTCTTCGTGATAGTTCCAATCGATAATGTAATGGTAGCTGTTTTCGATGCTCCAGTGACCACCGTTGGTGGTCAGCACGCGTTGTAGCTGTTTTCGATGCTCCAGTGACCACCGTTGGTGGTCAGCACGCGTTGAGGCCTGGGACGTAAATAGGGGACGTATTAAACTATTAAACTTGATTGAAGTTTAAGCATACGCTATTTGATTTTTATGCCGAGAAAATCTCGAATAGATGCCCCAGGAGCCCTTCATCATATCATTGCCAGAGCAATTGATAGGAGGAAAATATTTCAAACCGATGAGGACAGGGACAATTTTCTAAGCCGACTCGGTGATATCCTTAAAGAGACGAAAACAGAATGCTATGCTTGGGCGCTGATACCCAACCATTTTCATCTACTGCTAAGAACCAGCAACGTGTCCATCTCCACGGTCATGAGACGGCTTTTGACCGGCTATGCGATCTGGTATAACCGCAGACACCGAAGGTTCGGGCATCTATTTCAGAACCGTTACAAGTCTATATTATGCCAGCAGGACGTTTACTTATTGGAACTGGTCCGTTACATCCACCTAAATCCGTTGCGAGCCGGACTTGTGGCCGATTTAAGGTCACTTGACAGCTATCCTTACAGCGGCCACAGCGTTTTGATGGCAAAGGTCAAATATGAATGGCAGAATACGGATAAGATTTTAAAGCTTTTCGGTGAAAAAACCATAATTGCTAGGCATGCTTACAGGGAATATGTAAACAAAGGAATTGAGCAAGGAAAACGATCGGACCTTACAGGAGGGGGTCTTGTTCGCAGCGTGGGAGGATGGACTGCTTTAAAAGCACTTCGAGCGGCAAAGGTTTTTGAGAAAGCTGATGAACGGATTTTGGGAGATGGGGAGTTTGTTGAAAGCGTACTTAAAGCAGCTAACGAAGCAATGGAAAGGAAATATGATTTGCAGGCACGTGGTTTTACATTATCCAAGGTTGCGAGCAGAGTAGCCGAAGTTATGGGGATTGAGCAACAGACAGTTTGGGCTGCCGGCAGGCATCGGGATGCTGTTCAGGCCCGAAGCCTTCTGTGCTATTGGGCGGTAAGAGAGCTGGGTATCCCGATGATATCGCTTTCCCGACGACTGGATCTATCGGTAACAGCTATTGCCAAAGCTGTAATACGGGGTGAGAAGCTTGCAAACGTAAAAAAATATTCGTTAATTGATAAATAAGTTTATAAGTTTAATACGTCCCTTAAATCCCATACACAATAGAAATGTAAGTGTCAATGTAAATGTTTATGTATATATCTTAATCAACCTCTTGATTGTGCCCTCATCATCGCAAAACAAAACGTTTTAATTTTTTCGGTACCATGAACCAAAAAAAGTTACAGTGTGACCGAATCTGTCACACGTGGCTGAATTGTCGCATCCCATCAGAAATGAGACCGGCATTCCACCTGAAATGATATTGAATCTCGAGAATGATGTCACATCTTGTATATGTATGAGGTCACGAGACCGATATCTAACAACCTGAAAGTAGGACGTTCAGCCACAGTAGGAACGCAGGTCATCCGGCACCACTAGGTCGCCAGAGGCGGTCACCCGCCTCCAGCTCCCGCAGAAAGTAGCATGCTGGATTCCCTCTCAGCGGACCACCATTGCCAGGTTGCCCCATCATTCCAATTATTTTCTTCTGCCCGGAGGCCATTTGGGACGAAACCTCTATGTTCCAAAATAAGTTTATAAGTTGAATACGTCCCCTAGATCTTATCCCGTACTGATCAGCGCCACCCCGCAGACCACAGAGATAACCCCTAAAACGATACGACGGGTTAGAGTCTCTTGCCTGAAGGTAACCGAAGCCAACAGGGTGAACGTAGGATAGGCGGCGACAATGGGAGAGACAACCAGCACCTGTCCTGCTTTCAGTGCCCCATACATGCACCACACGGCGACACCGATCCCCATACCAGTAATGGTAAAATGGATCACCCCCTTTTTGTTGAGCCGATGCGGTACAGGCAAATATCCTTTGCTTAAACGGTACCACAGAACCGATGAACAGAATGCAACGAAAAACGATAAAAACCCTGCCATAAACGGATTCGGCATGAGGTTTAAGCCAAATTTACCAACGGTTTGATTCAAGCCGCGAATAGCCGCAGCCCCGGTGGCTAAAAGCAACGCCGATTTCACGATGGCCGAAACACCCCGCGGATCCCAGCAAAGAGTGATCACACCGGCAACCGTAAATACCGTTCCAAGGCCAATGCCAGGTGTCAATTCCTCTCCAAGAAAAAGAAAAGCGCTCAGCATGGCGAAAAATGGCGCTGTGGCACAAAAAGCGGATGATACGGTGGGGCCAATTCGCCGGTTGGCCTCAAAGGAAAGAAACATGGAAAACAGCGGATGCATAAGCCCATTTCCCACAAATATCCAAAACCCAAGTGTAAACCAGTCTTCAGCACGCATCCAGAGGGGAGATATCAAAACGTAAAACAGCACGGTTGTACCAATGGAAATCATGGAGCCGGTTTGAGCATCCAAATAATTCAGCCCCCTGCGCGTAACCACCGTTGAGCAACCAAAAAAGAAAGCGGCTAAAGTCGCCAGTACCACGGGTTTCATTGAAGTTTCTGCGGGTATCATATAAACAATCTCGGTTTCACCACCATTCTAGCTCCTACATTGACAGGTTACCCAATTTATTTTAGAAGTTCTCATATCACAGGCAAATCATATAAGCGAATCATTTATGGGCAGCCCGCAGCTTTGAAAGAGGATTCAATAATCCCGGCTTTAAAGCCTCGACCCGTACCAGGAACACGCCCATGGATTTGAAAAGAAATTATAGGGTATCGTTGGTAAAATTTGCGCCGCAAGCCTAGTTTCACCGAGAATTGCTGCTGAGCTTGCAAAAACGATTGATTGGTATGACATTATACCCTAAAGTAAATTATGTGCCGGTTTCAAGCCTTAAGCTCGGGGAGGCCATGGGACCAAGGGGGTAATAATCGCACAGCTATTTTGGATATAGCCTATGCAATTCCAATGGAGACAGGATATGTCCCTGAATGAAAGTCCTGATTGTAAGATCGAAAAGATTTTCCACGCGGATGAAAAAAAGGTGGTGGCACGGGTAACCACCTGTCTTAAAAAAGATCAGATGCAGTATTTTCTGCGTAATCAGGACTACCTCACTACAGATCTTCATAGCACTAAAGCTAGGCTTGGAATCAACCAGCAGAAACTGAGTTCTTTTGAGCTGAAAGACGACAAAATTACTTACGAGGCAAGATTCTGGTTTTACATCCCCGAATATGCTGTCGGCATGACCATCGATCAATTGCTAAATCCCGGCCTTGAGGTGAGCAAAGTCTACCTTAGAAATCCAGAGCTCAAGTATTCTGCCGAAGAGCTTATCAATCTCATTTCAAATCGAACGATCATTGTTCCCAAGGGGACCAAGGTTCTGGCAGAAGGCATCCTGGAGGTGCCGGTGATGCCGTTTGTACATCCGCCAAATTTTAAAGTGCTCACCCAGGAATACTTAAAGGCCGCCATTCAAAAACGGATTCCCCGCGAAGATTTGTATTTCGCACAACCTGAAAAAAGGGTCGATAAGGTAATCGTACCCGCATCAAGCGGCGTTATAACCCACACCAGCCTTTTTACCCAGCAAAACGAAATATATATTCTGGACCCGGAACATGCGGACGCAAGGGTGGGAAGCAGGCACACTAATGGAATCATATATCTTGAGCTCATTGGTTCAGGAAAAGACATTGTAAAGGAGACGGCGCATATCGAGGTGTACAAACCAGCGTATAATCAGCAAGCAGAGAAGAGAACTTTTTTCATAGACCTTAAATCCGCTATGCTCACGGAGATTTACCGAAAGGAAAAACTAAATAATCACATGATAGCAGTTGTCCATGACACAGGACAGCAACGACTTATCAGATTGAATGAAAAATTTGATACCCTCTTAAAGGACCTTAAACCGAACTCAAGCCTTATTCTTCAGGATTTTCCCGACGGACGTCTTGCATCTTATTTCATTGTGGCGGCCGATCTCGGTCTTCTTAAAAACATGACCTTTCTTAAGGCTCCTGAAGAAAACTTCTTTTTCAGATCCAAGGATCTTGTCTTTATGGACACTCTTCAGGAGATGGGTGTCGGCATTTACTGGAAAAATCCGGTGCAGGGGGACCTTGTATTGCATAACCGTTTCTTCATGAAATCTTCGATCATACCCTCTTTCAACGAGGCCTTCGGTTCAAGAAAACTGGCCGCAATTTACGGTACCGCCGGAGATCTTGATCCTGAAACACAAAAAGAAATAAAAGATACCACCAAATCGTTCAAAGATTTTCACGGCGGTATTTGTGGAATTCTAACAGGGGGCAGCGCCGGAGGCATCATGGCAATCATTTCAGAAATCACAGCAGCACTGGGCATGCTTTGCGGTGCGGTGTACTGGAAAATCCCGGGAATGGGGATCAATACCGATGTTGATTTTGCAATGTACCTGGGTCGTGATTATTTGCTGGAAAGACAAGAAATACTGTCCGATACAACGGAAGCCGACATATATTTCAAAGGGGGAGTAGGCACCAACCTGGAAAGCGCCATCACCTTCGTGAAAAAGAAACTGGGAATCGGATATTACAAGCCTCAAATCTTCGTGGGGGATTTTTATAAACCTCTTCAGGAACTGCTTTATCATATTTCATCGGAAAAAATGGTTGATCCAAAGGTTTTTGAAAACTGCTATTTCATCAAGCATGGAGCCGAAATTTTCGAAACACTTTGCAATCACTTCGGTTCTGAGGATAAGATGATTCACGAGGTATCGGTGGACAATTCCTTAAGAAGCAGATGGATTCGAATGAAATTTTCTGAAAGCAAAATAGAGATGCAAAACTTGAGCTATTGACTCCAGGACCGGCATCTGCTCCCATTTCCCCTATCCGATGTAATAGTAAACACACCCCACCACCACAAGGCTGGCGATTCGAAATGCCTGCCCCGCAAGCAACAACTTCAGTCCTATGCCGGGTGAAAATATACCGAGATAGCGGGGCAGCTGATGCCGAAGGGCACGA
>JAFDFZ010000285.1 GCA_019309565.1 Deltaproteobacteria bacterium
GATGCCAATGACCGCATGGCCCGTACCAGCAAAATGAACATGATCATGCATGGCGACGGGCACGGCGGCGTTCACCACCACGACGGTTTTTTGAATGTAAACGGCATCTTTGAAACCCGATTTGATATCGTGCTGACCAATCCGCCCTTTGGCGCCAATGTGGAGCCTTCGGACAAGGTGCTGGAATCGGATATCCAGGTAAGCGATGCGGATGACCGGCGGTATGTGCGTGAATTCGGAGAGCCTTATAAAGAAGCCTACGCACGGGTCAAAGCCGCCATTAACCAACCCATTGCCAAGCTGTTTGAGCTGCCGACCCGTCGAGTCAGCAAGGGGAGAACGGTTTATGGAAAGATTAAAACAGAAATCCTGTTTATCGAACGGTGCCTGGATCTATTAAAACCGGGCGGCCGCATGGGCATCGTACTGCCCGAAGGGATCTACAACAATCCTTCCTTGCTGCGTGTTCGGCATTTCGTGGAAGACCGTGCTTATCTCAAGGCAGTGGTCAGCCTGCCGCAGGAAACATTTATTTCATCCGGAGCCAGTGTCAAGGCGTCTCTTCTTTTCCTCCAGAAATACACGGATGAAGAAAAGGAACGCTTTGATCAGACCTATGCGGATGCCAAGGCGGAGATCGAAGCCAAGTATGCGGATGAAACCGAAAATGAAACCAAACGTTTGGAAGATGGAATTGCGCAGGCCAAAGCCAACAAAGATGCCGACAGACGCATGGCTTTACAAAAAGAATTGAGGAAATATCTGAAACAAATGGATGAAAAAAAGGCCGATGAATCCAGGCAGCTTCTAAAGGAGCGCTTTGATTATCCCATTTTCATGTACGAGGCGGAGAAAGTCGGCATATCGGCCACCGGAGGGGAAGATGAAAATGAACTCTATCCCAATCCAAACCAGCCAGAGGGTGTCGAAAAGACATGCGTCGAATGGTATCGGGAGTTTCTTGCAGATCCGCAGGGTTTTATCAAGGCGGGGGATACGGAATAATGGGATTGGCTTCACCAAAAATCGTGCATTTCACAGAATTAGAGCGTTGGGATGTCAAATTTTTTTTGGGCCGGATCAAATCAAAATATCCCTTGGTACCTCTTTCAGAATTTGTAATAGAGCACAATGAAAAAATCCGCCCATACGAAGACCCGGAAAAGACCTTTAAAATTCTTGGTGTGAATAACACCGATGGAATATTTCACGCCTACGATGCCAAAGGAAAAACCATCAAACAACCTTACAAAAAAGTCAAAGCAGGGGATTTCGCCTACTTATCGGATCAATGTCGGATCAATCGGCTGGGTGCCGCCGGAATATGACGGGGCATACATAAGCCCTGCTTACGTGGTATTTTCCATAGACGAATCAGTTATTCTGCCGGAATTATTTTGGTTTATTTTAAAGGCGCCATTTTTTAATGAGGCTTTGCGTGCAGCTACTGCAGGTTCTGTCCGAATGAATTTGACGTATCCCCTTCTTCAAACCTTAAAAATCCCCATTCCGAATGAATTTGACGTATCCCCTTCTTCAAACCTTAAAAATCCCCATTCTGCCTATACCAGTTCAGCAAAAAATTGTAGCGTACTTGGAGGATACGAAGCTCAAAGCTGATACCTATGTCGACCAAGCGCAAAACATAATAAGAAAAATTTCCAGCTTCTTTATGAAGTCAATAGGTTTAAAAGATTTGAAGAGAGCTCACAATAGACGAGCTTTTATCTCCACATGGCAAGAGATTGATCGTTGGGGTGTAGGAATTGCCCGGGAGATGTCCCGGCGACCAAAACTCTCTGACAGCCCATACCCTGTCGTTTCCTTGTCCGATGTCATCGACGATTTACAGAATGGATGGAGTCCTAAGTGCCTGAATAGACAAGCTGAAACGAATGAATGGGGGGCACTAAAATTAGGAGCCATTTCTTTCGGATGGTTTGATGAAAGACAAAATAAAGCGTTCCCAAAGGGTTTAAAACCAAAATATCAATATGAAGTAAAAGAAGGCGATCTCATCATAAGTAGGGGTAATGTTCCTCAATATGTTGGTGCGTGTGCTTTGGTGCATAAGGTTCGGCCCAAACTGATGCTAAGTGACCTAATGTTCAGGGTTATCTGGAAAGATAATTCTCCTATAATGCCAGAATTTTTAGATGAAATACTCAAGATCCCGCATCTGCGATGGCAAATAGAAAATAACCTTACAGGAACATCTCCAACCATGAAAAAGATCTCTAAACCCACGATATTGGGATTTAGATTCCCACTGCCACCTCTAAACAAACAATATGAGATTATTGGCGAAATAGGGCTCATGAGACAAGAGGCCAGGTTGTTACAAGACAAGGCGCGTAAAAATCTCAGCAACGCGGCAAATGAGGTTGAAAAGCTGATCCTCGGCGTTAAGTCAGTGGAGGATATTTGATATGCCGCCTGCAGGCCAAACGATCGAATTTGAAGGCTACTTCGCAGAAGGCGTATTGGGCATATTCAAAATCATTCGCGGTTTTGCCGATTTGCGGGATCTGGCGGCGATTTCGGTTCCCTATGAGTTGAGTGATGGTGCTAAAAATGGATATTAGCGAGCTAAAAAAATTTGTATCTGCCGGCGAGTCGGAGACAGTGGAATTTAAAAAATCCACAGGTCAGTTGCGGCGGGCTGCCGAGACCCTCTGCGGCATGCTCAACGGAACCGGC
>JAFDFZ010000286.1 GCA_019309565.1 Deltaproteobacteria bacterium
TACCATACTGGCGACCGAACAGATCAACCTTTACACCTTTCCGAATCCGGCGGGGCTTTATGCAGTCGGCAGAAACCTTCTGCGCCCAACAGAAGGTTCCGGAGATCCCATTGAAGGCACACCGGGAACCGAGGGGTTCGGCACAGTTACCAACAATTTTCTTGAGATGTCCAACGTGAGCATAGTTGACGAGATGGTAACCATGATCATCGTTCAGCGGGCTTACGAGGCCAACTCAAAAGCTTTGCAGACAGCGGACAACATGCTGCAGATGGCAAACAATGTGAAGCGGTAATAGCGTAAGAGGAGCCGATTCCGCCAATGGAAGTTAAGAAAAGGCTTGTTGGGAAATAGGGTATTGGGAAAAGATGCTTGAAAAAAGAAAAAAGTTTTTTACTGGCATGGTCTGTTTTCAGTTAATGCTCAGTGTGATCATCTGCTGGGGGTTATCAGTTAACCGGGTCGAGGCGGCCGGATCTGCCGGAAACACGCCCGCTTCCATCATTATACGAGCCCGGGCTGAAATAACAGAACAGCGCATCTATGTAAGGGATATCTTGTCGGCTTGTACGGACAACATCTTGAAACATCGAATCGAGAAGCTTCTGCTCGGCCCTGCCCCCCCGCCGGGTCGAGAAAAAATATTGAAAGGCCCTTGGATCGAATCCCGTATTCGATCCCAGAGCTGGATGCCGAAAACCGCCGTGATCTCCGTACCCGAGAAGGTGCGGGTGGTGAGGGCCCATCAGCGGTTACGGCAGTTTCAAAATCAGGCGCTTCAAGGTCAGGGGAACCGATTCGTTTCCCCGGGGTCGGGTGACCCTCAGCATTTTGAGACCCTCCAATGAAAGGGTTGCTGGAAGGGTGTCTGTTCCCGTAAAGGTCTTCGTGGACGGCAACCCTTCGGGCAAGATCTTTCTTTCAGGATGGGTGGATCGGTATGTGAATGTGGTATGCGCCGGTCGGTTTCTGCCGAGAAATACGATACTGGGTGCCGGTGATCTCCGATGGGTAAGAATAAACATCTCTAAAGCGCCTAAAAATTTGATAACGGACGTAGAACAGGCCATCGGCAAGCGCCTAAAACAGAGTCTGAAAGAAGGCCAGCCCTTAAGATCCAACATGATAGCGGTTCCACCTGTGATTAAAAGGGGGGATCGGGTGAAAATCGTTGCCCAAAGAGGAGGCTTGAAGGTTGAAACGGTTGGAATCGCCAAGGGCTCCGGCGCTCTGGGCGAGCAGATAAAAGTGATGAACATCACATCCAGAAAGACCGTTGTGGGGCGCATCAAAGACGCTTCCACGGTAAGGGTCTTGTTTTAAGGAGGATGGGAAGTGACCTTAAAGATCAAATCCCTTTTTATTCTTAGTATCTTAGCCCTTTCCGTAACAGGCATCAATGGCTGTGCCGGATTTTCAAAGCGCAAGGCCGATCTAAAAATGCCGGGCAAAGAAAGGGAGGCCGTGCCTGAAAGACCGATATTCACCCGGTTGACACCTGCTGAGGGATCGCTTTGGACAGACAGCGGAAAGGCCCAACTGTTCGTTGATCTAAGAGCCAGGAGGGTTGGAGATACGGTTACGGTGGACATCGTTGAGAACACCACCTCCAAAATGGACGCCAATACCAAGGCGACCCGATCCTCGAGTGTGGAGGCCAAGATCGAACACATGCTGGGGTATATGAGGTGGCTGGAGGAAAAGAACAAACGGCTGAACAAGGATGTGGACGGCGAGCTGGCAAACACACTTTTCAAAGGTAATCTGGAAAACAAATTTGACGGAAAGGGCTCAAGCGACCGAAGCGGGCAGGTGACCGCCTCCATCGGGGCCGTGGTCGTCAAGGTGCTGCCCAATGGAATATCACCGTATCGGGTATTGCGCGGCCGGAAGATATCAGCACAGACAACCGTATCCAGTCCATCTTCCTGGCCGACTCTCGCATCGAATATTCCGGCAAGGGCGTCATCGCGGACAAACAACGGCCCGGATGGGGAGCCAGGGTGCTGGATTTCATATGGCCCTTTTAAGCAGGAGGTTTTAATGGAACCCTGCTAATTCATCAGTGGCCGTTCGCTGGCTGCAGGGTGACACTTCAATGCGGCTTCCGGCTAAAGGAATCATAAGGGGTGTAAGGAATGGGAATAAGAACAATGAAGAGCAAGACATTGACCGTAATCTGTTTGATGAGCCTGTTAGCCGTCTGGGCGATATCCCCAGCGCAGGGCGCCCGCATCAAGGAACTTGCCGCCATCAAAGGGATCCGAGGCAATCAGCTTACCGGTTACGGGTTGGTGGTCGGCCTTGACGGTACCGGTGATAAATCAGGAACCCGCTTTACCGTCCAGTCGCTTGTCAACATGCTGGAGCGGATGGGAATCAATGTGGACAAAAGCCTGGTGAGGGTAAAAAACGTGGCTGCCGTGATGGTGACCGCGACCCTGCCTCCCTTTGCCCGCATCGGCAGCAGGATCGACGTGGTGGTATCTTCCATAGGAGATGCGCAAAGCCTGGTTGGCGGCACCCTGCTGCTGACGCCGCTGCGGGGTCCGGACGGCAAGATATACGCCATCGCCCAGGGGCCCGTTTCGGTGGGAGGAGTTGGCGCTTCAGGGGCATCGGGAAGCTCGGTTACCAAAAACCACCTGCTGGCAGCCAGGATCGCAGGCGGCGCGACTGTGGAGCGGGAAGTTTCCGTTAATCTTTTGAACAAGAAGATGCTTACGCTTACGCTTTTTAACCCTGATTTTACAACGGCGCTCAGAGTATCTTAACCCTGATTTTACAACGGCGCTCAGAGTATCGGAAGCCATCAATTCGGCACTGGGAAAAGCGGTATGCACAGCAGTGGATTCAGGGACGCTTCGGTTGCGGGTGCCGGATGAATTCAATGGAAAGATTCCAAGGCTTCTGGCAAAGGTGGAATCCCTTCAAGTGGAGCCGGACGCGGTGGCGAAAGTGGTTGTCAACGAGAAAACCGGAACCGTTGTGATCGGCCAAAGGGTTCGGATCTCAACTGTGGCCATCTCCCATGGCAACCTGAGTATCACCATCAAGGAGTCCTTTAATGTTTCGCAACCTGCTCCCTTTTCAAGAGGGGGACAGACCGTGGTAACCCCGGAAACGGACATCGAGATCAAGGAATCCGAACACAAGCTGATGGTGGTTCAAAGCGGATCCACCATCGCCGATCTGGTCAAGGCGCTTAATGCCATCGGGGTGAGCCCCAGGGACCTGATCAGCATATTTCAAAGTATTAAGGCGGCAGGCGCCTTGCAGGCGGAACTTGAGATCATTTAAAGGCGGCCCGCCATCATTTGAGGCTTGAGGCAAACCAATGAATATTTCAATACCACAGACCGCTTACGGTGGCGTAAAAGCGTCGATTCGGCGCCAGGGTGCATTCCGATACCCGCTGAGAAGCGGGTTAAAGAAGGCCTTGAAAGAGGACCGATCCTCAGAGCAGATCACAGCTCAGGATCGGAAACTGAAAAAGGCCTGCCAAGATTTTGAAGCCATATGGATACAGTTTATGTTCAAATCCATGAAAAAGACGATTCCGGGGGGTAGTTTTTTTGGGAATGGCTACCAGCAGGATATATATGAATCATTGTTTTTTCAGGAAATCGCAACAAA
>JAFDFZ010000163.1 GCA_019309565.1 Deltaproteobacteria bacterium
CTCCTTTCTGATAGCTATCATTTTTATTATACCTCTATTATAGCCTATTTAGACAGGCATTTCGAGTACTTCTAATAAAATATTTGATATTTTTACACTTGATTTGGGTCTAGTGTATGAATCAAATTTTTTGATTGACAATAGTGTTTTTGCAATATATAATTGTATACACTTCGTATGTTTTAAAAACACAATATACGTAAACACCCTTTATAGAAGCGTTATCAAACCATACACTTAAAGACAGCCTGATTTGAAGAACAGCCTGATTTGAAGAATCCGATCAAATAAAGGATATGAAGCGAAAGGAGGTGGTATCGGAGAATACATCGGGCAAACATTTTACCTCAATCTTAAAAATTACCTCAATCTTAAAAACTGGAAGGAGAGTATTAAAATGAAAAAGTTCTCTTTGATCATTCTTTCCGCTTTTCTGGCATTGATGTTTCTGGCAGGTGATCTTGTGGTTGCCATGGAAAAACCTGAGGGCTATCCAAAACGGGCGATCGAATTTGTCATCCGCTCTGGTCCAGGATCAGGGGCCGGAATGTTTGCCCAGGCTTTTGCCAAAGGTATGAAGAAAGCCTTAGGTGTTCCCATAAAATTTAGTTACAAACCCGGAGCTGGTGGGCAGATAGCGGTAGCCTATTTTCTGGATCAGCCTGCCGACGGTCATACCCTCTTGGTATCCAGCCCAACGATGGTTGTTAACACGGTTCTTGGCAGGGCCAAGTATCAACTTGATGATATTATCTGGCTGGCATTAGGGGCTCACGATATTGAAGCAATTCACACCAGGGTGGATAGTAAGTTCCAGACGTTGAAAGACATTCAGGACTACTGCCAGAAGAATCCCAAACTTGCGCTTACCATAGCCGGTGCCGGTGCATTGAGTTTTGACCAGATGTGGGTCGAGTTGTTGAACAAGCGGGCCAATATCAGGCTGAAATTTGTCCCGTTTGAGAAGAGCTCAATGCGACGAGCGAGTTTCCAGGCAGGCCATACCGATTTGCAATCAGACGAGCTGATCGACATGGAAGGGCTCTACAAGGCGGGTATTTCTAAACCGCTCGTGATCGGCTATCATAAACGGGTCAGAAAATATCCCGACGTGCAGTGCACTGGGGAACTCGGCGTGGATGTTACCATAGGCCGCTGGAGAGGTATCGTCTGCAAGAAAGGAACTCCTGAGCCTGTCGTTAAATACCTGGAAGGGATCTTAGCAGAGGCATTCAAATCAGAACCTGTGCAGAAATATCTGGAGGAGGATCTCGGTCATGAAAGAACCAACTTCATGGGAAGAGAGGAATACACAAAACTGGTCGAGGGCCAGAGGGCTATCTTCCGTGAAATGTTGAAAGAAATCGGATTTCTCAGAGAATAGGGATTAATATACTTCAGGAGCTGCACAATGGGCGAGAAAATCATCACGGGCTTGCTGTGTTTTTTTTCGGTCATCTGTTACGGTATTGCCATGACGATACCCCCGCCCTTTGTGCAAACACCTGTGGGAGCAGCTTTCTGGCCGAAACTCATTTTGGGGATTGTTTTTGGAGCCTCTGCGATTCATCTTGTCAAACTCTTTTTCCGAAAAGCAGACGTTGAAACGCAGTTGGTTGAGGAATCGGAAAAAGCCCGAAAAAGGGAAGAAGAGGAAACTGGAGAGAGGGAAGTCCCTTCTCTGTTTTTCTTCGGCACCCTCTTAAGCCTTATCTACATTACTTGTCTTAAATGGATAGGGTTTACCGTCGCCACACCAATTTTTACAGCGGCTTTTTTATATGGAACCGGTTACCGGAATAAACTAATGTTGGTCCTTGTTTCCATTTGTACTGCAGGCATTTTCCTTTTCTTATTTGTTAAGTTAACCTTCATTCCTCTTCCCAGAGGTTACGGTATCTTCAGATCCATCAGTTATTTGGTCTATTAGGGAACTTCACCAATGTTTGATAATATAATCGCAGGGTTGAGTTCAGTTGCAGATCCGATGCACTTCCTGGTTATTGTCTTTGGGGTGATACTGGGTATTATTGTCGGGATTCTCCCGGGACTCGGGTCAACCGCGGCTGTTGCCATCTTGATTCCCGTAACCTTGTGGATGACTCCCATGCAGGCCCTGAGCATGCTGGGTGCGCTCTATGCCGCATCTACCGCCGGCGGGTCGATAACCTCGATTCTATTCCGAATCCCTGGAGAATCATCGTCCGCAGTAACTCTCTTTGATGGGTTTCCGATGGCTAAAAGGGGGGAAGGGGGAAGAGCCCTGGGTATTTCCATGATGGCCTCTGCCATTGGGGGTACCGTCAGCGCCCTTGTTTTGATGCTCGTAGCTCCCCAATTGGCAAAAATAGCCCTGGAGTTTGATCAGGCCGAATATTTTGCGCTCTGTCTCTTCGGCATGAGCGCCGTTACCAGTCTCGGGGGAAAAAGCCAGCTCAAAGGGTTACTGTCTCTATGCATCGGTCTTTTTGTGGTCACTATCGGGATGAGTGGTGTTACCGGGGTCGACCGCTTCACCTTTGGAAGCATGCACCTGCGTTACGGCGTTAACATGGTTGCTGTCGTTGTCGGTCTTTTTGGATTTTCAGAGTTTTTAAGAAATACAGCTAAGGTCGTCTTTGAAAAAAAAGAGCAGCAAATAAGGCGCGTCAGAACAAATCTGCATGTCATAAAAGAGTTTATGCGTATGAAAGCCATTGCACTCCGGTCCATGTTGATCGGGATCTTTATGGGTATTCTTCCGGGTTCCGGGTCGACCGTCGCTTCTGTTCTCGCATACAATGAAGCCGTCCGTTGGTCCAAACACCCCGAAAAATATGGAACCGGGATCGATGAGGGGATTGCTGCTCCGGAATTTGCCAATAATGCAGCCTGCGGTGGCGCGTTGATTCCTGCCCTCACCCTGGGAATTCCCGGAAGTTCAACCTGTGCGGTTATTTTGGCCGCAATGATGAGTCATGGGTTGACACCCGGCCCCAGACTCTTTGTTGAAAACACTGATATTGTTTGGGGATTTATTGCGGCGTTTCTGGCGGCAAATGTTATCATGATCTTTGTAGGGCTCCTGGGAATCTGGGTGTTGGCAAAGGTTCTCCATATACCCAAATCCATCTTAAACTGGACCATTTTTCTGTTCTGTGTCATTGGCGCCTTTGGGATCAACAATAACATGATTGACGTTTACATCATGTTCATATTCGGTTTTCTGGGTTTTGCGCTTGAGAAATACGGGTTTCCCTTGATGCCAATGGTTCTCGGCATTATTCTTGGCCCTGTGGCTGAAACCGCTTTAAACACCGGCATGATCCAGTATGGATCATTCTGGCCTTTCATCACCCGACCTGTCGGAGGGGCGCTTTTGTTTTTATCCATACTCTCTGCCCTGTTTCCGTTGATCAGAAATGCAATCGAACAAAGACAAGTCAAGGCACCTGTCTCGTAATCTGAAAAAAAGGAAAACAAATATGCTCGGCGTTTTGCCAATAATTGAATCCAAAAAGACCCCAAAACACACGATTTTCATTACGGTTGATGGCGCGCGGTATGAATATTTGAAAAGAATACCCACCCCCAATATCCATTTCCTCATTGACAATGGCGTCAGCTATCAAGATGCCGTATCCGGGTCATGTATCAACGGCACCAGTCAGGGGATCGCCACTTTGTCCACCGGGCTGCCGGTCAAAGACCACGGCATCTGCTCCAGCTATGAATGGTACGACAAAAAAACCGGCATGCTCATTTATTTTTATGATTCGGAAAAAGATATCCTTCACCTGGGCCCTCCAACGATTGGAGATTTCTTGAAAAGGAAAAACCCGGCAGCAAAAGTTGCCTCTATTTCATCAAAAGACCGCCACGCTCTTTTAATGGCAGGTAAACAGGCCGACATCATCGCCTATTCCTATCGCGAGGTTGTATCTAAAAGACACTTTTTTGGTGCCTTTTCCGGTGCGGGTGTCAGTGATGACCATTACTCATGGCAGGAGCGGGCAAATCATTCCCTGCCGGCGTATTTGGAGCATACCAAACAAAAACGCTATGTTGATTGGAAAGGAAAAACATTTGTCCATCCTGCCATTGATGTGGCAGACACCGCTTTAATTGATATCTTTATAATGGACAATGCCCTGAAAATTTTGGAAAATGAAAAACCGGATCTTTTGTGTATCGGATTGGTATCAACAAATATCACCGCACACTTCTACGGGATTTACTCCGGTGAACTTGAAGATGCAGTAACCGTTATCGATACTCAGATCGGTAGATTGACAAAAAAGCTAAAGGACATGGGGTGGTATGAGGATTCCTTGATTGTCATTGCTTCGGACCATGGCATGAACGAAAGGCCCATTGGCGTCGATGTTATGACTTTGTTTAAAAAGGAAGGCCATAGCGATATATACGACAACATATCCTATTTTTCATCCGGTGCAACCGGTGGTTTATATCTGCACGATACGAGCACTGAAGTAATAGAAAAGACAACAGGGGTGTTAAAACAAATGGATCATATCAAGGAGGCCTGGTATAAAAATGACCCGGCTGCACCTTGGTATGTGCGGCGGTTTGCCCATGACAGATCCCCGGATATATTGATCATTCCTGAATTTGACGGGATTATCATCGAAGAGGGATTTACAGAGCCGAAGGTTGCCGTAAATCATGGGCCTCCATATCGCCCTGATGCAAATATCTGGTTAATTTTTTCCGGAGCCGGCGTTAAAAAACTCGGCACCGTCGGCGAGAAGTTCGATTACGACTGCACGGAATTAATTACCGATAAAGAAATAGAAACATTGCCTGAACAGCTGGATGTTGTTCCAACCATTCGGGCGATTTGGGGAAGCGCCAGCAATTAGGAAAGTGTAAAAATGGGCAAAACAGAGCAGACAAAAGAAGATATGCGAATTACAAAGCAATTAGCTGAGTTCGTATGCGGACTTGATTTACAAAAAATTCCCGCCCAAGTCGTCAGGCTTTCTAAACATTACATTATGGATGGTATCGGCGTTTCGATATTCGGTTCAACCCATGCAAATAGCAAAAAAATTAAATCCTATGTCAAGTCCGTAGGAGGTACACCCCATGCATCGGTGATCGGAAGCGGTTTTAAAACATCTCCCCCAATGGCAGCCCTGGCAAATGGATACATGGCTCACGTAAATGACTGGGACGATACAATGACGACAATGAGGGCGCACCCCACAGCGACGATTTTACCTGCGGTTCTGGCACTGGGAGAGATGTTGAATGTTTCGGGGGCTAAAATCATCGAGGGCTATATTGCAGGGGTTGAAATTGCCGGAAAAATCGGACGAGGTATCAATCCTGAGCATTCAAAACACTGGCATGCGACCGGCACACTGGGATGCCTGGGTGCAGCGGCGGGCGCAGCTAAGATTTTAGGGTTTGATGTGAATGCAACACGATCTGCTTTGGGAATTGCCGCTTCGGAAGCTTCCGGGTTGAGAAAAAATAAGGGTACCAGCGCCAAGCCGTTTCATGCGGGAAACGCGGCAAGGGGTGGTGCCATGGCAGCCTTATTGGTCAGAGAAGGTTTGCAGGGGAACCCGGATATCCTTGAGGGGCAATTTGGATTTTGCAATGTGTATTGTGGGGAGAAGCACTATCAACTCCGAAAGATCATAGCAGGTCTGGGGGACCCGTTTGAAATTTCTTCACCCGGGATCGACATCAAACCCTACCCCTGTTGTTCGAGGGCGCTTACAGGAATCGATGCGATATTGTCTTTGTTAAAAGCGCATCGTATAAAACCGGAGGAGGTTGAACGGATCGATTGCGGTGTGAGCTACACGACGCCATTGAGTTTGATTCATCCGAACCCCAGAACGGGTTTGGAAGGACAATTCAGCATGGGATTTTGTGTTGCGGTAGCTCTGGTGGATCAAAAAGTAGGCCCGGAGCAATTCTCGGATGAAAAAGTAAATGATCCACGGGTGCAAGCGTTGTTGAAAAAATTTCACCTTTACATTCGTCCGGACCTCACGGATATTGAGAGCTCAGCATTGAACGCGTGTACTCTGAAGATTCGACTTCAAAACGGAGAAGAATACACAAAGACTATAGATAAAAACAAAGGAAGTACCCAGCACCCCCTGAACAAAGAGGAAAGGGAAAAAAAATTCAGGGACTGCACAAAGGGTGTTTTGTCTGATAATCGAATAGATGATTGCCTCGATATGATTGAACATATGGAAGATCTGAAGAAAATTTCCCAGCTTGCAGATATCATCAGAAACTAGCCGGAATGCATAGAACTAATCGGTATTTTTGCCCATACTCATTTGAAACAATTTTTTACTCAACTTTGCGACAAAGAGCTCCACATGTCCGACCATCAGTTGTTCCATTTTATCAATATTCTTTTGACGCAATGCTTGAATCACCTTCGGTATATCCTTTTGTATCCCTTCTGGTTTGTTATGAATAAATTTCTCAATTCGGGTAAATTGATTTCTAACAATTGATAAATGCTTCTCAAGGAGGGGGTTGCGCGCTGCGTCCACAATGATTTGATGAAATTCTCTATCACAATCGATGAGTTTGGAATAATCATGGCCTTTGACCCGCTTGGTTTTATCTAACAATTTCTCTAATCTTTTTATATCTTTCTCACTTACATTTAGAGCAGCCAAACGGGCGACGCCACGCTCCAGTATCAATCTCAAACCAATCAGATTTTGGATATCGTTTAGATTGATGTCTGAAACACGGGCTCCTGAACGGGGTATGATGGTGACCATGTTTTCTTCTGAAAGACGAATCAGGGCTTCTCTGATGGGCGTTCTGCTGACCCCGAGCTCTTCGGCCAGTTTTTTTTCGTTGAGTGCTTCACCCGGCTTGTAGTGAACATTTATAATTCGTTCCCTTAATTCATTACAGACATCTTTTCGCATGCGATTGCCCAAAAATAATAACACCAGAGTTCATAACAAAGGGCCTAATTTTTTCAAAAATGCATATGCACTTTACTCATAATTCTAAAGGGAATAATTCCTGGTTGTTGGTTAATACCACCACAATCGGCGATTTGAGTCAAAGAAGCATGAGATCTATGCAAATTTTATTCTTCATAACTGGAATTCGTAACAATGCAAGGCGAATCCTGTGCCAGCCTTGGTTGAAAGTTCGTGTTTAGGAGCCAAATGCATAAGCATTTTTCAAAATAAATTGTGCATGCATTACCTTTCATTTTCCACCGTGTGGGAGCGTTGAAATTCGGAAAAAAAGATCTAATTCCATGCGACCTTTAAGCTTTGGGGACATTGAATTTACTAAGTCAATGTCATTAACTTAAGCGATTGGTTTATAGTTCATGTAGTATTTTCTGCCTGATACGCGATGATTACGAGGATACTTTCGTCCGGGTCTAATTGGTTCGATGGTTTTTTTCA
>JAFDFZ010000287.1 GCA_019309565.1 Deltaproteobacteria bacterium
TAAGATAGTCCGCCAAAAACGACTGGGCTGCACCCTCTTCTCCCGTCAGACTCGGTATCCGGACCAGTTTTTGCAGCAGTTCGATAAGCGGTTGCCGGTTTTTTTCAATTTTGGCCAGAATTTTTGATTCCATGAAAAAACTCCCCGGTTTTGAGTTAAACCCCACAACCTCGCTTCAAGCCGACAATATTGTGGATAGTAGGAAACGCCGTCCGAGGTTACCCCTTATTCGAAAGATCCGGGCTCGGCATGTAACCGAAACTCGAATGCAGGCCTAAATCATTGACTTTAAAATAACGAGATCCAGCTGATCGGATGCGTTTTTGGCTTGATCGGATACCGCGGCAATGGAATCCAGGCAGAGTTTCGAATGAATTTTGTGGGAGAAATCCAGATCGGATGTGAAGATATCTTTCGTCAGATCCCACTCGATGGTGTCCACATCCGATTCCTTGAGCCCCACTTCTTTGGCGTGCTGTCGGGAAACTTCTATGGGGTATTCCCCCTTCAGAAAGCAGACGATGGAATATTTCAGAGGGGCCATGATTCCCAGGGATTCCTGAACCGCAGCCAGAAACTGGACCTTCAGATCCTCCGGGATGGTCGGGCGTTGGTTCAAGAAAAAGTCGCAACTTTTTTCACCGGCATTTGCTACCTCGTCTAGGTTTTCGACCAGACGGTAAATATCTTCCCGGAGCCTCGGTAGATAGGCCCCGGCGTAAAGCTTGTCGCGTATTTCGTACCGGATCTGGTCGGCCTGTGTTTTAATCGCGTCGACACGCTTTGCCAAGGCCTTTGCCTGCTCTATGTTGCCGGATAAATATTCCTGGATGGTCTTTATCCCTTTGGTCAGGCACTCTTCCACGATATCAATATGCTTGAGCAGAAGTTCGACGACTTCTTTTTCTTTTTTATACAGAAACATCCTTCCTCCCATATTCTGGATGCGATTGCAGCGGACGCTGAAAGGCGATTTCCCCCACCCCGCTGACGGCTGTACGCAAAGTCTATACGCCCGCACCTGAAAACGCAATGTAAATCCGCATCAGAAGGCAGGCGACCACGCCACTGGATATGGGGGTCGATACCCATCCGATGCCGATCTCGATCAGTGTTCGCTTCCGGATGGTTCGGCTCCCCTTTATGATGCCGATGCCGGCTACCCCGCCCACGATGGCCTGGGAGGTGCTTACCGGAACCCCCACCTGGGTGAAGATATGCACGGTGACGGCGGCGGACAGCGTCGAAATAAACGCCGAAAACCCGTCCAGTTCCCGACAATGCCACCATCATGGGGGGGGAGCAAACCGGATCCAACATAGACACCGCTCATATTGGCCACATTGTTGGCCCCCAGTGAATAGGCTCCGTAGCATCCAGCAACCACCAGAATCACCCGCATAAACACGGTTCGGTGTTGAATATTGAGAAGCAAACGCTCCAGAAGATTTCCGATGAGGGGATAGAGCGCGGCGGTGAAAATCATTCCGCCCACCGGAGTCAGCACCCAGCATAGCACGACTTTATAGAGATTCGATAAATCGGGGATGCCGGAGATCAGCTCGATGCCGAGCACCGACCCCATGATGGCCTGGGAAGCGGATACCGGCAGCGAAAGGTACGAGAATCCCGCCATACAAAGACCGGCTGCAAGAGCGGCCAGAAAGGCAGTCATGTCGGTCATTCTCGACATTTCCCCGACGGTCTCCATGCTCTTGTAACCTTCCAGCAGAGCCCCGATGATCAGAAACACCGAGGTAAGAATGATGGCGGTCCGGTACTTGATTACATTGGCCGCCACGCCCGTGCCGAATATGTTGGCCGAATCATTGCTGCCGAGGCCCCAGCCTAGAAAAATTAGAAAAATGCCGCCGATAAGTTTCTACATTTGCAGGTTTCCAACTGAAAAAATAATTACTTCACTTCAGGGAGTGTTTTGTTTATTGCATATTTATTCATTCAATAATGCAAATCTTCTCTTTTATAGGTCAAAAGAATTAATATCATAAATAAGGGCAAATGTCCGGAAGGTGTGTATGTCCTATTGGGTTAAAAAGGGATGTCATCATAGTCCACACCTTTATATACACCTTCTTGTTCTTTGATATCAAGCTGATTTTC
>JAFDFZ010000164.1 GCA_019309565.1 Deltaproteobacteria bacterium
ACCGATCAAGTGTCACAAGTTCTGAGCCTTGCGAACCGGGAAAAAACCCCGGTCATACCCCGCGGGGCAGGTACCGGAATCAGCGGAAATGCGGTCCCTGCAGAAGGTGGCATCGTACTTGACATTACAAGAATGAACAAAATTCTGGACGTTCGCATCGGCGATCGCCTCTGCGTGGTGCAACCCGGAGTCGTCTATAATGTGCTTCAGGCGGAACTGGAACCTCACGGGTTCTTTTTCCCGCCGGATCCTGCCAGCGGAAAAGTCTGCACCCTGGGAGGCAACGTCGCCACCAATGCCGGCGGCCTCAGGGCTGCCAAGTATGGCGCCACACGGGACTTTGTGCTCGGCCTTCAGGTGGTGTTGGCCAGCGGTGAGGTGATGCGCATTGGTGCGAATACCATGAAAACATCCTCAGGATATGATTTAACCCGGCTTTTTGTCGGCTCTGAGGGAACCCTGGGTGTATTTACTGAAATTACCCTTAAGATTGCCCCAAGACCTGCTGCAAGGGCCACAGCCCTATCCACCTTCGACAGCGTGCAAAAAGCAGCAGAAGCGATCTGCCAGATTATGTACTCTGATGTAACGCCCAGTACGCTTGAGTATCTTGATACATCGGTGATCGAAATGCTGCAAAAATATTCCAACACGCAGATTCCCCCGGCAAAAGCAATCCTTCTGGTGGAGACCGACGGAAACAGCAGGGCTGATGTATCGGAACAACTTCAAAGGGTTGTCAGGTTGCTTAAACGATGTCAGGCCTTGGAGGTGAATATAGCCAGGAGCGAAGAAGAGGCAGAAGGTCTTTGGCAGGTTCGCAAATCTATACCCGCGATGATGGGCAGCACCGGCTTAAGCTTTATGCCGGAAGACATAACCGTGCCCATGAGCCGTATATCCGATTATCTGGAAAAATGCCGGGATATATCCAGAAAGCGGGGGCTTTTGATTTTAAACTTCGGACATGCCGGGGATGGAAATTTTCACACCAACATCTTATACGATCCTTCCAATTCCAGTCATATGGACCAACTGGAACCAGCCCGTTACGATTTACACAGGCTGGCCTGTGAACTGGGAGGCACGCTTTCGGGTGAACATGGCATCGGCATGACCAAGGCCGGATTCATGCACCTTGAGCACGACGCAGTTTCCCTTGGTGTCATGCGCCGGCTGAAACGGGTTTTGGACCCCAACAACATCCTTAACCCCGGTAAACTTGGGTTATAAACATTACCACAAAGGGCTGTCACCGACAAAGGGCGGCGCTCGCAGAAAAACGTATCTTTAGAACTCTTTAATTACTTCCTTTGAGGACATAAATTACGATAGCAGGGATGGATTAGAGAAGAAGCAACGGTAGACCTTCTTCAGCGCCCTTGGACCAACAAAAATGGTTGCCAGCATCGGTATAATTTGGTTATGGTACTTAAGTTCAGGATCAAAGTTGTTTGGGAATCCTAGAAAACCGCTGACCTGATAAGCGCATAATCGAAATACAAAAGAAAACGGAGGAGACCATGATTTATGAAATGCGAACTTACACCTTAAAACCCGGCACTGTGGCAGAGTTTGAAAAACGCTTTGAAGCCTCCCTGGCAAATAGATTGAAACATTCCGAGCTTGCTGCATTCTGGCATACGGAAATCGGGCCGTTAAACCAGGTGATCCACATATGGCCTTACGAAAACCTCGGCCAGCGGGAGGAAATCCGCGCCCGAGCCGCCAAGGAACCGGACTGGCCTCCAAAAGTTCAGGATCTGCTGCTTACCATGGAATCGCAAATCTTTGTGCCCGCCCCCTTTTCACCGAAACTGGGCGGTGGGAAAAAACTCGGCAATATTTATGAAATGCGAATCTATCAGTACCAGCCCGGCACCTTGCCAGAAGTGCTCAAGCGCTGGGAGCAGGCCCTGAATGGAGGCCGACTTGAGCTTTCACCCATTGCAGCCTGTATGTCCAGCGAAATAGGGATACTCAACCGCTGGGTCCATATCTGGCCTTATAAAAGCCTTGAGGAACGAAGCAGAATCCGTGCCGAATCCAAGAAACTGGATACCTGGCCGCCCAAAACGCGTGAGTTCATGGTCAGCCAGCAGACCAAGATCATGATTCCGGCATCCTTTTCTCCCACAGCCTGATGGGCACTTGCCTCGGGAAAAAAGACTGTCCTTGCTGTTGGCGTGTGCAGGTTAAATCCTATGCTATCCCCCAATTTGAGATTTGATGCCATGGGATTCCCAGATTGCAAGAAACTCCTGCATCTGTTCCCTGGAGAGTTCATCGTCGGGTTGAAAAACTGGTTTTCTGCCAAACCGGCTGTATTTTGAGTTGCCAAGCGGATGGTAGGGAAGCAAATGACAGGTATGGGGATTCTTTAGCTTTGCCGCAAACGAAGCCATGGCCTCCATTTCCCCTATGGTTGCATTGAACCCTGGAATAACCGGCACCCGGATGATTAAAGCCCTGCCCTCAGCATCGAGACGTTTCAGATTCTCAAGGATTTGTTGGTTGTTCACCCCTGTGAACTTTAAGTGTTTGAGTGGATGAATGTGCTTGAAATCAAAAAGGATAAGATCTGCAAATTCAAAGGCATAGGACACAGTCCCCCAGCTTGCATAGCCACAGGTTTCAACTGCCGTGTGAACATTATGAAGGGAGCAGTATTTAAGTAAACTGTATGTAAATGATTTTTGCGCCAGGGGCTCCCCTCCACTTACTGTCACACCCCCCTGGGATCTGCGATAAAAAGGTAAATCCTTACAGACTTCTTCAAACACCTCGCCCACAGACATGGATGTTCCATACATCAACCTCGCGCCTGAAGGACAGACGGCCACACAGCTTCCACAGTGAGCGCAGCGCTGCGCATTGACGCTAATCATGCCATCGGAGGTCCGAAACGTCGCTTTTTCCGAACACACCTCTGCACAATGACCACAGCCGATGCAGATTTCCGGCAAAAACGCCATCTGGGGAGTCTTTCCGATACCTTCCGGATTGGCACACCACTTACAGGAAAGCATACAGCCTTTCAGAAACACAATCGTGCGGATTCCCGGCCCGTCGTGAACACAGAACCGTTCGATATTGAAAACCAGTCCTCTTTCATTGGACAAATCCTGTAAGTGTTGTGGCATTACCATCGATGTTCGGTTCTCGCAATGAGCTGATCCTGGAAGGTGCGGTCCAGCATATTAAACAGGGCACTGTAGCCAGCCACTTTCACCACCAAGTTGGGATGTCTTTCCGGATCTTCCTGAGCCTCACGCAATGTCTCGGCAGAAACCAGTGTAAATTGCAGTTGCATGCCCCCCAGGTCGAAAAAGGTTCGGATGAGTGCTGAAAATTTTCCCATCCCCTCAGTACCTTCAAAAACCGAAGGGTGGACTCGCAAATTAAACAGGGTGCCGTTGGGGTGCTGTTCGTGTTCCAGTTTCGCCACCGATTTGATGGCCGCCGTAACCCCGGATCTGTCGGTTCCTGCTGCCGGCGATACATTGTCGCTGGTTGGCTGCCCTGCGAGGCGCCCGTCCGGGGTGGCGCCGATCAATTCCCCTTCGGGCACATTGGAAGTGAGTGTTTGCAGCGTTGGTGCAAAAACACCTCCCTTAAGCGGTGTAAACCCCTTTAGAGCCTCGACAAACCAGGCGATGGCGCGGCGGGTGATCATGTCTGTTTCATCATCGTCGTTGCCGTACTTTGGAACCCGGTTGATCAACAATTGCCGCACCTCTTCTCCTCGAGCACCTGTGAAATTGGAAGCCAGCAGTTCCTTTAATTCCCAACCCGAAACGAGCTTTTCGTCAAAGACCAATTTCTTGATCGCAGCAAGGGAGTTACCCAGATTAGCGGTGTTGTGAGCCTGCACCTGGGTGTTGTTGTAATTGGGTCCTCTTCCTGCAGAAATATCGAGCCCAGCTTCGATTCGATGGGTCATCATGGCTGAAAGCAGCGGGGTGGGGGTGCCTTCGGCATAAGCCAGTGCCACGGCATGAGCGAACATGGGAAGCAGTTTAAGATACCAAGTCAATTGATGCCGGAAAGCCTTTTCCAGTTCTTCGAAAGATTTAAAACTGGCAAGATCGCCTTTCCCCGGACAAAGACAAAGGCCTGTAGCAGGATTCACGCCATTGTTAAGCGCAATCTCCAACAGTTTTAAAAGGCTGAAATAACCACCGCCCCCTGTCATGGAACATGATTTTCCTGGAACAACCATCTCAGCGCAGCCAAGCACGGCCCAGTCTCGAGCATCCTCAAGTGTAACTCCTATATTTAACAGAGCCGGTACCGCCACCGAATCGTTGAACAGCCCCGGTAGCCCTCCGCCATGGGCAAGGTTTGTGCGGCAACATGCATATAAAAAGGGCTCCGGTGTTCCCGGGTGTATGCGGGCAACCACCGTGGGGGAGATTAATTTCAGCTCTGCGGTAACCTCCAGACACAGGTAACTTAAATCGTTCACCGCATCAAGCCCATCTCGGGTCTGTCCACCTAAAGTCAGTGTCTGAAACATTGGATAGCCGGTTTTGAAACGTGTGGATCGCCAGTTGCGCAACTTGTTCAACTCGGCTGTCTTGATCCAAAAACACTCAAGCAACTCCTCTGCCTGCTTGCGGGTGAGACGACCGCATGCCAGGTCTTTTTCATAAAAAGGGTAAAGGTATTGATCGAAACGGCCCAGGCACATTGAATGGCCGTTGCTTTCGATTTGAGCCATCAAGAATGCAAACCAAACCGCCTGTAATGCCTCTCGAAACGTCTCAGCCGGCCTTGCAGGCACCCTTTCACACACTTCCGCAATTTCCATCAACTCCTCACAACGCCGCTGATCAGAGCAAGTTTCAGCCATATTTCTTGCCACTGCAGCATACCTTCGGCCGAAATCAGCAGCAGCTTTGCATACGATGCTAACGGCTTTTAAAAATATCCTCTTGTTTACATTTTCAGCCCGTGTGGAATCAAGCGACTCCCTTATACGGTTTGCCTTTTCACACAGTGCCTCAAAACCAAGGCCGAGGACTTGTGGAAAATCCAGCGCCACATGTCCATCTCCATCGGTGATACTGATTACGATATGAAACACCTGATTGACATGCAGGCCGTCGCGGTCAAAAGCAGCAGCAATATCCGCCGGCAAAATATGTTCTAGATTGGCCATGACGCTATCGAAATGGGTCTTTCCCTTCCAGTAATTAACCAGCTCCTTTAGGCTTGAACGATCTTTGTCCCGTAAGATAAAAGGATCTTGAGGACGGCTTGCAAATGTATCCATCTCCTCTTCAAGCCAGGCAGCGGAAAACTCCGGAAACACGGGAACCGCCAGCGGACGCGAGGCATGGTTTCCGACAATAAGCTCCCCGTCTTCGATGAATATGGTCATCTCACGCAAGATGCGCGCAGTTGCAAGCGCCCTGCGGATGACCACTGGCTGGCTTTCGGTTTGCTTCCAGCTCTCTGTATATATGAGTGCGCGTTCAAGGCAAATCTCAGGAGGTTTCCTGTATAAACGGGAACGCAATCTTTCCGTGCGGGGTGTCATCGGAATTCTCCTCGGGTAATATGGCTGGTTTTCTATATTTTCATCACATGCCGTAATTTATGATTACCTAAACTGATCGGTTTTCAGGTTCAGGGTTCAGGGTTAGAGGGTTATAACAGCTTCAATTCGCTCATGATATGGAACGGAATTTAGAAAATTCATCCTAACCAGATGGATTAAGTGAATTTATACCAAAACCCATAGGTATCAGTTTAATAGGCGGTATATGTGCATTTTAACCCTGAAAGCAGACCGATGAACCGCTCAACCTCAGGATAATACTTTACAACAGTTCCAAGACTTAAACAAGCCCATGGTATGATCCAATTTGTTTCCCGAATCTTGAATTAAAATTAATGAGAAGTGCTGCAGGGTCTTTAAATCCTATCCAATTGACTGACAGTCAATTGTTAAACCGCTTAAACTATTGAGGACTTGGCCCTTTTTCTCCAACTATATTGGAGAAGAGTCAATCATAAACGATATTTATTTCTTGACTTAGTTTTCGCCTTAGTTTATTTTATTTGTTGATGCAAGCAATTATTTGTTCGGTTATGGAAATACGGGAGAAAGATATGATCAGTGTGAATGTACATGAGGCCAAAACCCACCTTTCGCGTTTATTGGAGCGAGTGGCCGCAGGAGAGGAGATCATCATATCTAAGGCTGGAAAACCGATGGCTCGTTTGATACCTCTTTCCAAACCAACAAGCGACCGGGTTCCCGGGCTTGATAAGGGTGTCATTCAAATCCCCGATGATTTTGATGCCACCCTGCCTGAAGATGTCCTAGAGTTATTCGAATCATGAAGATTTTGTTGGATACACAATGCTGGCTCTGGTGGATTGCATCTCCTGACAGGTTGAACCAAAATGCCATCCGTCGAATAGCCGATAAGAAAAATGTTATATACCTGTCAGTTGCCAGCTCGTGGGAAATCGCAATCAAATACAGTATAGGAAAACTTCCATTACCAGAACCACCCTGGCAGTTTGTTCCAAAACGGTTGGCGAGAGATACGATCACGGCATTGCCGATTGAAACAATGCACGCACTTCATGTTGCCGGTTTACCTTTGCACCATAAAGACCCCTTTGATCGCCTAATCATTTCCCAGGCAATTCAAGAAAATATTCCGATTATGACGGTCGATAAACAGTTTGAACCCTATGATGCGGAGATAATTTGGGCTAACTGAAGGGGACGCAGAAGGTTTTTTGGCGATGGAAGATCAAGCGCTTGAAACACTGAACACGGTATCCATTTTTGTTATTGTAAGAAGTTCCTTGACCATCCCCGATACATTTTCAATACGCAACTTGCCGCCGTTTGCAGCCAGTTCTTTGTAAAACATCAGCAGCTTGCCCACCCCCGAGCTTCCGATATATTCCACGTTTCCAAAATCCAAAACCAGTTCTTTAACTTGGGAGATGTCCAGCTCTTCGAATCGTTTTTTCAGGACTTCGGCACCTTGTTCATCGATGATCCCATCAACCTTAAAACAAACACGGCTTCCCTCGCATTGAACGTTAATTTCCATGGCTTATATCCCTTTTTTGATTATCCGGCGCAATTCGGATGCTTTCTGAAATACATTCCGATGTGCCGACCGTTGTGTTTCCATTCAACTCCATCTGCATAATAATGTATCAAAAACAGACCTCTTCCCTCCGTGCAGGTTAGATTTTCCTTTGTTGTTGGATCGGGACGGTTGCGATAGTCAAACCCCTGCCCTTCATCGATCACCTCCAG
>JAFDFZ010000165.1 GCA_019309565.1 Deltaproteobacteria bacterium
CCAATTTCATTCAACCATAGCTTTAGACAATCTACTGCAAATTCAGGAGTATCATAAGAAGTTCCCACTACTACTATACCTCGATTCATCAAAATATCATAAAGACCATAGGGCGATGCAATTGCCTCTGCAGCTGATCGAAAGTCATGCACAAATACATCTCCGCCCTGTTTGCTCCATGCTTTTCCATCATTTTTGAAATTGCCCACTAATTCCTTCTTCTTGGTATCAACACTTAAAATAGGATAACCTAAATCTTCAAATCGTTTCCTTGTTTCTCCAATAATCTCAAATTGCCGATTACGATCTGGATGATAGGTTTCTGCAATACTCTTGCGATTTACACGAAGTGAGTATTGCTGATCTTTAAGAAGTTCTCCAACACTGTTTGCACAAATACTAATTCCTTGATCCCTCATCGCTTCACTGATTGATCGGGTATCTTTTCTTGACTATTTTTTGCCACTCATCGGATCTCCTGCAGTGCTATCTTGCATCAATTCGTTCAACAGTTGGATTACCTCAGAGTTTTTTTAACGCTGGACGTCCTGCACCAGCACGGCGGATACGATCGAAACTGATGTTCTTCTGCTCAAGTTCATGACGGCCACGAGCTATTGTTTTTACGTTTACCCCTGTGATTTTAGATATTCGAACATCTCCCCCGTGGCCTAATTTCATAGACTCAAGCCCAAGATAAAGACGCCTCTGCTTTTCGTTTAGATGAGAAACCAAAAAACAAATACTTTCCTTTATTGCTTCCGTAAATTCCTCATCTTCATTGGCAATATCAGATACTCTCAACCTTCTCTGTATTGATTCACGACGTCTCTCTAATTGTTGTACATGAAACGTATAGGAAAGATACAGATATTGACTTTGAATTTGTTCTCGAAATAATCGCCTGCTGGCATAAAGCTTCGCCAATGCATTATGAACACGAACATCCAACAAATCTCTCAGCTCCGAAGCAAAATATCCTTCTTGCGAATCATTAACAAGATGTAAGATTGTGTTAATTAAAGTGCCATACTTCGAAAAGTGAATATTCCTGAAAGACCAAAGTCCATATTGATTGTAATCAGCACATTCCTCAAGAGTGTAATACCTTCCGGCATGGGAATAGCTTGCACGGCATCCTAATGCATCCAATTTACGGGCTATGGTTCTTTTTGACGGAGTTCCTAAAAACCTTCCTATGGACTCCAAAGATAAAACTCTCTCAACAAAAAAGACTTCTTCCAAACTCTCAATGCTATATTTTTCCAATCGCATAATGGCACCTTTGGGCATGTAAAAATCCAGACATGCCCAATTATGCCATATTAAAAATAAAGAATCAAACTATCTTATTTTATCGATACTACATAAATTAATATAGATCTCTATCAGATTAATAAGATCAGCATATGGCATTATTATGCATTTGATCTTCCAATTAATTTATCAACATTCACTAAGTGATGAACACTCACAACACCTTGGGCCCGAGACACTGGGCGCTGACGGATGCCTTTACCGGCAGCCTTCCTTGGCAAAGGTCTCATACCAGGCTGACACCTGTGATCGGTCCAAATCCCCGTCATGAACGACCAGTCGCAAACCCAGCTCAAACTTTTCACCGCGAGGAAGGACGCGTCCTTCAGTAACGAACGGGTTAACAGCAACCGTGCCCCAGTCTGTGGCGAACCATGGTCCGTAGGTCATTTGCGGATCGGGCATCACCGTAATGCCTGCCCAGTGATGGTGAGTCACTGGGCCGGATAAGTCGATCCAGTCGGATACTGCCCCGGTCACGACATCTCCTCCGTTGTGACCTTCTGCGTTGACCAGCCTGCCGCCATCAATGACCCGAATGGATTCAGCCACGCGTACACCGAAATAAGCGTGTCGCGTGGGGCCGATGGTCAGATCCCACTCCGTCGGTTCTAGCTGGGAGCGGATGTCAATCACATGCGCCACCTCACCGGGCTGAAAATTGGTGATACGAGTTTCGATTGCAACCACACGACCCTGTTCTGCACCCCACTCGCTCGGGCCGCGCCAGTTCAAGCGCTGGGTTACTCGGAAATGACCTGGGATATGCTCCGTACCTTGCGCCCATTCCTCAAGAATCCGGCCGGGGGCACGCCCCTGAAAGGTTTCGTTGACGTAAAAGCAATAGGTCGCTTCCTCAAAGAGACCTCCAGCCAAAGGGATGCGGCAATGGAGATGATCCGCCGCCACCCAGATAGAATTGTGATGCGGATGGTCGGCCGGGCCTTCGGAGGTCACCCCATAACCGGCGGGTGTGTACAATGGATAGAGGTAGGCGCGAAACAAGCCCTGGGTGAACGAGGCGATGGTCTTGCCGCGCCAACGCAGGGTGCGTCTATGGGTTTTTGCCCAAGCCCCTTTGGGAAGGGCGATCTTCTCGGTTTCAAAGAAAAAATGCATTATGGCACCCCCGTCCCGTTTCAGGCCCCCTTTTATGGTCCGATCCAGTTCAGCAGGGTGAGGCTCAGGGCCGGAATATAGGTTACCATGATCAAGGCTAGGATAATGCCCAGGAGAAAAGGCAACACGGCATAGAACACTCCGGCCACGCTCGCACGGGCAATGCGTGCCGTGGTAAAGACCAACATGCCCATCGGTGGCGTCAATGCCCCCATCACCAGATTAATTACCAACACTATCCCGAAATGAATTGGATCGATGCCGCTTGCGGTGATAATCGGGATAAGGATAGGCACGAGGATTACCATTGCGGCAAACAATTCCATGATCAGTCCCACAATTAGCAAAAAAACGTTCATCAGCATCAAAAGAACAACAGGTTCGGAGGCCATTCCGCCTAGGCTGGCAGCGATCTTTTGCGGCGTCTGCTCAGTCACTAATACCCAGGCGAAAGGCGAGGCGGCGGCGACAATGAACATGACCGCGATGATATCCTGCAATGATTCTCGCACCGAATCTACCAGAGCATCCAGATTTATCTGGCGGTAGAACAGAAACCCGATCCCCAGGCTATAGAAAAAAGCCATGGCCCCGGCTTCGGTAGCCGTAAAAATGCCAAATCGCACCCCTCCCACGATCCCGATCGGCAGGAGCAAAGCTGGAAACGCCCTATAGAAGGCGGCCATCCGTTCGTGCATGGTGGCGCGCTCCACATCCCTTCCGTAGCCTTTGCGGATCGAAACGACGAACGCCAGGACCATCAAACCAGCTGCGACTAACAGCCCTGGCAAGATGGTCGCGATGAATAGCGCTCCAACTGAGACCGAAGCCAGTGCTCCATACAGGATTAAACTCATACTGGGCGGGATCAGGTTGGCCAATACGCTTGAAGCACTTGTTACGGCACAGCTAAAGTTACGATGGTAGCCACGTTGCTCCATTGCGGGCACGAGAGTTTTGGTGGTAGCCGCAGCATCTGCAATGGAGGAGCCAGTGAGGCCGCCCATCATAACGCTGGTGACGATATTGACCTGGCCCAACCCTCCTCGCAGGTGACCGACAAGCGAGGTAGCGAGTTTTATCAGGCGATCAGTGATGCCGGTGATGTTCATGATCCCACCCGCCAAGATGAAGAAGGGGATCGCCAGCAGTATGAAGGAATCTAATGCCGAGGTGAGACTCTGCGGCACGATGAGCATCATCAAATCGCCTTGTGGTGAAATCGCTACGATGGTGCTAAACGTCAGGACAAAGCCAATAGGCACCCCAAGCAGAATCAGTATGAGCATGCAGATTAGGAGTGTCCACGATGCTTGCAAGCCGGCCATATACGTTGTGCTCAGGTGCATTATAGTGAGGTATAGGAACAAGCCCATTACGAGCGTAAAGACAGCATTCAACGGATACTTCATGCCAGGAATACGTTGACGGGCAAGGTAGAACAGGTTGAGGGCAGCACCACAGGGAACGGCTGAGTAAAGATAGCGAAAATGCCACTCCAGCGCTGGGGAAACGTAGGAGGCACGGCTGGCCAGGACCCAACCATACTTCAGCATGGCGATGCTAGTAGCGCAGATCACTACTTGCATGAAAATCGTATGAACGGGCTGCCAACGGTCGCTGAGGTTGCGGCGTAACAGGTCGATAGCGATGTGAGAGTTGCGGTGAACCCCAATCGCCATACCCACAAAAACCATCCAGACGAATGCCCAACGTGCCAACTCTTCTGGCCAGCTCAGGGATGCATTAAGTGCATAACGGAAAAAGACCTGCGTAAGCGTGACCACAACTGTCGTGAGGATCAGGAGAATGCAGCCTAGTTCCAGGGCTCCGTCAAACCAGCACAACGCCGTTTGTACTCCCCGCTTGAGGCTAGTGCATAGATGCGAGAAGGTATACGCCTTCTCCAGATGTTTTGTGCTCAGTTCGTCTGTCATGGAAATAGATTTGGTTGCTCTACAGCAGGGCGAATAGGCGAACCCGCGACGCGGAGACGCTATCCCCCCTGCTATGTATCGAGTGCGACAATCTACCGCAAGGCATTGAATTTTTCGATCATCGGCCCTGCCTTGGGATGCTTTTTAGCATATTCGTCATACAGCGGTGCGGTGGCTGTCTTCCATTTTTCTGGATCGGTAAGCCGGAGAACATTCACGCCGTGTCCTTGTAGCTCTTCCAGCGCCTTTGCTGTTTGCGCCCGGCTAATCCGGCGCTGTTCGGCAAAGACCTCCTTGGCAGTTTCACGCACAATCTTTTGCAAATCCTCTGGCAGATCGTCTAACCATTTGGCGTTAACGCGGATGGCCTTGGGCAAAAACCAGTGATAGGTAAGGGTCAGGTACTTGGCCTGTTCATACCATTTGAAACCATTGATAGAGAAGAAATCTGCTTCCAGGCCATCAATGACGCCGGTGGAAAGGGCGTTATACTGATCGGCATACGGAAGGGGCGTTGGGTTGGCCCCCAGGGCTTTCCAGAAATCAATCCAGAGCTTCAATTCTGGTACGCGAAGTTTGAGCCCTTTGAGCTCAGCCAGGTTGGTGATAGGCCTGTTTGCCAGCAGATGGCGGAAGCCGACCTCGCCATAAGCCACGAACTCTACGCCGGTTTTTTTACGCGCGGTCTCTGACATCTCTCTCCCGATCTCCCCTTGCAGAATGCGGTCAACATGGGCCTCATCTTTGAAGATGAAACCCAGACCCGTAATCGCGATTTCCGGAGCGACCGCCTCTTCGGTATCGGGCCCGCCAGTCGTTGCTTGGATGGTGCCTAAACGGCTTCCTTCAATCAATTGGGTATAGTTGCCAAGCTGTCCTGCTGGAAAATGCTTGGGTTCGATCCGTCCGCCAGAGCGTTCCTTCAGCATCTTCCCCCAGTTCTCAAACGCATTAGTGATCGGCGAACCGATGGCTTCTGCGTGTGCCATTTTGAACTCATAAGTCCCCTGGGCTCTGGCGTCAAAAGGCTTCGGCAATACAAGCATTAGGGTAGCCACTACCGATCCAAGGACAACCATGATAAACTGCCTTCGGCTAAGGTTTAATTTCTTTGTGATGTTGCTGTCCATAGCGTTTCCTCCTTTATTGTTGTTTCATCAACCCCCAACCCCTGGATCTCTTCCAGGAGATTAGGTCCCAAACCTTGACACTGCATGACGACCACCATCATCTCCTTCGGAAAGATGCTCCATTGCTCAGCGTTTGAACAGGAACATCCGGCTATCCATCAATATATGCAAAGTCTCGGCTGGGCACCTGGCACTTTTCAGCACAATAGTCCAAAATACCTGACATTTTGACCCGTGTCAAGGGCATAGGTATCTCACTGGGCATAGCATATCGGGTACCATTGGCACTTACTAACTCAAATTCTTTGGTGACCTGTTTCATTGCTTCGATAACCATTTCCACAGGCAGCCTCCGATTTCAGGCTGTCCTTATAACTTTTGCACCGTTCTTTATGGCTAAACAGATACCTTGGGTTCCTCCCGTTATGACAGCGATCAACTTATCCATGTGATGATTTCCTCATATTCAGTGTATGGTGACCCTTCTCGGCAGATACGTAATAATCCCTAAAGCTGTGCTCTATATCTTTAGCTAAAAAAGGGTTCATAGTTGACTCCTTTGGAAGTATGGATGATATTTGCGAGCCGGTGTGTCTTTGCCTCCATAGATGCTCTCATGCTTTTCAATAAGACGAATAAATCACTGAAGAAGAGAAGCAGCACCTGTGTCCAGGTAGATATTAGCATTGGAGTGTTTCCTCAGGATAGAGGCCGGATGCATTGGAGAAATTTCTCCCGTAAAGCATAACTTCACAGCCTTAGCTTTCCTTTCATTTGGGACCGTGCAAATAATTGTCTCTGACTTCATAATTTGTTGAATCGACATTGAGACCGCTGTCATGAGGACCTCGTCAAGGGATGAAAACCAACCCTCACCGAATTGCTGTTTGCGACACGCCTCATCCAACTCCACTATAATGTATGGCTCCTCAGTATCAAAATCAGCAGGCGAATCATTGAAAGCCAGATGCCCGTTCTCTCCAATACCGACAAAGGCCACGTTAATTTGATCCTGCGAGATAATGTCGTTGAGTTGCCGGCACTCAACTTCAGGATCGGCAGCTTCCCCTTGAATGAAGTGTATTGTGCCCGGATGAACCAGGTCGACCAACCATTCTTTGAGATAACGGCGAAAACTTGCGGGGTGGTCCTCGGAAAAACCGATATATTCATCCAGGTGATACAGGGTTGTCTTTCCCCAATCAATCGCGTCTTTTTTCGTCAGGGCAGCCAGAAATTCGAACTGGGAGGCCCCGGTTGCTGTGATAAAGCTCGCCCGGCCTTTATTGGCAATGGCTTGGCGCAGAAATTCAGCCGCCCTGTCCGCAGCAGCGGAACCACATTCCTCCTTTGTTTTAAGGACATGGATCTTCATATCTTCCTCCATTTTCGAGGATGTTCAGCTGGAAGTGAGCTAAAGTGACTTAAGTTATAATCGGAATTATCTCCATTTTTTTATTTCAGGTATTTTCTATTGATGCTGTGCCCCCTTTTTCTTTCTTACGCTGAATATAAAAGACGCCCTGCCAGGTATACCTGAACGATATGGATACCGTCCCTCTTTACCCTGAACAGGACTAAGTCGGCGCGCTGACCCGCCTCTAGCCCCAAAATAAGCGTGTTTACATAAACTAGTCATGGTTAAAGTACTACTTTAACTTTTTGAAGTTCGCAGTTCTGAAAACAGAATATTCTAGCAAAGTCAAGACAAACTTCTCCTTTAAGTTCTTCGGTAGTAGATTAAATTGTATG
>JAFDFZ010000166.1 GCA_019309565.1 Deltaproteobacteria bacterium
AGGAGCTCAACTGTGATATGGACAAGATATTGTGGCACCGTCGCGAAAGCAGGCGGAAACAGAGAAAACAAACATTGTCCTGGAGTCATGGAAGTCTCCTGTCTACTCGAAAGTAGTGGGCTTTGGCCTCCGGCTCATAGAGCTCACGGCTCGGAGAGGTAACTGACGGAATGGGTTTTTGGGGAAATCAAGTTGACAAAACATAAGAGAAATGAAAAATTCGGAAATAACCCATTCGATAGAAGAGGAATTTACATCATTCCATTATTCCACGTGCACGGCATATCAATGTAATGCCATTAAAAGCTATTTAAGTTCAAAAAGTTGTTCCATTTCCGAGACGTTAAAACGGCCTGCCAGAGGTTTGTGTGAAAATCTCAGTTGTCTCTTAAAAGGGATTTTTGCTGAGATAAGATGTGCGGGAGTACATCGGGTGCCTCGACTCAAGGCCTGAGGGTATCGAGTATATACTCTGCTCTGTGAGTATATGTATGTTTATTTACGATAAGGTTGTGAAGCTCGTATGATATTTGGCGTCTGATGTGATCATTGCCCAGATAGAACCTGATTTTTTCTTTTAGATCTTCTATGTTCATATACACAATTGATTCAGTATCATCGAAAATTTCTGCCACCCCCGATTTTCGTTCGGTTAATATCAGCGATCCTGCTGCGGCTACATCAAAAAGGCGGTTATTTGGTGCGTGTATGCTTTGAAACGGTGGGATATCCAGATTTATTTTTGTGGAACGGTAGATTTGGGGTAGCTCTTTATAATAATCCACTGGTGGATGGAATTCAATATGTGGCGCATTCCAGCTCATGTTGCCGTAATAGTGGATATTGAACATTTCAAGTTGGTTCAGAACGTGATACCGGTATCTGCCTAGGCCTTCTTCATAAAGGGGGAAGATTATTTTGTTGTGGAAAAAATCTTCCTTTTCTGAAGCTTTTATGCCTGTGCCATCCTCTGTTTGTCTGCGGCTTAGAGCATCCCTTAGAATTTCTATTACATTCAGAGCAGGATTGTTAATCTTTGCCAGCATTACCTCATCGATAACACCATTTAATGAGTTCTTATTCTGTATCCTGCTTGCTCTTAGTCGAACAAAATCGGTCATATTGCCGACAAAGGCTATGTCTTTATCAGGAACTGATTCATATAGCCTGCCGGCTGTGCCCAATTCATGAAATTCTGTGGCATGGTGAATCGGATAACAATTGCTTAATTCCTGATGAAGCAGGTCCAAGTAAAACGAGTCCCATATAAAAAAATGGTAATAATCCGGATATCGTTTGATTTCATCACGCAGAGCAGGGGTCAAACCGAAGTATGGATTCTCGAAGCACAAGACCACAAGAGGGATACTGTGTTTTCGGAAAAAATAGGTTCCATTGATTTGGGGCATGGCCGAAAAACCATAGCAAATCGCCAGATCGGCTTCAAGGTCAACGAATGTTTTCGCCAGCTTGATTACCTGATCGGTTGATTCATTTATGAGATCCGGGCTTATTATCAGTACGTTATGCTTCAGTTTTTGAAATGCCCGGATATAAGCGTCCATAATCGCTGCGGTCACTTCGATACGAGGATTATGTTTATAAATACATATGTTCATGGCTAATACCAGGCGGAATCTCTTGTAAAATTTGAGCTTCTCTGGATGAACAAATTTTATCCATCAGGTAAAGCATAAATAAGCAGTTGGCGATCATCAATCCACTTCTGATCCTGTATCCTGAAGCGGGATTGAACAAGACAGGTGTTAAGTTCACGTAAACTGAGATGGCTTAACCAGTCGAGTGAGATTCGCCTGGGCTGAGAGAGCCGCTCTGTAGGGTGATAGCTGAGTACAAGTGGGATTTCGAATCGACGCAAGTAATCTAAAAAGGCTGTAACATCACGGATGTATTCCAGAAGGCCCAGGGCAACTGCAATATCTGGGCAAACAGCATGATCCGGAAATATGCCCTCGTTTGGGTTGCAAATCAGCATGTGTTCGTTTCTCTTAACAACATCACAGGGAATATAGGAGCAGCCTACTGGCAATATCGGTTCAAGGGACATCGTACCGCAACTGAGATCAAGCACTGTGGTGCCGGCCTGAATCCAGGTTATCGCCGCATGTCGTGCCGTGCGCCGGGCCATTCCAAGCTTGATAGGTGAAGCGGTATTATTTTCAGATTGCAAAGCCTTAGGTATTTCATACCCGAACCGTTTTGAATATTCCGGACATGTGCGCCATATTTGCCGGGCGAGACCCAGAGCCGGTCCGAAAGGCTCCCTGCGATGCCGGTATACAGAGGTTTGGGAAATGGCGGTTCCGTGTTTTTTCAATTCGTAACGCCTGAAGGGAACGATTTTTTGAAACGCATTCCGATCCGAGCTAAATCGCTCCAGTTTCAGATAAGCGGCCACTGCTTCCAGAATTTCCGGATCGTTGCATAATTCTTCATATCGCACCAGCAGGTGAGGTAAACGGGATATACGGACCAGCTCTCTGCAACTGGTTTCAACGGTTTCCTGGATCCAGGCTTCATCTACGACCTGACGATTCAAGCGTAGCGCCAGATCATACATGGATAACACCACATCTCGGACATCCCGAACGGTGAGGATCAGTTTCCGCGGCTGATGAGCCGCCAGAAATCCCTGCCAGTCTCTGAAATCGATCATCTTCACTCCCCAAAGCGCAAGAGAGGATAATAGGGGCTGGATCACTTCATCGAAATATTGAAGGTACGTTGGATGCGTTTTGGGGTTCCAAGGAGGAATTTGTGAGACGTCGAAGCCTGCTTCTTGCAGTTGCAGCAAGAGTCTTTTCATGTTCCAGGCTGCCTGAGGGCCTTTCAGCGGTTTTTGCAGTATTTCCGGCTCATAGAGAACCAGAGATTGGTTTTCGACCGTCAACAGATCGTAAAGGAGCGTCGTTCCGCTCCGGCGCATTCCAAAGATGACCAGGTCCATTTGACGGCCGTTGCGATGGGATCCGGTCTGAATCAGACCCTCTTTGAAATCTTTCAGGATTTTTTCAGCCTCTGCCGTCCATAATTTTTTTCTGGAACAGTGTTGTTCGACGTGGAGGTTTTCTTTTCGCTTAAAGCAAATCGGCCGGTTGATCTTAACACATCGGCGGCAATGCCAGATTCGTAGAAAATATTCATAGTCACCGGCTGTTTGAATTCGTTCATCAAAGGGATGATCCATACACACGGATGCTTTGACGAAGTGATTCAAGTGAAACGCACTTGGCGGCTCCATCAGCAGGATGTCCTTGTGATTCGTAGTGCCGGCTATTTGTTGATTTTCTTTTTCCGCGGCCAGGGTGCCGTCGGGGTTTGCCCTGTAAGTGTAAAGCAGGCCCCAGAGAGCGTCGTATTCGTCTATGTAGGGAGTGATCCATTTAAAGGCCTTGGGGTGCAGAATGTCGCCGGCTTCAAGGAAGAGGATCCAATCCGTTTCGTTACCAGCGGCCTGTTGGACATATTTATTCTGTTTCTGTGCACGGTTCGATCCCGCGTAGGGCTCTGTATGGATGAGCGTGATCTCAGAGAACGTGCCGGGGTCAAAGGCAAAGGCCTCGTTTATGAATTGTCGTGACCACAGAACTCCATCTTCTTCCCCCGCTTCCCACAGGATGATGATGGAACATTTCAAATCTTTTGGGTTCGATTCCATGGTGACCTTCGCATTCACCGAAGTCAATATAGGATTTGCTTGATTAATTCTACGTGTTCAAACGTGTACCGCCGCTGTCCGCCTTTTGATCGAAGCGGCACCAAGAGACCTTTCAGTTCATTTTCCCAAAAACGAAGGGTGGGTTTGGGAACGTTCAGTTTGCGGCTGAGTTGCTGAATGGTGAATAAGCGATCGGTTGAATCCATTTTGACTGACGGTTTACCTGTGCCGGTACTTTTTCGACAAACGTGTACCCGAATTTCCGTGCATGAGGTTTCAGAACCTCAAAAATAGGCTCAAGATGTTTCAAGTACTTTTTCCATCGATACATGGAGCGGTTATATATAGGTTCAATCACCTGGTGGTAGCTGGGCGTGGCGATTTTTTTCCTTGCTTTTGCATGAGCATGAAAATTTCGAATCGAGGGATTCCAGGATATGCTTAAATAATCAAACAGCTTTTTTGTTTCAGCATCGAAGTTTCTGATGAGATCTTCATATCGAATTACATGGACATTTAATGGAAGTTTATTTGTATACTCATTCCATAGGCTCATGACCAGGTGGTAGAATTTTGCTGTGTCGTTAAGCTCAAGGAAATGAATCATAGCCTCGTTAAGTTGAAAATTCTGGAAAAAACAGCTTAAGCAAACATCTGCCGGATGCCTCATTGCAAAGATGATTTTAGACTCAGGGAAAACTCTGTAAATCAACCCGAGATCGATGGTGTTCAGGGGCAATTTATCGATTATTGTCTTATACCCCGGATATGGCAAATATTCTGATAGCTTCCGTTCGTACGCGGCTTTTAGCTCCTTTGCAAGGGTTTCGTCTATCCGGGGCAGGTCCTCAGGATATCGAAAGCCCTGGTTCTGGAATTCCATGATCATTGTCTGCACAAGAGGTTTTTCTTCAAGGGTTTCCACATCGACACATGCGCTTAAGATCTGGTCCAGAAGGGTGGTTCCTGATCTTGGAAAACCCATAAGAAATACGGGTGAAACGTCATCTGAGTGATGGGGCCTGGTATCAACATAACTATCCCTTTCGGCCAGAAGGTTTGAACGCAGCTTTTCTATTTTGAGTATGTAATGTTGTTTGTCTATTTGATTTGCGAGCAAAGATTGCGCTACATTTTTATTTGCTGCGGAAAAACATTGAAAGGCTTTGTCAAATTCTCCCAGACGATCATAAAGTATCCCTTTTTCGTAAAGAATACCGGGACAGGCTTTTGATATAGCAGGCGAAAGATTTACATTTTGCAGAAGCTCCAATGCCCGGGCAAAGCGGCCTTGTCGGCGTTCGCATCTTGCCGCCACATAGTTTGCAAGAGGATTTTGGGGATCGCACCTAAGCGCCTTAGCAATAATTTTTTTAGCCTTATCCACTTGGTTTGTCTGTTCAAAAAGGGAATAATTTTTTTAGCCTTATCCACTTGGTTTGTCTGTTCAAAAAGGGATGCCAGGTTGCTCAAGGCCTCGGTGAAATCGGCTTTCATTTCAACCGCTTTCTCATAAGATTCGATGGCCTGCTCCATGCTGCCCGAGTCGTTGAGCAGATTACCTATGTTGTTGTATGCGGCAGCAAAATCCGGCTTGAGTTCAATGGCTTTTCGGTAGCATAAAATGGCCGCTTCATGGTTGCCCATATCTTTGTGAATGATTCCCAAATCGTTGTATGCCGATGCAAAATCGGGTTTAAGCTCAATGCTTTTTTCATAACAGAGCAATGCCTCTTGCTTGTTACCCAGCGCATCGCAGGTTATTGCCAGGTTGTAATATGCCTTAGCAAAGTCCGGTTTGAGTGTTATGGCTTTTTGATAGGATCGATACGCCTGTTCGGGTTTTCCTAAATTATAAAAGGCATCTCCAAGGTTGTTGTGAGCTTCCGCGCAGTGCGGGTCGAGTCTGATCGCTTTCAGGCAATGTTCGATTGCTTCCCGTGCTTTTCCTACGGCATTCAACGAATTGCCAAGATTGCAGTAAGCGAGTGTAAATTTGGGATGAATTGCAATGGCTTTTTGAAAGCAATCAATCGCTTCTTTGGGTTTTCCCAGGTCATGCAGGGCCTTGCCCAAATTATTATGACAGGTGGGGTCCAGTGGATTGAGCGAAACGGCTTGCTTGAGTAATTCAATTCCCTGCCGGAGCTCACCTTTTTGGCAAATCAAAACCCCGAGCATATGCAGCGCATCGAAATGACGGGGGTGGTTCTTAAGGATACGTTGGTATGCTGCTTCAGCCGGTATCAAATTCCCGGATTGGTGATATCGAAAAGCAGATTCAAATAACATGACAAGCTCTGAAGGAGTGTTAACGGCTTCTGTATGTACGGATGATCTTGGTAATTTTTTCTTACGATTTTTTGTTCTTTTTTTCGAAGCCATGTGTGGTGGTTTTAGTTTTTCGGGCAGGCTTCGCCCTTTTGGATTACATCCTTTTTTAGGATCTAACCAATTGAAATTTAAAAAATTTTTATACTAAGAGAAGTGTTTCCAGTTTTCATTCATCTTCCATGCAGCACTAAACAGGAAAAAATTTCTTAAATCCGTTTCAAAGATGGATGCATGGAAATTGAACTTTTACTTGAGGAAAGCAAGAAAGGTGCCATGAGGGGAAAGGAGGGATAACTGGTGTGAAATCAAATGGTTCTGTTTATACGGATACGAACAACAGGAAAAAACATCGTGGCTGTTTCACTTAAACTTGAAGATTTTTCCCATCGGTGGATGGAGGGCAGCCTGAATTAAAACAGCAAGTTCATAATGCATGCCGCTTATGGGGCTGCAGAGTCTTTAAACAGCCGCGGTAGGGTGTGGCCCATCGCATCGATAATGGGAACCAAGGCTTTGTTTTCTGTTCAAAGCAGCGGTTGCGATCATGGTCATTACGGCAAGAACGGTTTTCGCCTTCAGGGCAGAAAGGGGTGCCTGATCTGCCATTTTTTCCAATTGGGCTTCTGCACTTTGGATTTCATTAAGGCAGCTTTTTATTCCTCTTTCTTTCCTTAGGATCATCAGTTTGGCAGAAGCGGTTTTCCGGATATCGCCTATCAATTCGTCAATGGGCTCGGTTTTTTCCCTTTGTTTATTAAAGCGCTCGGCCATGCGGATTGATTCCGGGATTTTTTGAATCTCGATGTTTCGAGTCTTTCGTCTTGCGTGACAGGCCGCAGCATGACCGGCCCTGGCTCCGAACACCTGGGTTGCGGTCATCATACAGCCCCCCAGGCGATCTGCTCCATGAGGGCCAGCTGCCACCTCTCCTGCGGCAAAAAGACCGCTGACAGTACTTTCGGCCTTATCATCGATTTTCACCCCGCCGTTTTGTGCATGGGCAAAGTGAAACACTTCACCAGGCTGGTTTGATTTTCTCGAATGCCAGTAAACCCTCCCACCTTGGGCTCTTTCGGTTGCAATGGCGATGTCGATTAAACCGGAAACATCCCTTGAGCTGAACGGAAAGTGTTTAAGCCGTGCATCGATCGATCTCATGCGAAGCTCACTGTCCGGGATATGCCTTTTCAAAACATCGCCCCCGCGGTTGTCCAAAAAGACTCCCCCATTTCGGAGCTCGCCAAGGGGAAGCATCCGGGGCGTGCCCCGGCTCTTCACCCCGAGCATAAACTGGATAAACTCCAGGTTTTCAAGCCTAGCACCGGCTTTGTGAGCAAGCCTGTACCCCTCTCCGATATGTCCTTCTTCTACCAGATGGTCACCGAAGATGGCCGCAGCCCCCCCGGTGGCAAGCACGGTTGCTTTTGCCTTAACCAGGATGAGCGTTTCAGGAGCGCGGAATACAAATGCTCCCAGGCACTGATTATCGGAAACCATTAACTCCAACACAGTTCCATGGATAAACTTCGCTGAAGAGGCATTCAACATGGAACGGAAGGTTTTCTTTACGTTCTTAAAATCTTCTGTCATAAAAGCCCTTCTACATTCGCTGAAACACCCCCGCACCCGCCGGTAGCTTCCACAGTCTTCCTTCTGGAAGCGAAGCCCGAAAGAAATAAGATCTTCGATACGGGGACCAGATTCCTCCACCAGAATCCGGACCAGTTCTGGATCGCATCGGCCAAGGCCGGTCTGCATGATTTCATCGTAGAAGCGTTTAAGATTCTTATCGGTTCGCTCATTGCCGACAAGGCCCTGGATGCCCCAGCCGCGTGTAATCCCGGAAAACGTGGAACCACCCATGCCAACGGGGGCTTTTGAGATCACCACAACATCCGCTCCTTTAGCAGAAGCGGCAAGGGCGGCCCGAATACCGGCCGCCCCTGCTCCGATGATCACAACATCGGTTTTAAGTACTTGCATTTTGAAGCGGTATAGAAGATTCCCCGAGATTCTCGATGGCTACATAAATCCTGTTGTTGCAAAACGCCTCAAAATGCTCGGTCGTAAAAGTACTGGTAAATCATGAGTACAGGCCATTTTGCTGAATGATTTCTGGATTTAGCTAATTGTAAGATCCATAAAAAATCCATGGTCCCCAAAAGGAATGCCGTTTGCTATAGGGCAAAATGGCAATCCCACTAGATGAATTCCTGCAACTACGGGGTAAACATTACAATTGCTTCAGTTCTGGAAAATAGGTTCTATAATATCCGTAATCCCTTGTGATAATGCCGTCACAGTGCAATTTGGAAAAAGCACCTATTAGAAAATCTGAAAGAATGTGTTGACGGACATTCACACCGGCACGGCAATACGAACAGCGGACTCGAATGGGTTTTCCGCAGGTTGGGCACAGAAAGCTACGGCGTTTGCAGTAGTCATTCCATTTCTTTCCAGCATACGCAAAGTCATGCAGATTAAATTGCTCAACCTTTATTTTCATTTCTGACAAAAACAGGTTGATGTCCTTGTTGTTCTTTTCAAAAAACGGCCATAATTCTCCGTATACCAGGGCGCAAATAATGAGGTCATCCCGGGCATCGAGGTGGTTTTTTAGTTTGGCGATGCTTTTCGGGTTTTGATCTAGCAAAAAGTCAAGCAAAATACAGGTGTCAATCGAGACTTTCAAAACCATATCCTCTTAATTCTGCCAGAATCGCATCAGTTTTCCTTCGAAACTTTAATGCCCCGCGCCACTTATCAAAAGGATTCTGCCTGACTTCTTTGACTATGTAAAATTTATCTTTATCCCTTTTAAACACAATTTCGGTGCCAGGAACGATCTGCATGGCGTCCCTTACCTCAGGAGGAATGGTAATTTGAAACTTCACTGTTACCTTGCTCATTAAACCTCACTTCTTTTTGTTATAGTTCTGCTTCTTCGGTGAGCATAAATCATGGCTCAAAGATAAATTCATCTTCCTTTACCTGTGCAAACAGCGGAAAATGAGGCTCCTGCCCACCGACTGAAACGGTATACCAATAATTCGATTTCGTATACTTTAAGAGTATAGCGGGTTAAGATAACCATGTCAATGGTTTGCATTGATGAATTGACAGTTACGGGCTCTGGATTCAACGGCACAGCTCAAAACATCATGATTCTGATCCATTGCCCGTTTTAATTCAAACAGGGTTTGGTCATCGAAGTCGGTCAGGTTCAGCGAAAACTCGGTGGCATTTCCAAGACGGCTGATAAATTCTTCCTCGTTTTTTATCCGCGATCGAACCTGCTCATAGAGGGGGGTTTGCGGGTAGGGGGTGGCAAAAAATGAGCCGCATTCAATACCAAGCTCTTTTTTGAAGTCTACGGTTTCCTGTATGGTTTCTTTTGTCTCCCCAGGGTAGCCGAAAATAAAGGTCGTGTTGGGATAGATCCCTGCCTTGCGGGTGTTGCGGATGGCTTCTTTTGCCGCCTGTACCGTTGTCTTTTTATTCATGCGCTTAAGGATTTGCTGGCTTCCGGACTCGATGCCATAGCCGATCCAAACGCATCCCACCTCCGCCATCCTTTGTAGCAGGCGGGGCTTTGCACTGGTTACCCGGCCGTGGCAACCCCAGGTGATGGGTAATTTCCTGGATTCGAGCATGTCACAGAAGGAAAGCAGCCTGGACTCCGAGGCCATCATGTTGTCATCAACGAACCCGATGAAATCGACACCGTAATGGTCAACCAGCAATTCGATTTCAGCCACCACGTTTTCTGCAGAACGATACCGGTAATTGCTGCGGCCGAACAAATGGTAGCAGTAGTTGCATGAGAAAGGACATCCACGGCTTGATATGACGTTCATGCTACGGTTTACGTTAATATCCCTTCTAAAACCAGAAGAATTTCCAGCCACATCTCCCCAGATGGGATTTTTAAGATAAATCTCCATGGGCAAAAGTTCCCATACCGGAAAGGGGATGGCATCCAGATCATCGATGGTTTTTCGTGCTGAAGTGGTCTCGATACACCCGTTTCTGCGGAAACGTATTCCTGGCACGCGTTTTAAGTCTGTTCCAGACCCAAGCGCGTCGCAGACCTCAAGCATGGTTACTTCACCCTCGCCGGAGACGGTGATATCGACAGGTGTTCTGCCAAATAGCAGTTCACTGCTGGTTGTGGCCAATCCCCCGCCGGAGATAACGGGTGCGTGGGGGTTGATCTTCTTTAGCACGGGAATCAGCCATTTCTGGTACCGGTAAGTGGTGATGAGCCCGGAAACCCCGGCCACATGCCATGTTTTTTGCTTCAGTTCCTGAACCACTTGATCTTCTGCGGGCCTTAAGGCATTGATATCGTATACCTCAACTTCATGGCCGGCTCTTTGCAACGTTGCAGCAATAGTGGCAAGACCGTAAGGAATGCAGTTTGGCTTAGCCTCAAGCCGAATTGGGCAGTTTACGAGGAGAATTTTCATGGCATAGGTTGTAAAACAACTCAAAAGGCGCAGTCGTCAAGTGCTGATCAATCATGCGTACAGGCCATTTTGCTACATGGTTTCTTGATTTTCCCAACTGTGGGTTCAAGAAATTACACTGACACCAGACGAATGCCGTTTCTGAGAAGACAAAATGGCGATTTTACCCTGTTAGAAAAAGCTACCGACTCTTGTTGATTGTATAGATAATTCCTTATAGATGGTTGGTATAATGCCACCATCTATAGTCGTTAGAGAACATTGTTCTCTATCGGGGTTTACTATGTGATTTATGCAACCACGGGGTTTATATTGTGATGATTCTAGATTCAGTTGGTTTCTTTGATTTTGGGGATCGTATGATTGCCTGAAAGCCTGTGTGAACAGTCTTATTCTTGGCTTAGTTTTTCTAAAAAAACTGTAAAGTCAATTAGATCCTGCTCAACACGGAGATAGCATTGTTGAAGCTGTGCTGTAAGTTCCTGCAAACGGGAGGGGCGTAAATGGAAAGTATATACATTGCGTACCACATGACGAAATCCCCGGAACTCGTCTAAACAATCACGTGTTTCTGAAGCAATTACAGGTGGGCGTACAAGGGGAATCTCCGCTGACATCTGTAACAGCAGATCTTGATGCCATTCTACACCGGAAGGTATGCTCCTTTCTATCGTGCGGGCAATGTCTTCAAATATTCGCTCAACACCAGAATAAAAACTATGTAAATTCAATGCAACACCATCGAAAAATCCATCATCTCCGCTTCTCTGCGCTTTATCCTGTAACAATTCAGCCCTGTCTACGACCCATTTCAAATCCAACAATGCTCGCTTTATTCTGCCCGCTAAAGAAGCATATTCAAATTTCACAATTCGAGGCCTTCTTGTTCGATATGTTTTTTCAAAGAATCTGACACATCCTCGATTCTAACAAGATCGATTTTAGGTGAATGACTCAGATTCAGCAACCGAGCTACTGCCCTAAAATATTTCTTTTCGGCCAATCCCAAGACAGCCAAATCCACGTCAGATCCCTGATGGAATCGTTCTTTGTGGGCAAGCGAACCAAATAAAACGACGCGCTTAACACCATAATGTTTTTTCAGAAGGAATGCTGCCTGCTTTGATATTAACAGGGCCCGATCATAATCTAACGATAATTTTTTCTGCTCTTCAAGCCATCGTTTCTTAGCCGTGATCTTATATTCGGCCATTTTAAGGGATGAAATAGGCATCTCAATCTCTTAAACGGAATCTCTAATCTCATTTAAGGAACATGAAGTTCTATCAATTCATCAGTATCTATCTGCCGAGCGATTCTGATGCGTTTTTCGTAGCTTTCATTTTTACACTATTTTCAAACAAAAACATTTAATATAATATATCAAATTGGATCATTGTTTTCAATATAACTTATTCTTGTATTTTGTTGATTTCGTTGACTTGTCCTGCAGAAAGATATATTGTAATACATACCTAAACGCAGGAGTTCTGCAATGGAGATCCGAGAAATCGTCCAGAAACTGCTTCAGGAAATGGTTATTCCTGATCTTGGAAGAATCAGGGAAGAAAACGGAAAGATTCTGGCTGTTCTGGAGGTTACCAACAAAAGACTTGATGATGTCAACACTCATTTAGCGGATCAAAGCAGACGCATTGATGGGTTGCGCACTGAGCTTACGGGCAAGATCGAAGATGTGAGCACTGGGTTGATGGACAAGATTGAAGATGTCCGTACTGAGTTGACAGCCAAGATCGAAGGAGTCCGTATCGAGCTT
>JAFDFZ010000167.1 GCA_019309565.1 Deltaproteobacteria bacterium
CAACCTAAAAGGAGATCAAATGGACACAAACAAAAAGCCTTGGCCTTTAAGTACCGTTTGTGGAATTAAAGAAAGGATAAACACTAATCCTGATTTCCAAAGACCTGCAGTATGGAGTCAGCCGCAGAAACAGTTGCTCATTGACACAATTATTCGTGGATACGATATCCCGAAGTTATATTGGCGAAAGACCGGTTCCAGACCGGACACTTATGATGTTGTTGATGGACAGCAGCGTTTGCGAGCAATTTGGGAGTTTCAGGCGGGTGTGTACGCGTTACCAAGAGATGCTGATCCAGTTGATGGGTTCCATTTGGCTTCGCTGAGATACACTGATTTGCCTGATGAACTTCGCATACAATTCGATACCTATCCACTGGATGTGGTTGTATTATCAGATACAGATGAAGAAGAAGTTAGAGAGATGTTCCTACGCTTGCAAAATGGCACTACCCTAAAGGCACAGGAAAAAAGAAATGCTATGTCAGGGAAAATGCGTGATTTCATTAAGAGCTTGGCAAAACACCCATTTTTTGAAAATTGCAGATTCTCCAACTCGAGATACACCTTTGACCATATTGCAGCACAGATGACTTTAATCGAAATTGAAGGTGGACCGTGTCATGTAAAAAATTCTAACTTAAACAAAATGTATGAAGAACAGAAAGAATTTGATGAAAACAGTGCCAAAGCAAGAAAGATAAGAAGAGTTCTCGATTATCTCTTAAAGGCTTTCCCTGAGAAAACACCAGAACTCGAGAGATACAATGTGATTTCTTTATATGCGATGGTGTCGCACCTATTAGAGCAGTACGTAATCCAAGATCGTCACGACGACATTAGAAATTGGTTTATTCAATTCGAAACCTACAAAGATGAACAGAGAAAGTTACCAGAAGATATTCGTGATCCACTAATGACGAGTTATCATGATAAAATAAGTCACAGCACAGATAGCTACGAATCAATACTTTGGCGTCATAATTTCTTACTTGAGAAATTCTTTATAGCCTTTCCAAATATTGAATTGAAAGATCCACAGCGTCTATTCACCTACGAGCAACGGCGGGCAATATTCCGACGAGATAATGGGGTGTGTCAAGTAAAAATAAAATGTGATGGTGTGAAATGCGAATGGGATAATTGGCAAGCAGACCACATTATCCCATGGTCAAAAGGTGGAAAAACAGTTGTTGAGAATGGTCAGGTTTCCTGCGTCCCTTGTAATTTGGCTAAAAGCGGAAGCCAGGTTGTGTGAGGCTACTTTGAAATGAATTCGACAAGTCGATATGAAATAAGGCAACTGTTTTTATTTGATCGAAAACAGAATACGGTTAGAGCTATTGGTAATCAGGAGATTTGTTCACAAAGGAAATTAGCCCTTTTCTGCTCTTCCACCTGTCCTGGTAGTGTCATCCTGAAAACAGTTGATTATATCAAGTCGCTGGAGGGATCAAACACCGCGGTCATCAGCGGTTTTCATTCACCAGTGGAGCAGGAGTGCCTTCGAGTTTTACAACGGATAAACCAACCTGCCATCCTATGCCCTGCCCGCAGTTTAGAAGATATGCGTCTAAAACCTGAATGGAAGAAGATGCTTGAAGCGGGGAATCTGCTTATCTTATCTCCATTTGACGCAAAATACAGGCGCATGACAAAAGAGTTATCTTGGAAGCGCAATCAGTTCGTTGTGTCACTTGCTGATGAAGTGTTGGTTCCTTTCGCGGTTCCTGGTGGAAGGACAGAGAGAATAATCTCCTTTATCAACATGCATAACAAACCGATTCTATCACTTGGCAGTTCTTGACACACTGGCATCCGAAAAGAGGATGAACCTTAGATTGTAAAAATACCATTGTCTAAGTGGGGATTATGATGAGTTCATACGATTATGAAAAAACGACGATTCCCTGCCTAACTAATGGATTTCCTTGAAAATGACTGGTTGAAAACTCCCCAAATATCCGTTATATTTTAGTGATCAGACAATAGCTTACTTACCTCAGGACCATCATGGGTCACATATCCCTCCGCAAATGGCCCGGGACACCGAATTGGAAGCGAGTTGCCATTCTCATTGATGGGGGCGCCGGTGTTCCAGAGGTTGCAAAGGCGACATTGGATGCTGCGACTCGCGGTTTCAATAAAGCCACAGAAGACCCCACCATCGCCCATGCGATTTATCTACTGATTAAGCTTGCCCAAGCCGCCGAGCAACCACAAACTTCCGATTTCCAACAGTCCCTTAGAGATATCGGCATAGATGTAAAAGATCCTTCCTCAGTTTTAGGATTCACCAGCGCGTTCTTAGCAGCCGTTGACAAATACAATCGAAGTCTAACCCACCGTTCGGACATTGGTGAAATTGGTCAAATGGCAGCGACGGCGAGTTTGACGGCAGTATTATCCGACAAAGCAGGAGGGCTGTTTGGTGAATCCCCGGAGGCGGTTCACAGTGCTATTCGCTATTTAGTAACCCAAAAGGGTTTCTCAAATCTGATGAGCGAATTTACCGGAGATTTCCTCCGACGTTACTTAACTTATTTCCTTAGTATGGAGTTATCGAACCACGTGGGGAGTGAACGGCGATTCGTTAATATCCAAGAACACCTTGACTTTAAAAAAGCACTGGATCAGCACTGCAGGCAGATAGCGTGTATTGTGGAAGAGTATGCTGGGGCTTGGCTGTTGAAGAAAAGACGGGAAGGTGAAGAAATAACCCCCGAAGCCGCAAAAGGTTTCTGGGGTTATGCTATTAGAAAAGTGCAACGCTATATGAATAAAGGAATTGGTATTGATGGAGTATAGCGCTGCCATTCTCTGCGGAGGCGTCGAACCGAGAGGCAAACTTCCCGACGTTAGAACCGAACTAAAGATTTCAACCTTCGGTAGGAGTCAGAATGTAACCATTAAAATATCTGATATCAGCGAACGCCTTTCCACGAAGATTCCAGACCGTTGGGTTGATCTGCTTGAAATAGCGGTTTATGTTTATGGCGCAGATCAGCTGGTAACCAGGGGTGGTAGCGGAGTTCCGAACCTCGGCGGTAAATGGTCGAGACAGTTCCATTTTTGTATACCTGTACGAGATATAAAGTTCTGGTCTACACCTAACGTCCAAGATGTACTGAAAGATACTCTAGACTTTTTGTCCGATGATAGTTATTCTTTTCATTTCTTCAAAGGTAATAATTTACCGCCACTAGAGGAATATCTTGAATTAGCTCAGCCGGGTAGAACCTATCATGAAGCTGATTCGGTCATGCTGTTTTCCGGTGGGCTTGATTCACTTGCTGGTGCAGTTCAGGAGATGATCGCCGACTCCAAACGAGTGGTTGTAGTCAACCATCGATCTACCGGAAAACTAGCAGGTCCAACTCAAGATTTGGTCACACTCCTCGGTAGTAAAGCAGAACAGAAAGAACCGATATTTGTTCCTGTTTGGGCGAATAAAAAAAATCCGTCGCGCGATTTCAATCAACGGACCCGTTCTTTCATTTATGCTGCTTTAGCAGCCACAGTGAGCTCTTTATTCGGATTATTTTCAATTAGATTTTACGAAAACGGTGTTACCAGTATTAACCTCCCCATAACAGAACAGGTTATTGGAAGCCGCGCTTCTCGTTCTACACACCCTCGAGTCATCGCAGGATATACACAACTATTCAGCTTAATAGCAGAAAAAGACTTCAAAGTCGAAACTCCCTTCATCTGGAAGATAAAAGCAGACATAGTAAGTCTCATTGGCGAATATAATTGCCAAGATTTGATTCCACATACCCGCAGTTGCAATCATCCCATTAAGGCAACTAAAGGGAAATATCATTGTGGGGTCTGCTCACAGTGTATCGACCGGCGATTTGCCACATTAGCCTCCGGGTTGGCGGAATTTGATCCTGCTGATAAGTACAAAGTCGATCTGTTTACCGGCTCCATTCCCGAGGGGAAGGATCGCACGATGGCCGAGTCAATGGTGCGTTTGGCTCAGACAATCAAGGAATTAACCGATGAACAATTATTGACCAAATATCCCGAACTAAATCATATTTATCAATATTTAGATATAGAAAGTTACAGAGCTACTGAAAATATTGTGAATTTATTACTACGTCATGCTGAGCAAGTTTGTAGAGTGATGGATGAGGGATTGCGGAAATATGCAACTCAACTGAATGAAGGTAAATTACCAATTGACTGCCTGATTGCTTTAGCAATACCGGATGAATATAAGCATAAACAAGGAAAAGCCGAAAAACCAACGATGCCCACTTTTAAAAAAGAAAATGGAGCTTGGCTACTCATATTTGAAGATGTAGAAAAACCAGTAAAACACTCTAAAGGGATGTATTATATTCGTGATCTCTTATCAACTCCCAATAAGACTATTACACATGAGGAAATATGGAGTCGATATGGCCTGGAATCCTCTCCTGTTTCTGTATCACAAAAATATTCTACCATAAGCAAAGAACATCGTGAAGAAGAGGGTTTATATGTTGATTCTATAAAGAAAGAAGAAGAACGAGATTGGAAAACTCTAAAAAAAGGATTTCAAGATGAATTTAAGAGGATCAATGCAGAACTTCAAGAGGCAAAGGAATGTGGTGATCAAGTTAGCATAGAAAAACATACCAAGGAAAAATCAGATTTAACAAGAAAATGGAATAAATTCTTTGATATAAGGGGAAATCCGCGAGAGCTGGTTGAAAAAACGCCTGCGAGGCGAAGGCGAAAAAGTATCAATACTGCAATTAGTCGGGCTTGCAGTGAAATCAAAAAAGTGCATCCCAAGCTCGCAGCTCACCTGAGAGACTCATTAAAATTAACTCCTCACCTCCGCTATACCCCATATAACCCCATTAAATGGATCACGTAGTAACTGTTTCACCTCTCTCCTAACACAAATTTTGTGTCAAAATCCACAAAAGAAGTTCCGCTTTAATAGATAGAAGGGCATTGGTCCGACGATCCAGCCCTTAACCTTGATTCTACGGGTGCATCAATCCCTAGGAAACCCTTTCATCGGATTATCTTTTCGGGAGTTTTTTCTTTAATATAAGATAATTATGCACTCAATTGAACACATCAAACAAAACCTCCCTATCCCCGACATCCTGCCGGAGTCACGTGATAAGCAAACCATCAAATGTCCGCTGCCGGGTCACAGGGATAGGACGCCGTCCTTCCATCATTACCCTGAAACGAACAGTTTCTACTGTTTCGGCTGCGGTCGGGGCGGATCGGTCATTGATCTGTTGATTTACCTGAATGGTTGGACTCTGGCCGAAGCGATCCAACATGGCAAGGAAAAGCTAGGCATTTCAGACCGGGAAATGTCAGCAGAAGAAATCACCCATCAGGAACGGCTCCGTTTGCGGGAAGAAATCCTCGGTCGGGTGACGCAGCTCTGCTATCGGAAACTCTGGAAGGCGAAGGAGATCCGATTAACTTCGCAGGCGAAACAATATTTAACCGGCAGAGGGTGGTCTGAAGAGCTTTTAAAAGCGCAGAATATCGGCTTCATTGACGTAGCCGCCATCAGGAAATCCGGCAAGATCAGCGACGGCGATCTGGAATTGGCCGGGCTACTCGTTCGGGGCAAAGATGATCAACTGTTTCCGCTGGCTTCCAGCCCTCGCATCTGGTTTCCCATTTTTCACAGACAAAGAGTCGTCTACGGCGTCTGCGGCAAGTTTCTGGATAACGATAAAGAGCCGGATAAGAAGTATAAGAACCTGGCCTCGGGGCCGCTGGGAATTGGCTCCAGGCAGTTTCTTTATAACATTAATGCCGCCTATAAAAAAGAGGAAGTTTTCATCTGCGAGGGGATTCCGGATACGCTGACGGCCCTCACCCTGGGACTAAATGCAGTGGGCACGCTGGGAGCGGGGAATATCCCCGATGCAGGCCTTTTCAAGCATTTTAACCGCATTTTCATCATTCCGGACAATGACGAAAACGAGAATGGATACTGGGCGGCCATAGAAGCTGCCATGAAGATCTACAAAAAGCTGTGTACCGGCGATGTATTTATCCTTCAACTTCCGAAGCAAGCCTGGCAAAAAAACAAACAGGAGCAGTTCCACCAGGCCCAAGGGGAAGCGCGCCTTGATTTCAGGAGGCCATCGCCAAAGGCTGAAGATTTCGGAGGCTTACAATCGGTAAAGGATCTAAACGACTGGTTTAAGTTGGGGTATACGAGAGATGACTTCAGTGCTTTAATCCGCAAGGCCGAGCCGATCCTGGATCATTATATCGGACGGCTGGCAGGGTATAACGCCAGTGCTCAGTATGTGGAAAAGCAACTCGATGAATATGTTTATCCCTTGATCTCCACGCGTGGGCCCATCGTCCAGAAGCAATATATCGACCAACTGGCCAAACCGAAGAATAAGGGTGGTCTGGGGATCGGAAAGACGATCAGTAGAGAGAAGCTAAACGAAATAGCAAAGTCTGAAAAAAGAACTGCGAATTCGGAATCAACCGCTTGCCAGCGAGTAGATCATTTAAGACGGGAGAGGAGAGGAATGAACGAATATGAATTGAGCCAGAGAGTCAGCGAAGTTATACTCGAAGACCTGAAACAGTCCTCTACCCTGTACACCGATGAAATAAGCGGGAAATCGTACGTGTTCAAGGATAAGATGCTGATTGAGATCTCCAGGGACAGCCGCCTTTTTCGTCACCTGCTTTACGAGTACGGGATCAATCCGTCAGACCGGTTATTTAATCACCTCACGAATGAACTACAAATCCACGCCGAAACGAAAGGAGAAAAGGCCGAAATCCACATCTTCTGCCATTATAATCCCCGCTCATTCACCCTCCATATTTGCGCTAATCCGGGCCAGATGTACCGCATTACTGAAGACCGGATCGAGATGGTGGACAACGGCGAGGATGGCGTTCTACTTTTACCAGAGCCGAACAGCGCCCCTCTGGAAATTGCTGACGAGCTGGAGGAAGGTCTCTACGAAAGGATCATGCTGGATCCCCTCATTTTCGTTAAGGACAATCTGACGGCGGACGATAAGCGCCTGCTGCTCGATATGGCCATCCGCATGGTTTTCTTCAAGTCGGTGATGCCTACCCGAATTATTCCGGCTTTGGTCGGACAAAAAGGCAGCAAGAAATCGTCCACCTGGCGTAAGATGATGAAGCTCTTCTTCGGGCCGAAAGCAGACATATTTCAACTGCCGAAAAATGAAGAGGATTTCATCACCTTAATGGTGAAT
>JAFDFZ010000051.1 GCA_019309565.1 Deltaproteobacteria bacterium
AGGATGGAACATATGTGCGGCTTGTAAAAAAATACTATCTATCCGTCTTCAGTTACTACCCTGAATTCTTCGAGTAGAAGCGGGATAGTCTGTTGAGAACCTCTAGAAGCAAAGAGGGAGGAAAAATGTTGTCCTTTCTGGGGCTGAAAACAAAAGGGAATCTTATTGCTGTAGTGGCAAGTATATTGTTGATCGGGTTTATCGGACTGCTGGTTGTTGCAAATTACCTGTCAGAGCGGCAGTTACGCAGATCGGCGCTTGAGCAGTTACGGCTTGATATTGAAAAACGAGCAGTTGCAATCAGTTATTTTTGCTCAGAGCGAAAAGAGGATCTAAAGGATCTTGCAACAAGCAGAGCAATTTCCGCCTTTTTTGAAAATAAGGCACTCGGGATGTCAATGGAGTATGGATTAAAGGCAAGTTTGCTTCTGGTATCTAAAAATTTTGATCGCTTATTGGCGGGGAGGAAAATCGAGGAAAACTTGATTTATGTTAGAATAGTTTTTATTGACAAAGCAGGGCGATTGCTTATCGATAGATGTTCTGGTAGTTCGAAAAAAGAAGGCGAGCGGGATTGGAAAAAACTGCTTACCCCTGAAAGAAGGGTCCCTGTAATTAACATCACACTCGATAAGAGTGTGCCAAAGATCATGGTTTCCAGTCCATATTTTTTCAAAAGCCGATACGCCGGCCAGATCGTGGCATGGATCTCACCGCAGAGTCTTTACCATTTCATAGAGGAGTCGAGAGAATTTTCGAAACGATCCGTTTATCTTGTATGCATGAAACGGCATATCTCATTGCTTCCAGGCATACAACCCGGCTCTGCAATCTCCGGTCTCCCTGACTTAGGCGATTTAGAAATCGGGAAACCTTATCGATTTGAAACTGTCCATAAGGATGGAACCAAGCTGGATATAGTTGCAATCCGGATTCCGGTCAAGGAGAGCCCGTTTTCCCTTGTCGCACTTTTACCGATATCCGAACTGTTCGGATATATGACCCCGTGGCATATGCCCCTGGCAATGGCAGTTTTAGCGACAATTCTTCTGGTAGCAGCGGCAGCTGCTTTCAGGATCAACACAAAGAATCAGGTTCTTCATGCGAGACTGGAGGAATCGTCAAAAAGAGAGCAGGAGATTGAAGAAAAAAGGCGGCAGCTTGAAAAGGAAATAACTGATCGGAAGCGTACCGAACAATTGCTGAAAAAAGCTCACGATGAGTTAGAAAGAAGGGTTGAAGAACGAACTGCCCAACTTGCCTCTGCAAATGAAAGATTGCAGGCCGAAATCTGGGAGCGCAGCCAGGTGGAAGATGCCTTGCGGACTGAGCGGGGACAGCTATTGTCAATATTCGAGAGCATAAACCAGGTAATTTATATAGCGGATCTGAAAACATATGAAATTTTATATGTGAATGATACCGTCAAGGAGCTGTTCGGGAAGAATCCGCTCGGAGGGCTCTGTTATAAAGAGTTCCAGGGGCTTGACCACCCTTGTGAATTTTGTACAAACGACAAGATATTAAAAAACAAATATATACCGTATCAATGGGAGTATCACAATCCGGTTCTCAAGCGTGATTTTATGATAGTTGACAGGGTAATAAAGTGGACAGACGGCCGTGATGTTAGATTCGAAGTTGCCATGGATATAACCGAGCAAAAGAGATTAGAGGAGGAAAGAAAGAAACTTGAAGCCCAGCTCCAGCGGGCCCAGAAGATGGAGGCCGTCGGAACCCTGGCAGGAGGGGTGGCTCACGATCTTAACAATATCCTCTCAGGGCTTGTAAGTTATCCAGAACTGTTGCTGTTCGATCTTCCAAAAAACAGCCCCTTAAGAGAGCCTATCCAGGTTATAAAAGAGTCGGGGCAGAAAGCTGCAGCTGTTGTACAGGATTTATTGACTCTTGCCCGAAGAGGAGTTGCCGTTACTGAAGTGGTGAACCTAAACAGCATCGTATCTCAGTATCTCAAATCCCCTGAGTTTGAAAAGTTGAAGACCTTTTATCCCAATGTTTCACTGCAGACAGATCTGGAAGCAGAGCTGTTACCTATTTTGGGCTCGCCTGTTCATTTATCCAAAACAATCATGAATCTGGTATCCAATGCAGCAGAGGCTATGCCTTGCGGTGGGCGTATTCTCATATCCACGGAAAACCGTTACATAGACACCCCCATAAGGGGCTATGACAATATAGAGGAAGGGGATTATGTCGTCTTCACAGTCTCTGATACCGGAGTAGGTATATCAGCAGAGGATTTGGAAAGGATATTTGAGCCGTTTTATACGAAAAAGATGATGGGACGGAGCGGAACAGGACTGGGGATGGCTGTTGTGTGGGGAACAGTAAAAGACCACAAAGGATATATCGATGTACAGAGCAAAGAGGGGAAAGGAACCACCTTCACCCTTTATTTTCCGGTAACCAAAAAAGAAGTTGCCAGAGATGACTCCCCAGTATCCATGGAAGCATATATGGGCAGGGGAGAGTCGATTCTAGTTATCGATGATATAGAACAGCAAAGGGAAATAGCATCCAGGATGCTAAGAAAATTGGGTTACTCTGTAACGGCAGTATCGAGTGGAGAGGATGCGATCGACTACTTAAGAGAGAATTCAGCCGATCTGGTGGTGCTGGATATGATTATGGAACCTGGAATAGACGGGCTTGAAACCTTTAAAAGGATTATTGAACTGAATCCCGCCCAGAAGGCAATAATCGTAAGCGGATTTTCGGAAACAGACCGTGTAAAGGAGGCCCAGCGACTGGGAGCTGGAGCCTATGTAAAGAAGCCTTTTCTTTTGGAAAAAATCGGGCTCGCTGTCAGAGAGGAATTGGACAAATAAAAGGACCGTTGGATCCTGTGGCCATAGGTAAACCGACGGCTTAATGCTGACATATCGTTCAGGTGCTCATGGAAGCTTAATAGGGAACCTCGTGAAAATCGGGAACGGGCCCGCCGCTGTAATCGGGGACGAACGCCGCAACAGGCCACTGTCTGAATTAAAGTATTCTCATTACAGATTTGTAGTTATTTAGTCGCAAACTTGATATCATCAATGATTGAATCGTTGAATAATCAATCCGGCTTATCACGGTTGGGAGATTGCAAGTATGACGCATTGGAAACATGCGACATTTTACACCTTTGGGTGGATTATGAAAGTGGTGGCTTTTCTGTGGTTGGATACCTGTCGCATTGCCGAATTCGGCCGCGAGATCGAAGAGCGATATTTAAAGGAAAATCCCGGCAAGGGGCTTCTTTATGCAAGCTGGCACCGGGGGTTGTTTTTCGTAATTTATTGGTATCGCAACCAGAACATTGTATCCATTGCCAGTGCCAGTGAAGACGGTGAGCTGGCAGCCCAGGCGGCTAAACGTTTCGGATGGCTGACTGTAAGAGGCTCTTCATCAAGTGGAGGCAGACGGGCGTTTCGGGAGATGGAAGCGCTTGTTAAAAAAGGATACCGGGGCGGGCTGGTAGCCGATGCTCCCACAGGACCTCGGTTTGTTTCTAAACCGGGGATTATCTATATGGCCAAACGAACAGGTTTACCTATAATTCCGGTGATATGGGGTGCAGATCGATATTGGACACTTAAAAGCTGGGATCGGACTATTATCCCCAAACCCTTTGCCCGCATCGTTGCACTGTACGCTGACAAAAGTATTCTTGTACCGCCTGACGCCTCTCGGCAGGAGTGTGAACAATACCGCAAGCAGCTCGATAACATGCTTAACCGCATCATGTATCAGGCCGACCATTTTTTCAAAACCCCTGACACAACCGATCCGCGCCGAATTGAAGTGCCGAATCCGTTGCCCCTGCCGTAAGGTTTTTGGAGGACAGCCGCTCGGTGGCACCGGGAATATGTTAAGAAGGGTGTTGCTGATGGGCCAAAGCGTGATTGGAAGAAAATTCTATCTATTACTTCAACGCTTTGCATTCATACGCAGCGTTTCCGTTAAGGCAGAATCGATCTGTCTTTTTACTGGATCCCAGACTACGCGATAAATGTTTTTGGCTTCTTCGGGGGCAATCTTTGATAATTGGATACTCGTATTCCAGGCACTCAACGGGCAGATTGGAAGTGTTGGTCATATGAACCTGAACGCCATCCGGTCCATCTTTTCTGCAGATTGCACCGAAGCCGCCTCCAATGATCTCAGAATAGGTGTATAATTCTTTTAAACGTGAATCGAAGCCATGCACCGTATAACCGGCAATAGTGCCGTGGCAGGCCGCGATGACCCGCTCGGGGATCACCTTGGCCATAGCACCTAGAGATCCCGTCGACAACCCGTTGATCTGTGTCTGAGCGACCTGCTACCGGTGCTGGAGGGTTGGGATTGAGAATTGTACCCCGTTCGTTAACCACTTCAATCGTCATTGATTTTTTCGTACGGCTTTTTTATAAAACCCAGGTTGAGCGGTTCATCGTTCCGCGTTTAGGATTAAAATCCATAAATACCATGTATTAGGATGTCTATGGGTTGTGGTACAAACTTATTTTGCCCATTTTTTTAGGATAAATTTTCTAAATTGCGCTCCATATAGTGAACAGTGAGCGATTTGAATAGTTTGAAACTCGCTCCTTTACCTTCCAGGGCCGGTGGTATACAGTTTTGGGCTGGCATAGGCCGGGGCAATTCCTGGATGTCCATACAGACTTGTATTCTACGAGATTTATGGAGAAAACATATAATGAATCTTTTGAAACCGCATCCGGAATTATATAATGTTGCATGGACGACCGAGCAGTTCAACGGTATGCCATACCGGTTGTTAGGGAAATCCGGCCTGAAAGTATCGAATGTTGGGTTGGGGACCTGGAAATTCGGATATCCTGATACAGGAGACGGATCCAGGGTTGATGAAAAAACTGCGTTTGAAATTTTCGATAAAGCCGTTGAGCTTGGTGTGACCCACTGGGATACAGCCAACCGATATAACAATGCCTCTGGTAATTCGGAAAGGATAATCGGCAGATGGCTCAGGAAAAATCCTGATCAGCGAAGGAACATAGTCCTTGCAACAAAGATATTCGGCGGAATGGACGGTACAACACCGAATCACAGTCGGCTTTCGAGGGGCAATATCCTGGATTCGGTTTATGCCAGCTTACAGAGGCTGCAACTGGATTATGTTGATATCCTTTATTTCCATTCATTCGACCCGATTACTCCCATCGAAGAAAGCCTGGAATCTGTTGAAGATTTGGTGAAACGGGATCTGGTCAGATATTTTGCCGTATCGAATTTTTCGGTTAAACAATTAAATTTATTCCGCTCAATAGAGAAAAGCAAATCCCTTCGCACCAGAATTTTGGCTGTTCAGAACCAGTTTGACCTTTTAAACGGAGAATCTGAACAGCACTCCGGGGTGCTCCAGTACTGTGCACAGAACGGAATGTCATTTATCGCATGGAGTCCTCTGGCACGGGGACTTTTAACAGAGCGTTATCTCGATCCTTCGCGGGCAGGAAAAGGGGATCGTCTTTTTGACGAAGGCACACTTGAGAGGGACACAGGAAAAGAGTTGATGAAAAAGCTGCATAAGCTGGCGGCGTTATCAAAAGAATTAGGAATATCCATCAGCCAGCTCTCCCTTGCCTATATGCTGACTCTGCCGGGTATGGGACCGGTAATTCCTTCATCTTCCACTGTGGATCAACTGAAAAGCAATGCAGAGGCTGGCAAGATAGTGCTTAACGAAAAGCAGAGGGAGCGGATCAAACAGGCTCTTACATAATGGATGAAAGGAAGCCATTTGAAAGCTATCGGTAAGGAGAACTGAAGATCCTGCAGCCCCGCTTAAGCTGGGACCTGCACTTCGCTCAGACAAGCTGCAGGGTCTTCATTTAATAATATACAAGGGGATGGAGACGTTGTTGCCTTAAGTGATTTTACTCATCGCTGGTTGGTGTTCTTAAAAAAGCAAGCTTATGTCCATTACCCTGCCTAGCCAATAAACATACTCTGGGTTACTGCCTCGCCCGGCTTTAGCACAATAAAATCCTTTGCATCGTATGGTCCTTTGATAAGCTTAACAAAATACTTAAGGTTTTTACCTTCTATCTCTTCAAAGGCCATATTGAAAAATCGGGCATTTTCAATGGCACGCTTCCTTAATGGCACAATATCGGCGACTGCCGTATCTATCAACACGATATGGGTATAATGCTTTAATTCTTCTTTCAATATCCATTCGGCAGTTTCCCTGCCGATCTCTGTATGTTTCGGTTTTTGCTTACTGTAAAAGTTTTTTGGCAAGATCCACACTGGAGCCGGCATCAGGCGCGTAACCGTCCGCACCGATATCCCGTGCAAACTTCTCGTTTACAGGAGCTCCTCCTACGATTACCTTAACCCCATTACGCAATCCGCTGGTGGTCAGGGCATCGATCACCTTTTTCATTTCAGGCATGGTAGTGGTCAACAATGCAGACATTCCCAGTATTTCGGGTCTTAATTCTTCTACCTTTTTTACGAACTGCTCAACCGGAAGGTTTATGCCCAGATCCACCACATTAAAACCCACAGCCCGCAGCATTGTGGCGACCATGTTTTTCCCAATATCATGCAGATCCCCCCGCACCGTTCCGATCAATATTTTACCGCTGGCTTCTTTTTTTGCTTCTGCAAGATGAGGCTCAAGCACCGCCAGGGCTTCATTCATTGCCCGGGCCGAGAGAAGTACATCCGGGATAAAAAGCTCCCCGGTCTTAAACCGCTCTTCTATAATCTGCATGGTGGAAAGCATGCCCCGGTTTAAAATATCTTTAGGCTTAAACCCCTTATCGAGAAGTTCCTGTACATGTTTTCCTATGTCAAGATGATTGCCCCGGAGCACATCCTCCTGGATGATTTCAAAATCTTCGTCTTTAACGACTTCTATGGAAACCCGTGCAGCCGCTTCTTTTAACATTGTTTTCGAAACGGATCTTAAGGCTCCGCCTTCAAGCGGCAGGCGGCCTTCTTTTTCCACCCTGTCTCCCAGTCGTCTTAGTCTGTCAAATACGGCATTGGGCGGTGTCGTATCGGCAATGCCCACTATAATGCGTCTTCCAGGAGAAACAGCCTTAAAAAAATGATCGATGTAATTTTCAAACTCCTCTTCGGATGCTGTTTCTTCCGAGAGAACACTCTGGGGGATACCGCCGAAAATCGTTATTTTATCAGACCACTGCCTGTAATAATCTTCGATCCTGACCTTCATCATGGGATACGGGCATACGGCCTCTGCGATATGCATGCCGGAGTTTCTAAGAAGGTCCATAAGCCCTAAGTTTTCACCGTCCGTATGGCAGATCATAAGCTTGCCGTTTTCTTCAAGCACCCTGGATGCCTTTTGAAGCCAGGGTAGAATCTCTTTTTCAAAGTAACGCGGATAAGTTATCATGTCGTCATAGTTTGCGCCCCACAGCACAATCTCGGCAGGGAATTTTGCAACCGTGTTAAGTATTTTCTCGTAAACGGTTTCAATACCTTCGGCAAGATCCCGCATCTGTTTGGAGTAATCGTTATAGTGGTAGAAAAAATCGGTGGCCTCCAGCAGATCACGCTGGATATGCTCAATGGGAGAGGCAGCAAAGCTGCCCATCATGCAGGCCACGCCGTCTTGTCCTATATTCGCCTGCCAGCTGGCATAGCGCTCATAATCGGGTTTGACATCTATATTTTCAAAAATATATTTAAGCACCCTGTAATCATCGGCGCTTTTAATAGCCCGCTCTTCAAGTCAGGTAATGGAAGCACCGGCCCTTTTCATCTCTTCGGCTATGATTTCCGCAACCCGGATAATACCGATCGGTGTATGATATTCCACACGCATCGAACCTTCTTTACGTTTTACCCGAACATCTACGTTCGCAGAGAAGGTGATCCTGTATCCATTCTCCTTTAAAGAATAAAGACCGATGCCGCGATGGAGGTTTTCGGAAGGATCCTCCACCTTGAGAAGCTCAGGGATCACCTTGTGCAACGCCCAGCCCTCGGCGCGTGCTATTTCATCGGCACTGCGATTCTTATGCTGCTCTGGCAGGGTGTTTGCCCATGAGTTTGCATTGTACCAGAAATCGAATCTGGGTACATAGGGCAGAATATCCGGCATCTGTCCCCGGGCGGCCATCAACATGCGCTGTTTATGGGTAAACATTTCAGTCTCCTTAAATCTTACCGTTTTTACTTGTTAAACTCGATCATCATATCCGGCAGCCGCAAGGCTATCTTGTTGGGTAAAAGCTGATAACGCCGATTGCGACCAGGCAGCAAGATGATGGAAGGCCTAAATCGTAACGTTTACCCATTGGACTTCCTTATTAAGAATCTTTTCCTCGTTTGATAATAAGACCGAGAGGATCGATTTTTTCTCTTAGAAGCCGAAGCTCTTCACTGGTGGGTGAAGGGATTGTTCTGCTCTGGTTTATCTCCAACGGGAAGCCGACTTCTTTTCTAACTTCTTCCGGACCCACACCGGAATAGTGTCCCCAAAGATACATGCGCCCGGTTTCTTTTGAGAAACGAAAGACGGCCATGTCCGTTATGACAATGGAATTCGTAGGTAAAGAGAGCCCTTGCCTCCTTCGGTCCTCCGGATCTCTGGGCATACCCGGAGATGATACATACGCCAATTGAGAAACAAACCGCCGGCGCTCCTGTTTCATGAACGTCATCACCCTGCCGGCATACGCTGCAGCATCGCAGGCACCGCCGGCACCAGGAAAACGCATTCTGGGATGCCAGTAGTCTCCCAGACAGGTTGAATTCAGATTGCCGTATGGATCGATCTGTGCCGCACCCAATATGGCCACAACCCTGTGGTTTGTGCGGGGGTTTTGCAGGATGGCAAAACTTTCGGCTAAACCCGCGTTGATCGTGGTGCCAACCATGACCCGCGGGTCTCCTACGGAAAGGGGAAGTTCACGAAGCTCGCTATCGATCCCGCCGGTTTCAAAGAAAATAATACTGTTCGGCGCACTGATATGCTTGGCGGTCATGGCGGCCACCATGGAAATGCCGGTTCCGCAAAAGACTATCTCTCCATCTCGAATTTCTCTTGCCGCAACAATCGCCATCATTTCCTGACGTGTAAACGACATTCTTCACACCGTCTGCTTTTAATATCGTAATGATCGGGGCCTGTAACCAAGCACGGGATCTGCTTTCAAAGCATCCAGCCGGTCGCTTCCGATCCTATCTAAATACTCCTGGTGAGAGGTAACTCCGAACACGAATTCATCCAGGTATTTCTGAAATCCTTCATCACTGCGCGCTTCTTTGCCGTAGAATAGCAAATGATCGTCATCATAATCGTAATACCCATTGCAGGCCGTAGGGTGAGCGCCGTAAGGCAACGGTACGACAGCATCCACGATAAAAAAAGGAATCTGGTTTCGATCCGGGTCTTTTCGCATTTCATCTCGCGACACCAATTCTTCACAAGACACAATGAGCCTTCGGGCCGCTTTGGCCTGTTCCACATCCGCAAAAGTCAGACCCTCGATACGGCAGGTTCCCTGGGGGTCGGCTTTCTGGACGTGCAAGAGGGTCACATCCGGGTGAATTGCCGGAACAAGGATAATGTTCTCTTCGATTCCGCGTAAGGCAAAAGGGTTTTTGATAATGGCCAGTTTTTTGTTTGCAACGCCGGCTGCTTGTTGCCTGAAGGTTTCATCAAATCCCCATTTTCGGATCACATCGGTTTCAAGCACACCTTTAAGGGGCAAAAAGGGAACGCCCATGGCACCCGCCAGAAATCGCAACACCATCTGATGATTGGTGTAATCCTCGAACCGGACCCTTCCTTCCTCGATGGCTTTACGGAACCGTATTCCACCGGATGGCGAAAACCGGGCGGTTCCTCCATAAGCAAACTCCATTGCCTTTATGCATCCTGCACCTATTAACAGATCAAAAGCCTGGCCCTGGGAATGAACGTAAATGTGAAGGTTCTTGATTTTCTGCCTGATTATTTCATATGCAAGCCCCATGGGGTTTCGAACGATAGTAAATCCGCCCAGTGAGATATGATCCCCGTCATGAATGAATCTAGCGACCGCTTCCTGTGGACTCATGACTTTATCGGACATATTTCCAACTCATTGTAAATGCGAAACGATGCTTGTGGTCCTTTTTAACCGGAACTTTCTGTCACTATCTGACAGCAATCCCCTCAAGAGAAGATATTAAATGCCCCAGGATTCTGTAAAGCCTTGGTTTTCTAATAATTTTGATATCAACGATTTTCCCATCTCTTACATGATCCGATAACAATATTCGCGAGTCTTTGAGTTTCACTGTCTGTTTTGTCATCTTTATGACGACGATGGGGACCTTATTAAGAAAAAAGTCTTTGTGTTTGACGACCATAAGACCTTCTCTGTGCGATACTTGCTTCTGGGGGACAAAAAGAGGCAGCCCTGTTCCATAAGATGAAAACGCAGTTTCAACCGCCTCTATTTTTCCGCCTTTGGTTATACCAAATTTCCCAAATACGGGGATATTTTCAACAGAATGAATGTAACTGAGAACAAACTGATCACCCGCTTCAACCGGTTCTAAAAATATGGGCTTTCCTGTTTTCCTTTCGGTTATCTGCAAAAACGACAATGGCCATGCCAAAACAACAACGGCAATGATAAGCGGCACCAAAACAAGTATCCGTCTTTTTGTCAGCATGATCGAAAGATGTATGAACATGTTCTATATTTATTTATTCTGATCTTAAAGGTGTCTCAGGAGAAGCTGTCTGGATTTCCTGCATAGCTTTGCGCCGTTTCTGCAGGAAATAGATGCTTCCCAGGCCGGCAAAACCCAGCAAATCCGTGGTAAACCCTGGCTTTATCAAAGCAATGGCAATCACAAAAAAGGTAAATCGTTCCCACAATTTCGCCCTTGTAATCAGAAAACCCTGAATTCCCGCAGAAAAACTGAACATGCCAACAATGGCAGTAAAACTGATGTAAAGCAGCTCCGGCAGATGAACATCGATCATTAATAGCTGCGTATTATATAAGTATATAAACGGCAGGGTAAATGCAGCGGCATCCAGACGAAAGGAATTGATTCCGGTCTTAAGGGGATCTGACTGGGCGATTCCTGCAGCCGCATAAGCACAAAGGCCCACGGGGGGAGTATCATCAGCGACGATACCATAATAGAAAACAAAAAGATGCGCTGCGATTATGGGAATACCGATGTCGCTTCCGATTTCGATAATCGCAGGAGCTGTCATTGCGGCCATCATAATGTAGGTGGCAGTTGTTGGCAGCCCCATTCCCAGTATGATGGATGCAATCATTGCAAATATTAATGTCAAGGCCAGTTTTTCCTGCGCCAGCGTTACAATGAGTAATGTCATTTTCAAACCGAGCCCTGTTAGTGTAACGACGCCGATAATGATTCCACAGGCCGCACAGGCTGAAGCGATGCCGATCATGTTTCGGGCACCCATTTCAAGGGCATCCAGCACGTCTTTAAGGCTCAGGTGCAATCCCTGCAGGAGGGCGGATGGTGTGTTTCCGGCAATTTCGGTTGTTTTTGAACTATCTTCAAATAAAAGCCCTTTCCATTCCTGTTCGCTTACTTCGTTGCCGCTTCGATAACTGCTTAAGCACATTGCAAACCGACGCAATACTCCAATTACGACGATGGAAATGATGCTGTAGAAAGCACAGTAAAGGGGGGTAAGCTTGACTATCACCAACAGATAAATGAGAAGACCGATGGGAATCAGGTAATATGCGCCTTTGATAAAAGTGCTGAATATAGGTGGAAGCTCCGCTTTGGGTAATCCACGGATGCCGGACTTCAGTGCTTCTAAGTGAATGATGCTGAAGATGGCCGTGTAGCTTAGTACTGCGGGGATAAAAGCGGCTTTAACGATTTCCAGGTAGGGTATGCCGGTGAATTCTGCCATAATGAATGCCGCGGCTCCCATAATCGGCGGCATGAGCTGTCCGTTCGTCGATGCGGCAACCTCCACGGCGCCCGCGATCTCCGGCTTGAACCCGACTTTTTTCATAAGCGGAATGGTCAGCGTACCCGTTGTGACCGTATTGGCAATGGAGCTGCCGGATGCCATCCCAAGCATGCCGCTTGCTACGACAGCGGCTTTGGCCGGACCGCCGCGAAACTTGCCCATGGTGGCAAATGAAATGTCAATAAGATAACGCCCCGCACCCACCCGTTCAAGAAAAGCACCAAACAAAACGAAAAGATACACAAAGGTGGACGCAACCCCCACCGGGACACTATAGATTCCTTCGTTGGTCAAATACAAATGGTTCAATATTCTTCTGATACTGTATCCCTTATGTGAGATGATATCCGGCAGATAAGGGCCGAAATATGCATAGGCTAAGAAAAAAAGGCACACTGCGGGAAGCGCGGGCGATACGGATCTTCGTGCCGCCTCCATTACAGAAAGCGTTAAAATGGCCCCCATGACAAGATCCAATCTTGTCGGAATACCGACGCGGTAAGTAACTTGTTCAAAAAAAACAAGTGTATACAGAGCCGAAGAGGCACCGATACAGGCAAATACAAAATCCGTCCAGGAAATTTTTTTGCTTCTGTCTCCCTTTTTTGCCGGAAAAAACAAAAAACAAAGAAACACGGCAAAGGTAAGATGAATCGATCGATGCTTCAGTGCGGTAAGCACTCCCCATCCAGCAGTATAGAAATGATAAAGGGACATCAGGATGCATATGAGAGCTACGACGAGGGCAATTTTTCCAGTAAATCGCCGGACACCGTATTCTGCCTCCATCACTATTTCACGGCTCTTTTCAAAACTGAGGGCTTTATTTTTACCTTTCATTGATGGTTATTCTCAGATTAAAGTTCCTGAAGCTCTGTTGATCAGGATCATTGTCTTTGCTTCGTCAAGTTTAAGGAGAATGCGCTCACCCTGTTTAATCTCCAAAGGGGTGCGCACTGGCAATTCAATAGGGCTTGCTGTTTCGGTTCAACTACCTCTACACTACCTCTACATCCTTAACACTGGGCATTGCAGGCTTTTCGAAACGCCGGTGAAGTAACCTGGCTTTCTTAATAAACAAGTTGGTCTAAAAAGAAAAGCCCCGGGGCTCGACATGTTTTACATAACCCGGGGCCCATCGTTTTCCGGCTTTAGCCGGGCTCGGAATTTCATTCGAGCCCGGGGTGGTTTAACCGGCCAGTTTATTTAAGAACCCCTTTTTCCCTGAAAAACTTCTCGGCGCCTGGGTGCAGAGGAATGGGCATTCCATCCAGGGCGGATTCCAAGGTGAGGTTCCTCGCCATCTTGTGAGCGGAATAGAACATGTTTATATTTTCAAAAACGCTTGAAAGAAGGTTATATACCAGTTCATCTTCTACCTCCGCTCTTACGGCCATCATAGCAAGAACAGTAGCTGATTGAACATCTTCCTTCATTCCTGTATACGCATCCTTAGGAATGACAGTGGCGGCATAAAAGGGATATTTCTTTTTTAGCTTTGCCACATCTGAAGGCGGAACCGGAATGAATTCGATCCCTTTCTGTTCAATGGCAAGGTTTGTAATGCCTGCATTTCCAACACCGGTGGTGAAAAATCCCGCGTCGATTCGGCCGTCTTTGAGGTAATCCAGAGCCTCTTCCGCCTTTAATCTTTCTGCCTTGGCAAGATCATCAAAGCTAAGCCCGTAAATTTCCATGATCTGCTTTGTATTGAACTCTGTTCCGCTTCCAAGCGGACCGACCGCAACCTTCTTTCCCTTCAGGTCTGCCACAGATTTCGCATTCACGCCTCTAGCCTGGACGATATGGATCGTCTCCGGGTATATGCACATCACGCCACGGATGTTTGGAACTTTACCGACGCCTTTAAACAAAGAGGTTCCTGTATAGGCATAATACGCTACGTCATTTTGTAAAAGGGCAAAATCGACATCTCCGGATCTTATGGCCAGGGCGTTTGCCTTTGATGCTCCCGAGGATTCGACCGTTGCCCGCAAGTCTTTAGATTTTTTATATAAAATTCGGGATATGGCTCCAGATAGCGGAAAATACACACCGGTCACCCAGCCTGCAGCAATTGTGATATGTCGTTTGGCGGCTGCCACAGGCCCTGGTTTGGCTGTAAAAACGATGGCCAAAAAACAAACAATCATCAAGACCGTTACAAGTTTTGATCGTTTCATGGTAAGCCTCCTTTTCTCGTTGGGTTGTTTGTTAATAAACCGATTTGTACTCGAAATTTCTTTTTCAAAAAAAGAGGGAATTTATTTTGGACTTTAATATTATTGTAGAATCATGTCAACCGAAACCTTATACGTTCCGACAGACCGCGGTGCACCCGACCCTCAAAGGCTATGGCCTACCGCACAATCAAAAATGCTTGACAGAACGCGGAACATCGTTGTTAAAAGAGCCCTGAGTCTGGTGCTCAAAAATAAAACAGATGCATCTATATTAGTTTAACCCTTGGAAGGCTGAGCTCAAGGCTAGTCTGGTCCCGTCAGAGGCCAGATTTCCTTTTTATATTTGGAAAATTTGAAAATAAGGGAGGATGAAATGAACTCCAGGTTTAAAATATTAATGTATGAACAAATACATGAAAAAGGAACGGAATTGCTGAAAGAAAAATGTGACCTTGTATATGCCGATTCCTTTGAGGAAGATAGATTGATAGATCTGGCAAAAGATGTGGATGGGATTATCATCCGTGCCAATGGAACGGTTACGCGCCGGCTGATCGAATCATCCGCAAAACTTAAGGTCATAGGAAGACACGGGGTCGGCCTTGAAGCCATAGATCTTCAGGCAGCCAAAAACCGGGCAGTAAAGGTTGTCTATACACCTACGGCCAATATGGAAAGTGTTGCAGAACACTTCGTAGCATTGGCTTTGATGCTGGCCAAAAAAATCAGGCTTGCGGATATCGCTCTTCGCAATGGTCAGTGGCAGGCCAGGTATGAACTGATTGGAACCGAACTTCGCGATAAGACGCTTGGAGTGATGGGGTTTGGACGAATCGGCCAACAAACAGCACGAATTTGTCATTTTGGATTCGGAATGAAAGTGCTTTATTTTGACGTACTGGACTATCCTGAGACCGAAAAAGAACTGGGCGCAACCAAAGTGTCTAAAGAAATCCTTTTTTCAGAGGCAGACTTCATCTCCATCAACCTGCCGCTGCTTCCTGCCACACGGCACGTGATAAATGCGGATTTGCTGCGTCTTATGAAACGAACAGCATTCATCGTTAACATGGCAAGAGGCCCTGTGTGGAAAGAAGAAGATGTAGTAGAGGTATTGAAGGAAAAACGCATTTCAGGTGTTGGCTCAGACGTTTATGAATCTGAACCGCCGCCCAAAGACCACCCGTTGTTCCAAATGGACACGTTTGTGGGAACCCCGCATATGTCCGCTCACACTGAAGAGAGCATGATCCGGATGAGTATGGTGGCTGAGGATGTGCTGGCCGTGCTGGAAGGTGGAGTGCCGAAATTTCCGGTTAACATATAGAAACATGGGACAATAACGACAGGTTGAAAAATGAAGGAAAAAACATTTAAAGGGAAAATAGCCGTTGTCACCGGAGGTGCCGGAGGAATCGGAACCGGTATTTGCCGGTGCTTGGCGGAAGCGGGCGGCAAGGTGGTGTTAACGGGCACTCGAAGCGAAAAAGAATTGCAGGCAGCGGCAGCGGCATTGCCGGGCAGCGGGCATATGTCGGCAAGGGTATCTGTGGAAGACAGTGGTGGATTAAGGGAATTAGCGGCCGTGATTGAAAAAAGATACGGTCGACTTGATCTGCTGGTCAACAATGCGGGGACGACACGGCTGGTTGCCCATGACGATCTGGAAGGCCTGGATGATGATCTGATCGACCGGATCTTCAGGGTGAACCTGCGAGGCCCTTTTGCCTGTATTCGCGCATTGCGCCGTCTTCTTGAGGCCGCCGACGAAGGGGTTGTGGTGAATATTTCCTCAGAAGCAGCTATTACCGCCCAGGGAAGCAATGTGGCATACGTGGCCTCAAAGGCCGGGTTGAATGCCATGACCACAGCGCTTGCCCGCGCACTTGCGCCGAAAATACGGGTTGTAGCGATAGCCCCGGGATTTGTGGACACAGGCTTCGTTTCAAAAGATCCATCGTTCACAGGCCCGGCGTATGCAAAAGCCATATTGAAGAGGCCGATTCTGCCTGAAGACATCGGTAAGGCCGTTCTTACCGTGGCAACCGTGCTTGATAAGACAACCGGTTGTGTGATTCCGGTTGACGGTGGGAGATAGAGGAAAGCCTTTATGCTGTTCGGTTAAACGCTCATCGTTGTATGGAAACAGTTGATCGGTATGAAATTAGGTCACCCGGCTCAAATTTATTCTTCACCGAGAATTGCTGTTTTCAGTTACCGATTGGGATCGAGCAATACTTTTAACGGCATCTCCCCTTGTTCTCCGGCGACCAGTTTCAGGGCCTTTTCTGCTTCTTTAAGAGGAAAACAATGAGAGATCAGCTCCTGGAACGGAAATTGTTTCTTCTTGACCATCTTTATGGCTGGCCGCACGGCACGAAAATCATGTGAAAATACACCAAAAAGGCGTATTTCGTTTACTACGGCAAAATTAAGATCCAGCGACACGTTTTCCTTATAAAAACCGGGGATGACGACCGCTGCACCTTTTCCGGCCAAAGAAAGAGCCAGCTGCGCCCCTGATACGCTGGCTGAAACGTCCATCACAAGGTCAGCCATTTTTCCTTTTGTGATATTGCCAACGATCTCAACAGGATCGGTTTCCTCACAATTTATGGTTACATCCGCTCCAAAACGCCGCGCCATCTCAAGCCGCGCCTTGTCCCGGGAAAGCCCGATAACAATGACTGGATCGGCTCCGGATTCCTTTGCAACCGCAGTGGCCGATATTCCCTGCAAGCCGGGCCCAACGATTACAACCGCATCCCCGATGGAAACACCCCCAACGTGCCTCAGCCACCGGATACCGTTGCCAAGCACGGCACAAACAAGTACGCCGATCTCCGGCGGCACGTCATCGCCCACAGGATGAACCATGGCTCTTGGATGGATGTAAACAAACTCGCTGTACCCGCCATACAGATGAGGGGGTTCCTTGCAGGATATCATTGACCCATAGGTGTAGTTTTCCGCACAAAGGGTATACCGGCCGGCCAGACATGAATCGCATCTGCCACAGCCGAAGGCAAACTCCAAAACTACGCGGTCGCCCTCTTTAACACCCAGTCGCAACCTTGCCTTTTTGCCCATTTTGTCGATTCGGCCGACGATTTCATGTCCCAGTATAATCGGATACGGTCTTTTGCCGCGCGTTTGCCGTCCCATGTAAATAGATGGATCAGAAGCGCATACCCCGACTCTTTCAACTGCAAGCAAGCCGTCTTCTTCGCCGATCTGTGGTAGATCAAAGGATTGCATCACAAGTGTTTCAGGGCCTGTAAGCACCATGGACCTTGACCTTGTTTTCACTTAAGACCTCCTTTGCAATCAAAAATAAATCCACAAAACCTATCCATTCATGAAAAGAGACCCTGCCGCTAATCACAGGTACCGCTGTCAGTCAATGGATATCACAAGTTTTTCTTTTGAGGATTCGATTTCAATCAACGTGCCTTTCGGGCCCTTTTTACTGGCAAGCTCACTTAAGCTGTCGATATCGATGCCTTCCCTTTTAAGAGATTCTTTTACTCTACTTGGGATCAGCGGCTGGGCGATATGAAGGACCGTTAAGGGAATGGTTATGATCGTTTCGGGCTTTGTTTTGCCTGTCTCATACAAATAGATCTTTAAGTTTTCCATTGCTGTCTCCTTTTGTTCCACGAACTGATTTTCACAGGATAAAGCAATATAAGATCGATGAAACCACGTCAAGCAGTCCGATGAAATGAAAAAAACCAAGATGCTATGATGAAGCTTCCCATAGCAAGCAGCGGTGAATCAAAGCGGAATTCGCCGAAAATTGTTTCGTTGACACGTCTTCAATTGCTGGGGTATGCTTATTTAAAAACTAAGGGGCGTTGGTCATTTGTGAGCAAGACAAGCCAAGTTCAAGCAGCTGCTAGATGAGAAAAAACAACGGAGGTAAACTTAATGACACAGGAAATACTCGGCGGATACAATGGCAAGGTGTTGCGCGTAAATCTTTCGGACTTCACAACAAGAACAGAGAGCATCGATGCGATATTTTGCCGAAAGTACATCGGGGGAGCGGGGTTTGTTTCCCACTTCTTGTTAAACGAGTTGGCAGCGCAAACAGATGCACTGGGCGAGGAAAATAAACTTGTTTTTGCCGTTGGCCCTTTAACAGGGATTGCTCTTCCCGGCAGCGGCAGGCATTGCATCGGTGCAAAGTCTCCGCTGACCGGCGCCATAGCCAAAAGTGAAGTCGGTGAATTCTGGGGTGCGGAGTTGAAAATGGCTGGTTTCGATGCGGTGATCATCGAGGGAAAATCCGACAAACCGGTTTACCTGTGGATTAAAGACGGTGAAGCCGAGATACGCGACGGCGGCCATCTATGGGGGCAGCCCACCAAAGAAACAGAGGAAATTATTCAAAAGGAACTCAATGACGATAAGATTCGAACCGCCCTTATCGGTCCGGGTGGTGAAAAACAGGTGTTGTATTCCTGTATTATGCACGGCCCAAAGGATGCTGCCGGCAGGGGCGGACTCGGTGCGGTGATGGGCTCTAAAAAACTTAAGGCCGTTGCCGTTCGAGGAACTGCAAGACCTAAGGTTGTGAATCCCGAGGGGATAAAATCCTTAAGACAGTGGTTGCTTGACAACATGGAGAAGGTGAGCCGATTCCATGAATTCGGAACAGGGGCCAATACGGACTTTTTCGAGAAGGAAGGAAATCTTCCCACACGGAATTTCAGAGACGGAGCGTTTCCTGCATCAAGTAAAATAAGCGCCCAGACCATCAAAGAGACGATTCGCATCGGCATGGAAGGATGTTACGCATGCCCTGTGAAGTGCAAGAAGGTGGTTGAAATAAAAGAGCCATACTATGTGGATCCTGCATACGGAGGCCCGGAATATGAAACTCTGGGAGCGCTGGGATCAAATTGCGGTATCGACGACCTGAGCGCCATTTCAAGGGCAAGTGCGCTTTGCAATGCATATGCAATCGATACGATATCGACCGGGGGCACCATTGCATTTGCAATGGAATGTTTTGAAAACGGCATATTGACGACACAAGACACCGGTGGTCTTGAGCTTCGTTTCGGCAATGCGGAGGCAATGTTGAAAATGGTGGAGATGATTGGCAGACGTGAAGGTATCGGTGATCTTCTGGCGGAGGGAACAGCCCGGGCGGCGGATAAAATAGGAAAAGGAGCGGAACGTTTTTCAATACAGGTTAAGAAACTGGAACTTCCCATGCATGAACCCCGATTGAACAAAGCCCTGGCACTGGGATTCATGGTCAATCCGCACGGTGCGGATCACTGCTGCAACATGATCGACCTGGGATACAGAGATTCACAGGATCCGTCAAAAGTAACCGTTCCGGAAGCAGAAAAGTTTGGGCTGTCATCTGCTCCGTTTGAAGATATCGGGCCTCAGAAAGTGGCGCTTTTCCGTATCGTTCAGCTTGAAAAAATCGTTTTCGATTCCCTGGCGATATGCCAGTTTCTGCCCTATTCTCTTGAACAACTTGCATCGGCCACATCGGCTGTGACCGGCTGGGAGATCACCGTAGCAGAACAATTACAGGCCGCGGAAAGAACCCTGACCATGTACAGGCTTTTCAACCTCCGCCAGGGTCTATCGGACAAAGACGATAAACTTCCGTCTCGTTTCTTTACTCCTACAAGATACGGGGCGCTGTCTGAAACCTCGCTTGAGCCGGAAAAACTGGAAAAGGCAAAGCACATTTACTATGAGCTGATGGGATGGGATGAAAAAGGCGTTCCACATGCTGAAAAATTAGCGGAGCTGGGGATTTCGACCTGAACGAGGATCGCCTCAAAGAATTTAAAATTTGATCGATAGAAGGATATTCCTCAACAAATTGATGGTTATTGCTTATTTGTGGCATCGGTTTAAAATCCATCTCATCAACAGCCATCCAATAAAGCATCCCATGGCATAATAAACAAAATCCCACCAGATAAAGCTGGTTCCGATAAGCACCTTTCCAAGGTAAGAGGCTCGAATGGCTTCTAAAAACCAAGGATGCCAGAGCTGAAGGATTTCAAGGATACAGGTTGCGGCAAATACCAAGATCGGAATCCTGCGAACCGCTTTTGGGGCTGGAAAGAAAATGAAACTCACCAGTATCCAAAATATCTCGTATAGAAGCCCGGCCCCATAATTACTGAACCAGTTGTGAAAGGAACCCAGATAGTGCTTAAAGATAAATCCAAGCGGGGTTACCACCAGCAAGGCCAATAAGGTGTGCTTGCGGATCAAAAGGGCTGTTGGTTTATCCTTACCTGCGTCCACTGCTGTCCTATCACTCAAACTTCTTTTTTACAAAGGCCTTTGATACAATGAAAAAGCCATAGCCCACGATCAGCGGAAAAAGCAGATACCGAATGATGACCAGCACTGTAAAGGTGACAAGGATTCGGGTGAGCCTTAAAAACAGGGATTTTGTAAATTCTCCTGCCGATTGAATGGAATTCTTCAGTTTCCTTAGAGATATCTCTGATTTGAATGTTTCCCAGTCTTTCAAGACGGCTTCCATTTGCTCATTCATATCCCTTTCGATGTGATCTACAAAATATTCACATGCTCGAAACGACACAAATGTGGATACCGGAATGTAAAAAGACACGATTAAACCTGCAATGATGATTCCGGAACCCAACGATACGAATCTTTCTCTGTGGGCACGAATGAACAGGCTGAAAATTCTGATAATAAACCCTGCGGCCAGAATATATGTTCCAACATCGATGAGGTTTGATTCATGAAAGATTTTGCTGAAGGTTATCATCAAGATGCCGTACAAAAGCATTTTCCATGTAAAGTCCACAAGATCATAGGTAGACTGGACGATATCACCCACCTGCAGTCGAAAGCCGAACCCCACATCGCTGCCTTCGATGATTCCCAAAGAGGATTTTAGCGTCGATACGAGCAAAAAGGATTTGGATTGTCGTTCAAGCGTAAACCGGGTAAGATCCAACGAAGGGGATTTAATGAGGAGATAGACAATCAACAAAGCCGCATAAATGGCTATCAGAATCAGCGCATAGACGATTCTGCGGTTGATGCCCCTATCTGAATGATCCGTTGAGCCCTCCATAGAGATTTTCATCAGCCGAACCCTTCGGTGGTAGAGGAATTGTACGAACCATGCGCCATTGACCCGCCAGAGCCCTGTTCATCACACAGCCACCCGTTTCAAGATGTGATCATTCGTCTCCTTGACCGAATTTCATCGAGGATTGCTGCTAAATTGGATAAAGGGTTTTGAGGCTAATCCGCCTCAAAACCCAGGTGTTACCATTGTTTGAAATACATAGACAGCCTGATTTACCTTCATATTCTTTCGAGCTTAAAAATCACGGGCCTGGCGCCATCTGTGCAGCTTGAAAGAATGGCCCCTTTTTCTTTGATCCAAGGGAAATCACCTCCGAATCGAAGGTGGACAATATCCCGCTGAATGTCCGCAAAGGCCCAGGAGCAGAACCCTTCCGGATACTGACCTTCTTTACAGATAAATTCCTGGCCCTCCTCGAATCTGTCGCACAGCGCAGCTCCCGTAAATTCAAGAGGAGGGTTGTCACCAAAAAGTTCCTTGTTGTTCAGTTTCTTGACAACGGTAATTTTCACATCAGCCATTTGTACCTCCTTTTCGATTAATTGGTGTTTGATGGAATTCTTATATGATAATAACCGGTTATTGCAACATATTTACTTAGATCCACCCGAAATTCCCTTCTCCATGAATCTGCGAACCGCAAGAAATTTCCGATTAAGCTTGCGGGTAATTTCTTCCATCGGCCTGTTTCCGTAGTCATAGAGACCTTTTCCTGTCTTAACCCCATAGTCACCGGCATCCACCCGTTCCTGTAAGATCCTGGGTATTCTGTCTTCTGTGGCCAGATCAATGGAAGGATTTTTCAGGATCTTTAGCACAAGATCAAGCCCTGTAAGATCAAGCTTCTGTGCGATTCCCACAACCGGCACCCGAATCGCAAAGGATGCCTTAACCGCTGCGTCTATGTCCTCCGGCGAAGCGATGCCTTCTTCCAGCAGGTGAAACATCTCCCGTCCCATGGCACGCTGAAGGCGGTTTACAATAAAGCCCGGGATAAATCTTTTAAGGTAAATCGGCTGCTGGCCCATTCTTCTTAGAACCTCCATTAACCACGGGATCACATCGGTATCCGTTTGATCGTTGCCTACCACTTCAACCAGTGGAACCAGATAAGGTGGGACGAAAAAATGAGCAATCGCAAACCGGGAAAGCATCTTTTCAGGTGCCAGCGCAAATACGTCTAAATACGAGGTGTTGCTGACAACGATGCTTGGCTCGGATTTGAGCGGAGCTATTTGTTTAAACAGCTCTGATTTCAAAATTTGATCCTCGGTGATGGCCTCGATGATCAGATCACACGAACCGATAACATCTTCGAAATTCTGAACCGGCTTTATCCGGCTCAACACTGCTTCGAGAGGTTCTGATATCTCCTTTTCTTCTTGAAACCAATCAAGGTGGGATCGAATCAGTTTGACAGCCCGATGAAGTGCCTCTGAATCCACATCCACAAGAAAAACCATATGGCCCGATTTTCCAGCCAACAGGGCGATTCCATGGCCCATGGTGCCGGCACCAAAGACCATAATCCGAAGATAAGATGTTGCTGGTGATTGATCTGCCATGGGTAGATCCTTTAGGTCAAATTGTGATCAACAGTTTTTTTATTGTTGCCTGTGACACATTTTTAAGAAGAGGATAAGCCCTGTAATCATTCCCAGTAACAACAGCAAGAAGAAATTGTATCGAATGGTTGCCATATGCTTAATATCAGCAATATACAACATTAAAACAACGGCTGTAAAAGCAATCCACTGTCTCCATAATGCCATCAACCCTCCTCCCTTTGGCTTTTTAGCCGGTAGAAAACCAAAAGCATCACGCTTGTCAGGAATCCGAGAACATTTGATGTCATAGACGGGTTGAAAATAAAAAATGATGATACAGCAGCCAGAGCTCTTCCCCAAATACCCACAGAGCGAAAAAGAAAGCCTTCCGTTGCAATCGTTAACATAAAGATCCCGGAAAAACAACGGACGATTCCCATGATAATCTGCAGGGGATCCCCAACAAACAGCATCCCGGGATCATAAACAAACACCAATGGGATAATGTATTTGGCAAGCCCGATCCTAAAGGAATAAAAACCGGTTCGCATCGGAGGCGAACCTGCAATGCCGGCGGCAGCAAAGGCGGCCAGCGCCACAGGGGGGGTTATGGCGGAAACCAGACCGAAATAAAAAGCAAACAGATGGCCGGCGATGGGAATAACCCCCATTCCTTTAAGGGCCGGAACAACAAGAGCTGCTACCGTTATATAAACCGCAGTGGTGGTAAGACCCATGCCCAATATTAGGCAGGCGATCATGGTAAGAACCAGTGCAATCCAAAGCCTGCCTGCAGCCAGCATTACAATCAGGTTGGTAAACTTCATTCCTACACCCGATACAAATACACAGCCGATAATAACCCCAGCGGCTGCACAGGCGACAGAAACCGAAATCGATTTGCTGGCCCCATCCTCCATAGCCCTAAGTATCTTAATGGGATCTAATCGTGTTTCCGCATTGATGAGGCTTAAGAAAAAAATGGACACGATTGCATAGAATCCGGCGAGCATGGGCGTATAGCCTGCAATGAGCACACCGATAATGGTCAGAATGGAAATGAACAGATGCCCCCCCCGCTTCAACTCCTCCCACAGGCTGGGTAGTTCCTCTCTCGGAAGCGTGGCGAGATTTTGTTTTCGTGCTTCGAAATGAACCTGAACCATGATCGAGAAAAAATATATAATGGCAGGAAACAAGGAAGCCAGTGCAACTTCAAGATAAGGTCGATTCAAAAATTCTGCAATAATGAAAGCAGCAGCGCCCATCACCGGTGGCATGATCTGGCCGCCTGATGAAGCACAGGCCTCCACAGCAGCGGCAAAATAGGGTCGATAGCCAATGCGCTTCATCAGAGGGATGGTAAAGCTGCCCGTTGTTACCACATTTGCCACTGCGCTTCCCGAAACGCTGGCCATAAGGGCAGAAGAAAGAACAGCGGCTTTGGCAGGACCTCCCACACGAAAACCTGTAAGCGCAAGCGCGACGTTGATAAAAAACCGACCGGCACCAGACTCTATCAGAAAAGACCCAAACAATATGAAAAGAAAAATATAGGTTGCCATTACCATTAACGGAATTCCGAAGATACCGTTTTCTCGCATAAACAGGTAATCTATAATGGTAAACCAGGAAGCAGGCGGGCCGAAGAAGATACCGAAAAAGTAATCTGAAAAAGCAGTATGCAGGATAAAAATGGAAGCGATCAGGACCATGGCCCATCCAACGGTTCGCCGGGTTGCCTCAAGGAGAATGAACAAGAAGATGCTTCCGATTCGGATATCCCATTGCGTGAGATCACCCCTTCTGAAGATGAAGGCCTCAAGATCATACAGGGTATAAATCTGTATGAAAATGACGGTTGCAATGAGCAGAAAATCGATAAAAAACCATCCATTTAAAGGGCTTTTCCAGGATGTGCGGCCCAGGGGTTTAAGCAAGAAAGTAAGCACCAGGACAATCGTAAGATGGGTGCTTCGAAAGGTATGAGCTTCTATGGATCCGGAAAAGGCAATAAAAAGGTGATAAAAGGACAGGGAAATTGCAGCCACCAGAATCGTCAGGGCGATGAAGTAATGGAATCCAATTTCTTTTTGATCTAAAAACCAATCAAGCACCGTTTGTGACCTGGGCAACTGTGATTTCACAACAGATGACAAATCTGCCTCCTTTCCCCGATTCGCACAGTATATTTCCCTCTCCCTGTGATGGCTAAGGGAGAGGGATCAGATATGAATTGCAGCGGCAAATGTGATCTTATATATCAGGGAACAATACCTTTTTCTTTGTAATATCGCATGGCTCCAGGATGAACCGGGATATTGTTGCCCAGAAGAGCTTTTCGGGGATCGGAATCTTCGATGGCTTTTTTCTTTACTTTAGCAAGTTCCGGGAATCCTGCATAGATCGCCTTTACAATCTGATAGACCAGATCTTCGGAAAGATCCGCAGATACGATAATGTTAGTGACTGTTCCCACAGTGGGAACATCTTCTGTCATACCTTTATATGCTGTTTTCGGAATCACCGTAGGCATCAGTCCGGGTTCGAGTTGACGAATTTTTTTGATATGCTCATCATCGATCCCTAAAAACCGTATACCCGGTCGGAAGTTAAGATCGATGAGGGTAGCCTGCGGGCATGAAGTCACTGCCATAAAACAGTCGCTGTGACCGTCTTTCATAAGAGCAGCGGAGTCTGCGTAGCCCACGAAACTTACCGATCCGCCATTTTTCTTGATACTGTCAAAACTTATTCCATAGGCCTTCAAAACAATTTCGGCTATGGCCGTGCCCGTAAATCCAACTTTCCCTGGAACGATTCTTTTGTTATACAGATCTTCCACCCTGCGGATATCACTTTTTCGGGGCACTGCCATCTGAAAAACCCCTGGATAAAGGGACATGAGATGCCGAATCTTATCATGTTTTTTCTTAAATTTTCCCTTTCCATTATAAGCGTTGTAAGCCGTGTGGGTGTAAGACCATCCAAGGTCGGCATGGCCTCTTTGAATAGATTTACAATTTCCCACCCCCCCCCAGGTCCATTGGAAGTAGAAACACCGGGTATGGCCTTTTCCACAAGCTGCATCATGGCAACTCCAAGAGGATACCAGGAACCACCCTCGGGTCCGGAAACCATCCGTATAAATTTGACCTTGCCGTAAGCCTGGGGAACGAAAAATACCACTGCCAATAAAAGAATGCCGATAGCTAAACTTTTTCGATTCATATATCCCTCCTTTATTTTGGTGTAAGTGGTTACGAGCAGGTATCTTTCAAACATATCCTTTGTGCTTTCAAACCACCTCCTTTCAATGATCTACCCCAAAGAGTCCACCGGTGAGGATTTGAAAACCACTCTGCCCCCAGCCACAGCGGAAGGGAAAAAGCCCCCGCTGTTATGGTTCAAAAAATCCTTGTTAACCAACTTTAAATTACTATAAACAAATATCCTGTCTATTTAGCGAAAAGATAGATCATATGCGGGTGGAAAGATAAAAGCGCGAACGATCCTTAAGTATATCAAGACGCCGCATGGATATTACCATAAAACGCTTTTCATTAAAATTCAACAACAGTTCTGCATCCCTCTGCCGGCAGCTATCGATTCGCTTTGCGTATCCCCAACTGATCAAGTGCAATAATAATCTTGCAGATATTGGCAGAGCCCTCCACCATGAAATAAGTGGGAGCATCCCTGAAAAACCGTGCCACAGGATACTCGGTTGAATACCCGTAGGCGCCCAGGATTCGCAGTGCGAAATTGGCGCACTTGTTCGCCACCTCCCCTGCGTAGTATTTAGCCTGGGCGACTTCCAAACCGTTATTGAGATTGCCTTGATCTTTCTGCCAGGCTGCCTTGTAAACAAGCAGTCGAGCCGCCTCTATCTCAGTGGCCATCTGAGCGATCAAATCCTGATTCATCTGAAAATGACCGACAGGTTTGCCGAACTGTTTACGGGAATTACAATATGTGACAGCCGTATCAAAACAGCTCTGGGCAACACCAACCGCTCCGGCCGCAGCGACAAGCCTTGTTTGATTAAGAGATGAGAATAAAATTTTAGCCCCATCTCCCGGTTGTCCCAGTATATTGTCCCTGGGGACCCTGGTGTCTGTCAGGAATATTTCCCCCGTAGGTGAGCAGTTAGAACCAAGCTTGTCCAGCTCTGTGGTCTTTATGCCGTTGAAATTTTTAAGCTCAACTACAAAGGCCGAAAGCCCCTTTCCCCGTTTGCCGGGATCGGTGTATGCATAATAGATTATTATATCGGCGACATTTGCATTGGAGATCCATGTTTTAGAACCATTTATAACCCAGTGGTCATCCCGCTTTTCGGCAATGGATTCCATGGACATGACATCTGATCCCGCATTGGGTTCTGTGATGGCAAAACCGCCGATATATTCCGCACTTACAAGTTTTGGAACATATCTACGTTTCAGCTCCTCGCTGCCGTATTCGCAGATCGTATAGGCACACCCTATGCCGATAAGGTTGATCTGAACGCGAATAGAACTGGAAACACGTGCAAGCTCCTCGCTGATGACAGCCGTTGCCAGCCATCCCATATCCTCCCCGCCATATGCTTCAGGTATGACCGTTCCCAGGAAACCAAGCTCACCCATTTTTTTAACCACTTCCTCTATGGGCAAATAATGTTTACGGTCCCATTCCTCGGCATAGGGGGCAATCTCTTTTTCTGTGAACTCGCGGGCTGCCTGGCGAATCATTTCGTGTTCTCTTGATAATCGAAATTCCATGGTTTTATCTCCTTGTCGGGTTTTGGATCCTGTTAATAATGGAATAGTAAAATTATGGGTTTAAATCGCATAACTTCAGTATTTTGATCAAGGGTTTTAGGGACAACTTTGAGCATTTATCCATGAACCGAAACAGTGAGTATTCCCCGAAGCTTCTGTAAGCAATTGGGCTTTGCCATAAGCTACGACGCCCAACAGGGACGAAGATCCTGCTTATCGCGGCTATGAGGTCTTCATATTGATGAATTTGTTGGGCTTGTGATTCCTTGAGAGGTGTTGTAATTGATAGACAGGATGGCAGAGAAATCGATAATCCAACGTTTAAACCTATCAACCATTGCCGCGGCTCACGGTTTCAATGACGGATTTCAAGTCCTTCTTGTGCCGATTCTCCCTATGGTCATGAGGGATCTGAAACTTTCCAATCTTCAAACAGGCGCCATCGTATCTGTTCAGGGGATTGCCGTTTTCCTTATGCTGATGCCCTCTTCCATGTTTTCCGATTATTTAGGACGACGTAAACCGATTCTTGGATTCCTTTATGATCGACTCAGGACCCGGGAATTGCTGTGCTTTTTGTTTGTTACCGGTTTTGTCACCACCCTGTTGGTCTTAAAGACGACCGCTTTGCCGATATTGTTGATTTTGATGGGGTTGCTTGGAATCGTCACCTTCATCAGCCCCATTATCATGACCGCGGCTACCCTGCTGGTGGATGATTCTGTGCGGACCAGCACGGTGGGTATGATCTATACGGCTTATGAGCTTCAATTCATATCTCCCTTAATCGGGGGCTGGATTGCCGATTACTATTCTCTTCGGTGTTCCTTTCTATTGTTTGCTTCGGTACTTTTAATCGGCGGTGTCGCCTCCCTGACGCTCAAGCAGCCTTCCAGAAACGCGGAATCAGTTGCTTAAGTGATCCTATGCTTTTCCCGAGAGTTTGCTCGGAAAAAGTGGCCCCTTTGGGGGCAGTTGAAATAAGAACCCAGTTTTAAGTGATCTAAAGTGCCTAAAGTGCCTAAAGTTAAGGTATCGCTTCGCTCTTTCATTTTAAAAATAGACCAAATTCCTTAACTTTAGTTCACTTTAGCTCACTTTAAACTTTA
>JAFDFZ010000168.1 GCA_019309565.1 Deltaproteobacteria bacterium
TTCGAGTGGAAATTCACCCGAGAGGATCTGAAAAAATTACTATCCGAAATCAAGGATAAACAAAAATTGGCAGCATAAAAATACGTCACCGAATTTATGACACAGAGCACTTAGCAACTAACCTTTTTTATATCATACCATTATGAGTATTAATTCAAACATCATCTCCATTTTCTAACGGGGCAAGACAACATCACTATCTCGGTTATCACTAACATCCTGGTCTTCATCCCGTTACAAATCCATAATGTTGTAATCGGTTCCTCAGATACCCTTTTCCCATTCCTGATTTCAAATATTTCTCTCGTGCTATTGCATCATCAAAAACAAGACACGCCTCATAGTATACCAGATCCAAAGGTCTCCTTTTCATCGTCGATTCTACATTCCCTGAATTGTGCTCCTGAAATCGCCTTTTTAAATCATTCGTCAAGCCGGTATAAAATTTACCATCCCTTTTACTGAGCAAAACATATGCATAATGCATCAGTTTGCCTCTTGATTTGTAACGGGACAAGAATCACCGCTATTGTTCTGCTGTTAACCAGAGGCTTCACCTTTATCGTCAAAACCACCTGCCTGTTCCGCAAACTCCGTGAAACTGACGATCCGAACATAAGAAAAAAACTGAAATACCCCTTAATCCCAAAATCAATTAGAAACCTCATACAGCTTGAGTAAAATGCTCCATTCCGATAGAAAATTTTTCGCCCTTTTCACCCACAGAGGGGTGGTGTTTTCTTTTTCCGTGATTTCTTCCACCAGTATATTCTCTCAGCGTATTGAAATCGCCTGATCTCAAAATCTTTAGCCGATTGCCCTCCCCACGCTTATCTTTTACAGACCGCGCCTGTAAATTTGCCTCGGATGGACCGCTTTATTAAATCTCCTCGAATATTTAAAAGCTTTTGAAACCTAAAGGTGCAAAGTGGAAACAGAAAGCGTCTTCGTTGACACGGGTGCGTGGTTTGCCCTGGCTGATGGATCGGACAAATTCCACCACAAGGCCACAACTATCTACCCCCGGCTCCTGAAAGCGCATCACCACCTGACCACAACAAACCTCGTCATCGCTGAAACTTACTTGCTGGTCCGCCGTGCACTCGGGCATCGGGCGGCCATGACCCTGTTGGATAATATTTCGACAAGTCCTCGAATCTTGAAGATATACTCAGAGGCCCGGATCGAAGAGGCCGCCATAGCCATATTAAAGCGATACGAAGATCAGGACTTCAGCTATACAGACGCGGTGAGCTTCGTTGTCATGGATCATTTCGGAATAAAACAGGCTTCTTCCTTTGATCGTCATTTTCTCAACAGCCGGTTTCACCTTAATCCCCTAAACCCCTGCCTGGCTCTACTCCGGCCCTAAATTTACACTCCCTCAATCCCTAAATCCCCCAATCCCTAAATCAAAATCTGACCCCATTCACCTAGGACCGTAGAATTTTAAGGATGTGCCGCTTTACCCATAGGTCCCATCGAGGACAGGGATTCTTACCGTTTCTTCAACGAATTCTCCCCTTTCAATCTTCCCATATAGGTCTTGGCTGACTTCCGGAGAAAGCACCCTTTCACCACAAACCCTGCATTCTTCGTAAGAGACATTTCTCACAAGATAAAGCTTTCCGTGGATTCTGAGATCAATTTCCCCCTTCTTCTTGACCATTTCGTTATGGCAAGCGGCGCATTTCATGACTTTTTTCGCCTCGTTTTGTAGTCCTCGTCCCATTCTTCCGGGTTCAATGTCGGGTCATAGACCGTGACAATCCAGACAGGTTCTATCGAGCACTGCACATGGAGTATATTCTGTTCCCTGGTGACTCCATGAATAAGACAACTGGGACCATATTTATCATTTGGATAATCCTCTATGATTTCACCGGACAGTATAGCACTTTTTACCTGTTCAGGCGAAATACCGCGCTCCACACAACGCTCAAAGGCGTGAATAGTAAATCGGTAACTACCAGCTCTTACCTGCTTTTTGATCTTTTCGATCAAAAGTTAGCTATTCTTGGATCTCATCTGACCATCTACACAAAGATGATCTCGGTGATGCGTTGCCTCGCCGTCCCATAAAGGCGGATAGCACCCTTTCTTGGCCTTTCCGTCCAGAATGTCGTAAACTTCACTTTTTAGCCCCTCCGAGGCCTTTGCAAAACACATTTTGGGGACGGCACATGGTTGCCCCGCTCCAAAACGCGGTGAAAAGGCCAATCTCTTGGAGGGACAGGTTTCACCCCGTCCATCTCCCGCCCTTCTCCAGCCCTTTCTTGCCAAGGTAAAGAATGTCTTCCTCTTCGTCGTAAAATACTTTGAAATCCTCCGTTAGATCTTCCTCTATCTTCCTGTATGGACTCTATTCTCTTTTTGTCTCTTTTTCAATGGATGTATTGTAAGAAGCTTAACACGGTTCACTCCTGAGATATAAGCTACCATCACCTCACGATTCTTATCATACAACTCAACATTCATCACAGCAATCAGATGCCCTGTTTCCCTATCGAAATATCTTTCCTGTGCCCTCTCATATATTCTTTTTGGCGGTTCATATTCTATTCCTCTCAGCCCCAACCTGGGCTTAATGTGCTATTTTCACAGGACTGTCTGTTCTTTTTCACAGGAAAGCTTCCAACCTATCCCTCTCTTAGCTGCTCCTGCTCAATGCTTTTCGCAATCTTTACCCCGTGGAATAGGGCTCCCCCAGGGAAATTCCACTGGGGCCTCAATCCCTGAATCCGCAATTCCCAAATCCCTGAATCCCCCAATCCCTGAATCCCTATCACTACTGTTATTCCTGCTTGTTATCATTCGGTTGCCCAATCCTCGACTTTCAATTTTCCAATCTGACCAAACTCTTTTACGTTATGAGTCACAACGGTCAACCTGTTCGCCATGGCAATAGATGCGATCTGAGTATCTCTCTCACTGATCACGATACCTTCTTTTTCAAGTTGCGTCCGTATAATAGCGTATTTTCCGGCAGCTGCTTCATCAAAAGGATACACGTCCAGTAGCGACGTTATCTGTTTTATTTTCAATCGCCTTTCTTTTTTTTTAACCGGAGATTTCTCTATGCCGTATAATATTTCAGCCAGCGTAATGGTTGATAGGCATAATTCTGCCGGAGCGTGGTTTCTGATCCGACCGATTACGCTCTTATCACCGCGCATCCAATAACTGACGATATTCGTATCGAGCAGGTACATATCTCAGCCGGTTAATCCAAATCAAACCTTTTTGATGGCAACGGTTCAGGTGTTTTGAAATCCGGATCGATCGGGAAAGCATCCCAGAAACCCTTCGGCCACTCGGTTCTTTTAAGTGGTTCAAGGATTACCTTGTCTCCCTTTTTGGTTATTTTCACTTCATTTCCTTTGAAACGAAACGCTTTTGGTAACCGAACCGCTTGCGACCGACCGTTTTGAAATATTTTTGCTATTGATTCCATAACCTACCCCTTCTCAATGTTAATATATACCAATATATACCATTTATCAAAAAAGTCAATCATCGCGTTATTTCCCATTCGCCTCTCTATACTCATCCGCTTCTTTCACCACAAAGCATCTTTCTATTTCTTTTCGAAACTATCACCCAAACAAAGGTCATCGGGTTTTGAGGCAAATTTGCTCACTTTTGGTTTGTCAATTTTAAAAGCGCTAAGCTCATGCAGTTTATCCCGCTCAACGAGCGGGGCTAAGCGCTTTTCGTAAAAATTGCCAAAATATCAACTACAGGTTCTAAAGCGTTTTTTTACCAAGAACAAAATCGCAACCATTGCTCAGCTTCAAGAAGCACTGGGCAATCCAGCCCGGTGTACGGTATTTCGCAAGCTGGACCAACTGCATTATTTGAGCAGCTATTCGCATCGCGGAAAATACTATACATTAGAATCCATTGCTCAGTTCAATGAACAGGGACTTTGGAGTTTCCGTTCGGTTCGGTTTTCGCGCTTTGGAAACCTTCTCAATACCGCCGAAGCCTTCGTTGAACGTTCCGATGCCGGCTACAGTGCCGGCGAACTTAAAGACATTGTTCAAGTTAAAACCAAACATGCGCTGGCTCAACTGGTTGGAGAAAAGCGCCTTGAGCGTAAAAAGTTCGATTCGATCTATATATATTTATCCGCCCAAAAACAGGTCGCAGATCGGCAGCTCAAGGCGCGTAAAGCGCTTATGAACCAATCCAGGGTTTCTCTGATCGTTACATACCCCGATCTGGCCACTGAAGAAGCCAAGGCCTTGCTGGTTTTGTTTTGCAGCATGCTAAACGAAAAGCAGCACCGATTATATGCCGGGCTCGAATCGCTCAAACTGGGCCATGGCGGTGATGCACATATTGCCGCGCTTTTGGGAATGGATCCCCATACCGTTGCCAGAGGACGCAAGGAATTGATGGAAGCGGATTTAGGCGCCAGTGACAGAATCCGGGCACCGGGTGCGGGGCGAGCGCTGCAGGAAAAAAAACGCCAAAAATAATCGATGCCATAGCCGATATCATGCAATTTGAAACCGCCGGCGATCCGGTCAGCGGATGCAAGTGGACACGAAAGACCACCGGCAAAATTGCCCGACAACTTAAACGGATGGGAATCGCAGTATCGGCCAACACCGTGGGCAGATTGCTTAAAAAAATGGATTATTCCCTGCGAAAGAACATAAAAAGCCTTGAATCCGGACTGAAAAATCCTCCCCCACCTCGCCAGCGGGATGGACAGTTTAGCTATATCCGCCGCCAGATTCAAGACTACGCTGCAAATGGATTGCCTGTGATCAGCGTAGATACCAAAAGCCGGGAGTTGATCGGAGCCTTTCACCAGCCGTGTCGTCGATGGTCTCAGGCCCCCACTGCCGTTTTCGACCATGATTTTCCCTCCGACTCTAAAGGGGTTGCCATCCCCTACGGCATCTATGATTTTTGCCGCAACGAAGGTTTTGTCAATCTGGGCACAAGCCGGGACACTGCCGAATTTGCCGTGGCATCCATTGGCCGTTGGTGGCAAATGATCGGTTCGGTCAATTACCCCGATGCCGATAATCTTCTTATACTTGCTGGCTGCGGGGGCAGCAATGGTTATCGAACACGGCTGTGGAAACATCAGCTTCAAGTTGCCCTCTCGGATCGCTTTAAGCTTTTTGTCAAGGTGTGCCATTATCCCCCAGGGGCATCCAAATGGAACCCTATTGAGCACCGTATGTTTTCTTTCATCACCAATAACTGGGCGGCTCAGCCTTTGATCGATTATGAAACCGTTTTGAAATTTATCCGAACCACTAAACCGGGGCTTAGCCGCTGGACACACAACTGCATTGGGAATTCCCACCTTCTCAGCAAATTCCTGTTCAAAGGCATCAACCATAGGACCCTGAGGGGCGATGTAATTGCTTTCAAAAGCCTCTTGAACAAATTTTTGTTCCTCGCCGCCCATGTGTGGAGGAGAGAGAAAGATGCGTTTTAATCTTGAATTATTCATGTGATCTTATGAATGTTTTCCTGGTAAAATTCCTGAGCAGTCAATATACGAACAGACTGATATTGCTTTAAGTCCAGGAGATGTTTATCGCCGGAAACTAAAACCTCAACATTTCCAGCCAGAGCACATGACAGGAATTTTTCGTCATCCGCATCAGAACACACACCTTTCACGACTTGATCTACCTGAATGATAGTGCACAACGATACAATCTTTGCAAAAAGCTCCCCCGGCGAAGCCTGCTGATTGTCGATATATTGCTGAAATTTAGGGTAATGTAGAACTCGATAGACTTCAGACAAAATTTCAAGACTTGTATAGATCCGCAATCTGCCTTCCTCAGCCCATCTCAGCAGGTTAAACGGAACGCCTCTCCATAAAATGCCGGAGATCAGCACATTCGTATCCATCACGGCCTTCAGCTTCATTTCCGACTCTCATGGATCAAAGCATCCAGATCATCTGAGGATATAGGCGGGGTATCCCTTTTAACCATCTCATCCAGAGCCTGGGGGACATGCGTCTTTTTCAAGATAAGTTCATCGTGTTCCATCACAACCACAAACCGATCAACCCCTATTAACCATTGTTGGACATCATCAGGCAATACTATGGTTTTTTTGTCATTAGACAGGATGGCATATTTACTTGAAATCGGCATAATATTAACTCCTTTCCCAATATTGTTTTGCACCTTTGTTTACCCAGTTAAATTTCTTTTGCACTTATTTAACCGGGGCGTGAGGTTATTAATCTGCATTAATCTATGAAAGCTGCCCGCTATGCCCGCCCTCCAGCCGATAGGAGAGGCGTACGGGCCTGTATCTCATACTGAAAATATTAAACTGTGCTTTTCAGCAAATTTATTCCTGTTGGCTGATCTACAATAAGCTATGGCAGGCGGGTCTGCGGATCTAATCTTTACGCACATAAAGACCGCGTTCATGGATCGCCTGCGAATGCTGTGCCGCCTGCTCTCCACCCCTGTTAATAATCCCCCATATCACAATAGGGACTGAAGACCTCCCACCATTCATATAATACCAGTTGGCGGCCTGGTCTATGATCGGGTCAATTGCGAAGAACATGAAATCCATTCGCGGATGAACAACAATTGGTCTCATTCCCGCAATAGCAGCGCCTACAGCCGAACCGGTCACGGCATTCTCAGAGACTGGGGTATCAATAACCCTTTCAGGCCCGAATCGTTCCAGCAAGCCCTGGCATGTATTGCCCACATACCATGGGCTCTTAACCCCCTGCCCAATAATAAATACCGACCCGTCATCTTCCATCATTTGGTGCAGCGCCTCGTTGATGGCCAAAGAATATGTCAAGCTCCTCATATTACGTTCCCTCAAGGTCACTATGTTTGTTGGGTTGATCGAGTTTACTTTGTTTTCCAGGAATCTCTTCCGTCATTTGGGCCAGTAGACTTTTATGCCATCTGTCACCTGAGGGGACTGTTCTGTCGATTGATTTAGCAATAGCCTCAAAGATCCGTTCCACACCCTGATAAAAACTGTGCAAATCAAAAGCCACACTGCCAAGATAGTCTTCGTCCCTCAAGGCCTTTTTCCACCTTCTGAGAGCAAGATCTCTGATTTTCTTTATCTCTGA
>JAFDFZ010000169.1 GCA_019309565.1 Deltaproteobacteria bacterium
ATAACCATTTTAAAGAAATTTCAATAAAACGGCATGAAATACTACCAAATTGGAACTATACAATTACTCCAAATTAATACGATAAAAATTCCAATTTATTTTTGAGCAGGCCCTTAATTTGAGCGGAGGGTATTCATTATGAAGATAGTGCGCTACAAAGCCGACAACGTCATATACTTCGGTAAGTTGGAAGACGACGACACCGTGAGGCGACTCGAAGGCAATCCTTTAGAGGGCGTCAATGCGACCGAGGTTACACATCGTCTGAATCAGGTGCAACTTCTGGCGCCGATTGAACCACCCCGTGTGTTCGGCGTTGGACTAAACTACCTTTCCCACATCAGGGAATCCGGTCAGAAAATTCCGTCTTTTCCAATGCTGTTCATGAAACCGTCTACAGCGGTGATCGGGCCAGAAGCGCCAATCGTCTACCCCCATCGGGGTAAAGAGGTCTGTTACGAAGGCGAGTTGGCCGTTGTGATTGGGCGCAAAGTCCGCTGTGTCTCCCAGCAGGAGGCACTCGACTGTGTGTTCGGCTATACCTGCGCAAATGACATCAGCGAGCGAACCATCCAGTTAGCTGAAATGAAGACCGGTTGCCTCCTTATAGGAAAAGGGTTTGACACGTTTTGCCCCCTGGGCCCGATAATCGTTACCGATCTGGATCCTGGCAATCTGGAGTTGGACACCCGGGTGAACAGCCAAGAGCGTCAGCACGCAAATACCTCCGATCTCCTGTTTACCGTTGACAAACTGATTGCCTATATCAGCGAAGCGGTTACCCTCCTACCCGGAGACGTGATCCTGACGGGTACTCCCTCGGGCGTGGGACCAGTCACCCCTGGCGACCTCATCGAAATCGAGATCTCCGGGATAGGCGTCTTGACAAATCCAGTGGTCGCCGAAACGTAGAGAATAGGTTTCGTGCTATGTAGTGGCAGGTTTTTAAATCCTGTTTATTAGTTTTTACGATTTTTCTTATCATTGAATAATGAAGACCGAACTTCTTAACTATTTTGTTCAACGTGTGCTCGAATTCAAAATGGAATTTGACAATCACTCTGTGGCGATGCGCTCTGTTTTTCCGGTTATTCATTACGAAAATATTCTTTGAGTTGAACGGTAGGCCAACCGCTCTTTTTTGGGGATCTCGGCTGTCTTGGATTTATTTTTAAGTGCCGATGCGGTTTTTTGAATAAAGTCATCATCCTAATGAATACACCAGTCTTCAAATGCTGTAGAGTAATCTTTGAGTAATAGAGGTTTACCGGTCCGAATATAATGTTGCAGGCTGGTTTTCAGATATTTTGGGAATGAAATTGCCTGCAGCCTACAAGTCACATAGATAGATAGAGAGCAAGATTGCATAAGCTTCAGCACCTTGTGCTGATACGCTGCCACCGGATATTTTCCGTTTAATTACCCCTATGCGAATCAGATATTCAGCATAGTTGTTATGAAAAGGCAGCCCCGGATGTTCAACAAATGTCAATATCCGCGGTTGCTGTCTTTTAACCTTTGCAATAATATCTGCTAAAATATTACTGGGGTTGGGCCACCGCAGTAGATCCGCCAGACGTCTCTTCAGCCTTTCAAGGCGTCTTTGAAAAGCGATCTCCCCCAGTTGATCGCGATCTTTTTGCAGCCGTTCACCATCGCGAATGATGCGCCGGAATTTAACATAGAACCTCATTATGTCGGCAAGCTCAGGAAAGGCTTCGCGGAATTTTCTGATTTTTCGAAGCAAATGCGAAAGGCAGCTTTGCTGTTCGCATAGCACACACAGGTAGGCACGCCAGCCGTCTACCACCAGGACGCCAAAAAAAATCTCCCCCAGCACCCGGCGTACAACATCTGAGCCTCTGGTTTTATCAACTGTAAAATACGCGGTATCCTGCGTGCCAAATACCCATAACCACCAGTTGCGGCCTCTAACCCGCCATCCCGTCTCGTCTGCGTGCAGTCTGGCACCGTTTTGGATGTTTCTTAAAATTTCATCGTATACATCGTGCATGATTTTTGACACCCAGATCAGATGACGACTCAGACCCGAAGTGGATACTTTCAAATGAAAAAATGTTGCCAGATACTCTTTTATCTTGGTATAGGGCAGAGACAATGCTATCGAAAGATAACATACCATCACGGTGGCATTGATACCGATATCCGATCCGGGCAAAGCCCGTTCGCTCTTGGCCGTAACCACCTGCCGACACTCGTCACAGTATTTTTTCTGCTGGCTCACCAGCAAAATCACCGGTTCTTGAGGCGGCTCAGGTATATCTTCGATGATACGATCATTGGTGCTTTCAAGTGGCCGCTTGTCACTTAAATCCTTGCCGCATATATCACAGTTTTCAACTGTTGCGGTCTCCTTATGGTTGGGCGTTAAATTTTTGGGGCGATTACCAGCACCTTCTCTCGGTTTTCGATTCGCTGCCCTTTTTTTCTTTCCACCCTGCTTTTCCGGCTTGTCCTTTTCCCACTCAGCCCTCTTTGAGCAGGGCTTGTTTACTTCTTTGTTGGCTGCTTTAACTTTCTCCTGCTCAAGACGCTTGCGCAGCATGGCATTCTCCTGCGCAAGCTCTATATATTTATCACGCAGATCGACAAGCGCTTTTACAAGTCGCGCCAAGGCATTTGTCCCGCACTTTTTTCACTTTTTTCACTTTTTTTCTGAATTCAATCAGAAGTTACAAAAAATGCATGATTTGAAATGGTCAAAAACAGAAAAGAAGATCGCCAGAGCAGCATTTGAAAAGGCATACCAAAGCGAATGTTTAGATATTATCAAGAAAATTCGTACAAAGGTGAAAGAAATTTCAGAGCCCGATAATATATGGCGATTTCACGATTTCCTGACCGAAAAGAGGGACGAGATCGACGAAAGGTATGACTACCGATATTCTAAACTCATTCTCGTATTTGCCAGGCTGATTAATGAAGGATGACTTGATTTTTCCGATTTAAAAGGATTAGCGGAAGATAAAATAGACCAAATAGAATCTCTCATCAACTTTTGGAACGAATAAAAACGTCACAAAAATGAATCGGCGGAGCCGCACAAATCAGTTGAGCTGACGGCGGTTTTTCCGTAAAGGACGTGCAGACCTGGCATTTATGGTGGCTGCAGCTCACTTCCTCTGTTGGCCCACCAACACACAAGAACAAAGAAATTGCCATGATGCTAAAAAAACTTTTGATTAGAGACGAGACCAGCACCGATTTTCGAGCAATCTCTGAGGTGACTATCGCAGCATTCGAAAAAATGGAAATCAGCAATCACACCGAGCAGTTCATCATAGAGGCATTACGATCAGCGAAGGCCCTGTCCGTATCACTGGTTGCGGAGGTAGATGGACGTGTTGTGGGACACATTGCCTTTTCTCCCGTGACTATATCAGACGGTACGAAAGACTGGTACGGTTTAGGCCCGGTTTCGGTGCATCCGGACTTTCAGCGCCAAGGTATTGGAAAGGCACTTATACGAGAAGGGCTGTCGCGCTTGAAAGACCTTAAAGCAAAAGGTTGCTGTTTGGTTGGGCATCCACAATATTATCGACAATTTGGGTTTAAGAATGTCAAGGGATTGGTCCACGGGGACGTTCCCCCGGAAGTCTTCTTCGTTCTTTCATTTGACGGAAACATTCCGCAAGGTAATGTCACGTTTCATGAAGCATTCAAAGCAAATGGTTAACCTATAAGGATAGAGTCGATCCTGGCAAGGTCGATCTCTATCTATTGTTTGAAATATGAATGATGATAGAATTAAAACTCTGAGAGCCAAACTTGAGTCCTCTGGTCTTGAAAAGGTAAAAGAGAATCTGCGCCATAACCGATATGCATCCAAATGGAAAATCTCACATATTGAAGACTGGGTAAAAGAGAGGGAGAGTCCAAGCGTGAAATTGGGGACGTTGTCGATTGAGTTGACTATCCGTGTTATTTAAAAACAAGATTTCAGATGGGCAGGGCAAAAAATGCCGTGTCGGGCGAGGTTGGATGCACCCGGCACGCTGCATCATGTGATGGTGCGTGGAATTGAACGGGGGAAGATTGTCGATGATGATTCGGATCGGGAAAACTTTGTATCACCTCTGGGGGAGCCGGCTTCCGACACCCAGACCCGCATCTATGCCTGGGCGCTGATGAACAATCATGCCCATATTCTTTTGTGCAGCTCAGCATTTGGCCTTTCCGATTTCATGCGACGGTCTCTGACCGGTTATGCCATCTATTATAATCGGCGTCATCGCCGCTGGGGGCATTTATTCCAGAACCGGTATAAATCGATTATCTGTGAGGAAGATGCCTATTTCAAGCAGCAGGTGCGTTATATTCATCTAAATCCTTTCCGGGTCAAATCAGTAAAAACATTTGCCCGGTCAGCCCGCTATCCCTTCTGTGGTCACAGCGTGTTAATGGGTAAGATTAAACATCAATGGCAGGATCGAGACCATGTGTTGAAATGGTTTGGGCAAAAAGAAAATGAAGCAAGGAAAGCGTATCGTAATTATGTTCAAAAAGGTATAAAGGATGGACGTCGTCCGGAGCTGGTCGGTGGGGGATTGATCCGGTCCTGGGGGGGCGGCAGTGAAGGCAATGCGGCGTTCTGGGGATCGTCAGTTAAGTGATGAGCGGATATTGGGCAGTGGCGAATTTGTCGAACGGATCATAAAAGAAGCGGAGGCCCGGATAAAATATCAACTGCCTGAAAAGCAGCATCATCGAATCATTGATGAATATATCGTTAAATTGTGTAAGAATGCGGGAATATCGGTTGAAGAACTAAGATCCGCAAGCCGTCGCAATGAGGTATCCGCGCTTCGGGCCGACATTGTGATCGGTTTGGTAAAAGACCATGGGGTGGCGTTAGCGGAAGTTGCCCGACGGGTGGACGTATCGACCTCGGCTGTCTCAAAGATCATGAAACGGGGAAAATAATTAGTCAACTCAGACAACAACGTCCCATATTTTCTTCGACCCTGTCATATAAGGCATTTCATAGAATAAGGGCCGCGAAGCTTGAGCTGCTGATCTTAAAAATATCTTGCAAGATTCAAGACCCTTGTGGTAACAATTTTAACAAGTTTACCGTGTCCAACATTATTTTTCTGCTAACCGAATAAAAAGGAGGAAACGCCATGAAGAAACAACCATTCATAGTATGTTGTATTTTGTTTTTTTCGTGTATTTTTTTTGTTTCCACCGCAACCCCGGCAACAACGCTTCGTGTCGCTCACAACTTTCCGGTAAAGCACCCGTATTCGCTGGCCTGTGAAATGCTGGCAAAAGAAATAAAAGAAAAAACCAACGGAAGGATTATCATTAAACATTACCCCGCAGGCCAACTTGGAAAGAGTAGAGAAATCACGGATCAAATGATCAAAGGAACCGTAGATCTCCAACCCGCCGGCCCCACGGCTGTGGGTCGGTACTACGATCCCATGAACGTGCTTCAGGTCTATTATCTTGTCGATTCACCCCACCAGCTTTTGCAGATCATGCGGGGGCCCATCGGCCAGAAGCTGTTTAACCGGCTTAGAGAGAAACTGGGGGTGCGGGTCATGGATGTCCTTTATTATGGTCGGCGTCATATTCTTACAACAAAAAAACCTATCTATAAACCCGAAGACCTTAAAGGGTTAAAGATCCGATCCATGACAACCCCATTTCTTAAAATGTCTCTGGAAGCCATGGGACCAACGGGTGTTCCAGTTTCTCTTTCCGAAGTTTATACCTCGCTTCAGACCGGTGTGGTGGATGGGATGGAAAACACCCCGGTTACCATCAAATTGAAAAAATTCTACGAGGTGGCCAAGTACTATTCTCTTACAGGGCACAGCGTGCACCCCAGTCTTTGGAATTTCAACGAAAATTCATGGCTGAAAAAGGTACCGGATGATCTGAAACCGGTGGTGGCGAAGGCCATCCAAAAGGTTACGGAATGGGAAATCGATGAGATGCTGAAACTGGAGAAAGAGGCGTTAAACTTTTTACGGGAAAAAGGCGTTCAGATCATCGAAGTGGACAGAGAGCCGTTTAAGAAAGCCGTGCAGACCATTTATCCGGATCTGGAAAAACGCTTCGGTCCCATATTTAAAGAAATCACACAGGCTGCTCAATAACAGTCATTACCGAAACCACGGGGGAGGATGGCGTTCCAATGCCTCCTACCCCCACAGACGGAGGACTGCGTGCGTGTGAATCTGCGCTTTGTGTTTGATAATTTCGAGAGATGGCTTACTAATGTATTTATTTTATTGATGGTATTTTCAGTATTGATGCAACTTTTTTCGCGTATTTTCGGCAACCCGGTGTCCTGGGGCGAAGAGGTTGCACGCTATGCTTACATCTGGTTTGCATTCATGGCAGCCGCATTTCTTGTGAGAACAAGACAGCATATCCGAGTAGCTTACTTTTTGAATTTTCTTCCCGATAGATATCAAAGGATAACGGATATAGTACAAAACATTATTATCATCCTGTGTATCATCTACATTCTTCCAAGCGCCTTTGACCATGCCATTGAGGTATATGGAAGGCGGTCTCCTGCGCTTGAGATGCCCATGTTTTACGTGTATATTTCTTTCCCTGTCGGAATGGTACTTCTCATCCTGAGAATGATCGGCTTGGTGATAGAAGACATCAAATTGTTAAAGCATCCCCAATCAAATAGGTAATCCATGCTGTTTATACTCTTTGGAGCGCTTATCGTCCTTTTCATATCCGGCATTCCCATTGCGTTCGCCCTTTTCATAGCCTCTTTAATCTATTTGATATTAAGCGGCGAGTTCCCACTTTACATCGTGGCACAAAAATTCATTGCAGGCCCGGATTCATTCACACTTCTGGCGATCCCCCTTTTTGTGGCAGCCGGGGCACTGATGAACACAACCGGGATTACCAAAAGAATTTTCGATCTTGCAAGAGCTCTGGTGGGGCATCTTTCCGGGGGCCTTGGGCATGTAAACATCGTTGCCAGCATTATCTTCTCGGGTATGTCAGGTGCTGCCATGGCAGATGCGGCCGGGTTGGGCCTGATCGAAATCAAGGCAATGAGAGAAGCAGGATATGACGATGATTTCAGCATTGCGGTTACGGCATCGTCTTCCATTATCGGGCCCATCATCCCACCTAGCGTACCAGCTGTTATTTATGGTACGGTTGCCTCGGTTTCAGTAGGGGCCCTTTTCTTGGGCGGCATTATACCAGGTCTGCTCATGGGGCTGTCTTTGATGGTGCTTGTCACTATATTCGCAAAGCGCAGGAACTACCCACGTCATGAAAGGGTCTCATTGAAAGGGCTTATTGTTGCGTTTCAAAAGGGATTCCTGCCGGTAATGACCCCTGTGATCATCATCGGCGGAATATGGACCGGCTGGTTCACCCCCACCGAAGCAGCGGGAGTGGCGTGCGTATATGCGGTTTTGCTGGGGCTTTATTATAGAGAGTTGACATTTAAATTGTTTATTGAAGTAATCGGGCAGATCGTTTATGTCTCAGGGCCGGCACTGTTTATCCTGGCTGCCTCTTCTCTTTTTAACTGGATTATGGCAATCGAACAGGTACCGCAGATTGCAGCCTCTTTTTTGCTTGATCTTACTCAAAATAAATACATCATTCTGTTTATCGTCAATTTGTTTCTGCTTTTTATCGGAACGTTTCTCCCCCCTATTCCGGCAATGATTCTTTTGATACCCATTCTGGATCCATTGATGGACACTTTGGGCATTCATCCCATTCACTTCGGAGTGGTGATGATTCTCAATCTTATGATCGGATTGCTCACCCCACCGGTTGGACCGGTTCTCTATGTACTGGTGAGCATTGCCAAGCTGCCTTTCGAAGAAGTGGCTCGATCCGTGTGGGTCTTCATATTGCCTCTTATTTTTGTTCTCTTTCTCATTACCTACATCCCGGATCTGGTGCTGTTTATCCCGGGTTTAATGATTAAGTAAACTACGTAACCGCTTCAAGCCGACAGCTTCAAGGGTTAAAGGAGTCAAGGAGACAAGGATTGGATCGAATCATTGAAACATCATCCCACATAAATCGCGCTGATATCATCGTAGGAATGCCATCATACAATGAAGCGAAATTTATCCCTTATGTAACCCGAACAGTCGATCTGGGGCTGACAACCTATTTCCCCGATATGCCCGCAGCGATTATCAATGTGGATAATCACTCAACGGACGGGACAAAAGAAGCATTTATGAGCACCCCCACAAGAACCGCAAAGATATACATCTCAAACCCTCCCGGAATAAAAGGCAAAGGGAACAATGCAAGGAATCTATTTTACGCCGCCTGTGAGCTGCAGGCAAAAGCAGTGGTGATGGTTGATGCAGACCTAACCAGCATTACTCCGAGATGGATTCAATATCTCGGAGAGCCGTTGTTTTCCGGATTTGATTATGTAACACCCATATACATTCGCCACAAATTCGATGCTTCCATTACCAATCATCTGTGTTATCCGATCTTAAGAACACTGTTCAGGTTGAGAATCAGACAGCCCATCGGGGGGGATTTTGGATTCTCCGGCAGGCTTGCCAAACGATATCTGGCCGCAAAACTCTGGAATAAGCAGGCAGCAGGTTATGGAATCGATGTTTGGATGACCACCAATGCAATCGCAAGCGGCTATCCGATATGTCAAACGTTTCTGGGTTCACCCAAGAGTCATCGCGTCAAGGATCCTGCAAGGCATCTAAAACCCATGTTCAAAGAGGTGGCATGGACGCTCTTTGATCTCATCATCGAGTTTGAATCCCTATGGAAGCATATAAAACCAAGCACACCAACACCCATTTTCGGGTTCGGTCTTGGTGAAAATGAAAACCCTCCCGTACCAAATGTAGATACGGATCACCTATATGAAACCTTCATAACCGGATGCGATAGGTACAAGAAGGAATGGGAAGCTGTGATTTCCGACGAGAACCTGAGAGAAATTCTAAAAGCCAAAAGAAAACCAAAAAAACTTCTATATTATCCCACTTGGGTATGGTGCCGAACAATGTTCGATTTTGCCGTGGCCTATCGAAATCGGATACTTCCGCACAGGCGGCTGGTCGATTCCATGGTGCCCCTCTATTATTCCAGACAACTGTCGTTCTTCAATAAAATGAAAAACACCGACACCAAAGCCTGCGAGGAATATATTGAAAATATCAACAGGGTTTTCGAGCAAGAAAAGAAGTACCTACTAACACGCTGGGAGGAGAGGCGGGGCAGGTAGCAACAAATGGTACCCGCTAGACGCTTCGTCCCAACAAGAACAGCGGGCACAAAGTGAAGCTTTATCGCAGTAGTGGAGCATCAGACTATACCTTTTCCGCTTCGTTAACCCAATGCTCCATTATTTCAACATTCCATCATTCAATTAGGGCGGTCACTATCGAAGCAGTAAAAACTGATTTAATTCAATATGTTATAGAATTTTCAGGACGTTAATTAAAAAAGTGCCTCTCCTCCATCTTTGCGAAACAGGTGAATCTTCTCCATGTTGATATCAAGGTCCACGTCTTCGTCGGCTGCTACCGGAATGTTGGGATTAACAATGGCGGTCA